>NZ_JBICWT010000003.1:267701-511401 GCF_043199955.1 Streptomyces sp. NPDC048514 | reverse complement strand
CGAGCAAGTCACCGCCGCCACCTCCACCGCCTCGGCTTCCGACACCGGTACCGGCGCCATCCCGGCCACCCCGGCCGCCGTTGGCGCAGCCCCGGCCACCCCTGCCGCCGTTGGCGCCACCTCGGCCACCCCGGCCACCACCGGGGCCGCCACCCCCGCCACCAACGGGGCCGCCACCCCGGCCACCACCGGGGCCGCCACCCCCGCCACCGCCAGGGCCGCCACCCCGGCCGCCACCGGGGCCGCCACGGCAGTCCCGGTCCGGGCCGCCGGCCGGCGCACCGGCTGGTACCGGCTCGCCGTCGCCGAGGTGCGGCCACTGCCCGAGAACGGCGTCGCGGTCACCCTGGACGTGCCCGACGACCTGCGGGAGGTCTTCGCACACCGGCCCGGCGAGCACGTCGTCGTCCGGCACCGCGGCGCCGGCACCGAGCTGCGCCGCAGCTACTCGGTCTGCCCCCCGCCCGCGGAACCGGCCGCGCTGCGCCTGGTCATCAGGCGTGGCGCCCCCGACGGCTTCGGCGCCTACGCCATGACGGACCTGGCACCGGGCGACACCCTCGAACTCTCCCCGCCCTCCGGGGCCTTCGCCCTGCCCGAGCGCCCCGGCGCCCACCACGTGCTGGTCGCGGGAGGCTCCGGCATCACCCCGCTCGCGGCCATGGCCGCGGCCGTGCTGCGCGAGGACCCGGACTGCCGTGTCTCCCTGATCCACTCGGTGCCCACTTCCGCCGACGCCCTGCTCGCCGACGAACTGGCCGTGGTCAAGGACGCCTTCGTCGACCGGTTCACCGCCCTGTACGTCCTCACCCGCGAGGACCGGGAGGGCGGCGGCCCACTGAGCGGACGGATCGGCGCCGGAACGCTGCCCCGCCTGCTCACCGCGCTTCACGCCCGGCCCGGCCCCGGCACCACCTTCGCCCTGTGCGGACCGGCGGGCCTGGTCGCCACGGTCCGGCAGGCGCTGACGGAGTGGGGCGCCGACCCGGACCTCGTACGCACCGAACTGTTCACCCTCGGCGACACCCCGCCGGCGACGCCACCACCGGTCACCGGGACCCCGGCCCCGAACGGGACCCGGGTCACCGCGCTCTACGACGGGCGCCGGCGCGTCGCCACCGTGGGCCCCCAGGACGCCGCGCTGCTCGACGCGCTGCTGCGCGCCCACCCCGACGTGCCCTACGCGTGCCGCGAGGGCATCTGCGGCAGTTGCCGGGCCAGGGTCGTGTCCGGCCGGGTGACGACCGGAGCCGCGCACGCGCTGGACGCCGCCGAACTGGCCGCCGGCTACACCCTCACCTGCCGCGCCCGCCCGCTGAGCGCCGAGATCACCCTCGACTTCGACGCCTGACCTGGCGCACACACCCCGCCGCCACGGCCGGAACCCACCCAGCTGAAGGAGAAGACGATGACCACCCCCCTGCGGCACGACGGCAAGACCGCCCTGGTCACCGGAGGCAGCCGCGGCATCGGCCGGGCCATCGGCCGGCGGCTCGCCGGCGAGGGCGCCCTGGTGGCCGTCCACTACGGGCACGACCGGTCGGCGGCCGAGCGGACCGTCAAGGAGATCGAGGCCGACGGCGGTCGCGCCTTCCCCGTCCACGCCGAACTCGGTGTGCCCGGTGACGCCGACACCCTGTGGGCCGCCTTCGACCGCGCCCTGGCCGGCCGGGACGCCGAACCCGGACTGGACATCCTCGTCAACAACGCCGGCATCACCCTCCCGCGCCGGATCGCGGACGTGACCGAGGCGGACTACGACCGGGCGTTCGCCGTCAACACCAAGGCGCCGTTCTTCGTCGTCCAGCGCGGACTCGACCGGCTGCGCGACGGCGGCCGGATCGTGAACGTCTCCTCGGTGGCCACCCGCGTCGCCTTTCCCCAGCTCGTCGCCTACACCATGACCAAGGCAGCCCTGGACTACCTCACCCTGGCCCTCGCACAGGAGCTGGGCTCCCGGGGCATCACGGTCAACAGTGTCGCCCCCGGCTACACCGAGACCGAGATCAATCCCACGCTCAGCGTCCCGGAGATCCGCCAGAGGTACGCCGGCGCCTCCGTGTTCGGCCGCCTCGGGGCCCCCGCGGACATCGCCGACGTCGTGTCCTTCGTGGCGAGCGACGACGCCCGCTGGATGACCGGTCAGTGGATCGACGCGTCCGGCGGCGTCCACCTCGGCGTGTGACCCCGGGCCTTTCCCGCCGCGCCGCCGCCCGGGCACCCGGCCGGCCGACGGCAGCACTAGGAGACAGCATGAATGACAGCACCTCCGCACCCGGCCGGCCGGCCGTGGACGAGGCCGTGACCCGGCCGGCCGCGGACGACGCCCTGACCCGGCCGTTCGCGGGCGCCAGTCCCTACGACGCCTATGTGCGCGCATCCGTCCTCAACGGGCTGCAGCACCCCCTCACCGAGGCTCCGGACGAGATGGGGTTCGTCGTCACCACACAGGTGATGGAGCTGTGGTTCACCCTGATCGTCCACGAGTGGCGCGTGGCCGGGACGGCCTTCGCGAAGGACGACCTGAACGCGGCCATGGACGCCCTGGTGCGCAGCCGCCGCGCGCTGACCGCCCTCAACGCGACCTGGGGTCCGCTCGCCGCCCTGACGCCCACTCAGTTCAACGGATTCCGGGCCGCCTTCGGCCAGGCGTCCGGCTTCCAGTCGGCGATGTACCGGCACATGGAGTTCCTCCTCGGTGACAAGTCCGCCTCGATGCTGCGCCTGCACGAGGGCGACCCGGCGGTGCACGAGGCGCTCGGCGACACCCACCGCGAACCGTCCCTGTACGACGAGGCGCTCGGGTTCCTGCACCGACGCGGACTGCCCGTTCCCGATCACGTGCGGGAGCGGGACATGACCACCCCCTACCGTTCGGACCCGGGTGTCGTCGAGGTGTGGCGGCGGATCTACTCGGGCCCGCAGGCCCACCCGCTGCTCGCCCTCGGTGAACTGCTCACCGACATAGCCGAACTCGTCCAGCGCTGGCGCTTCGACCACGTCATGGTCGTCCGCCGGGCCATGGGCGCCAAGAGCGGCAGCGCCGGTTCCACCGGGCTCGCCTGGCTCGAACAGCGCGCCGTCCGCCCGGTCTTCCCCGAGCTGTGGGAGGTGCGCGGTGACGTCTAGGGTCATCTCCGCCTTCGCGGCGGAGGAGGAACAGCGGGTGCTGAGCCTGAAGCCGGTCCTGGCCCCGGTGCACGGCCGCTACGGTGACCACCCGCACCAGGTCTACGACGCCTGGCCGGCCGAGAATCCCGGCGCCCCGCTGGTGATCCTGCTGCACGGCGGATACTGGCGCTACGACCGGATGCATCTGACGCCCTTCGCCGCCTACCTCGCCCGGCAGGGCTTCGACGTGCTGCTGCCGGGCTTCCGCCGTTCGGGCGGGGCGGGCGGCTATCCGGAGACCTTCGACGACGTCGCCCGGATCGTGGACACCCTGCCGGCGGGCCGGCCGTACGTCCTGTCGGGGCACTGCTCCGGTGGCCATCTGGCCCTGTGGTGCGCGGCCCGTGGCCTGTTGGCCGAGGATTCCCCCTGGCACACCCGGGAGCTGCCGACCGCAGTGCTCGCCCTCGCGCCGATCACGGACCTCACCGCAACCCGCCGCGACGACCTCAGCAACGGCGCCGCCCTCCAGCTCCTGGGCGGCGAGGAGCCTTTCGCCCAGCGGCTGGCCCAGGTCGACCCCCTCACCCTGCTGCGCGACGCGGGCACCACGGGCGTGCCCACCGTGCTCCTGCACGGCGCCGTCGACGAAGAGGTCCCCCTCACCCAGTTCGCCGACTACGCGGCCGTGCACGACGATCTGCGCACCGTCGTACTGCCCGGAACCGGCCACTACACGCTCATCGAGCCGGACGCGTCCGGCGCCCGCGCGGTGACCGACATTCTGTGGGAGCTGTCGTCCGCCTTCGGCGCCCGACGGCCCGACACCGACACGCGGAAGGCCACCCAGCCGTGACGACCGTCCCCACCGCACTCGACGCCCGGGCCGCGCGGTCCGACGCGGACGACGTCCTGGCCCCCCTCGCCGAGCGGTTCCTGATCCCGGGCGGGGTCGTGTACCTCGACGGCAACTCCCTCGGCCCGCTGCCCGCCGCCGTACCCCCGGCCCTGGCCGACCTCGTGACCCGCCAGTGGGGCACCGACCTGATCCGCTCCTGGAACGGCAACGGCTGGTGGGACGCGCCGCTGCGGGTGGGCGACACGATCGGCCGCCTGATCGGCGCCGCGCCGGGCCAGACGGTGGCCGGGGACTCCACCAGCGTGCAGCTGTTCACCGCGCTCAGCGCGGCCGTCGCGCTGCGCCCCGGCCGGCCGCTGCTCGTCACCGACCCCGGCCACTTCCCGACCGACCGGTACCTCGCGGAGGCGGTCGCCCGGCGCGAGGACCTGAAGGTGCGGCACGTGCCCCCCGCCGGCCTGGCGGCGTTCCTCGCCGAGGAGGGCGAACGGGTCGCCGTGGTCAGCTGCTCACCGGTCGACTTCCGCACCGGGGAGCTGTACGACATGGCCGCGATCACCGAGGCCACGCACCGCGCCGGGGCGCTCGCCGTGTGGGACCTGTGCCATGCCGCCGGCGCCATGCCACTGCATGTCGACGCCCTGGAGGCGGACTTCGCCGTCGGCTGCGGGTACAAGTTCCTCAACGGCGGCCCGGGCGCCCCCGCATACCTCTACGCGGCCCACCGCCACCACGCCTCGCTGGAGACCCCGCTGACCGGCTGGACCGGTCATGCGAACCCCTTCGGTATGGGCCCGGACTACACACCCGCGCCGGGCATCGCGCGGGCCCGCATCGGCACCCCGCCCATCCTCTCCCTGCTCGCGCTGGAAGCGGCGCTCACCGTCTTCGACGGTGTCGACCTCGCCGAGGTCCGCGCCAAGAGCCTGTCCCTGACGGACTTCTTCCTCCACTGCACCACCGAACTCCTCGCCCCTCTCGGCATCGAGGCCGTCACCCCGGCCGACCCGGCACGACGCGCGGGCCATGTCGCCCTGCGCCATCCCCACGCCCACGGCCTGGCCAGGGCGCTGGCGGAGCGGGGCGTGATCATCGACATGCGTGCCCCGGATCTCCTGCGCTTCGGTGTCAACGCGCTGTACACCACCCATCGCCAGCTGCTCACCGCCGTTCAGCGGTTGCGCGACATCGTGCGGGACGCGGCCTACGACCCGTCGCCGCCGGCGCCGGGCCCGGTCACCTGAGCGTTCCGGGGCCGGCGCCGCCGTGGCCGGGCCGCCCCGGACGCTCAATGGCGCCCCGTCAGAGGTCGAGGACGATCTCGCCGGCCGGTTCGCTGCAGCAGACGAGGACGGTGCCGGGCCCGGGAGGTTCCAGGGGCGGTGTGGTGTAGGAGACGTCGCCCGCCAGCAGGGCGGTGACACAGGTGTGGCAGACCCCGGTCCGGCAGGACCAGCGGGTGGGGATGTCGCAGGCCTCGGCGAGATCGAGGAGCGTCGCGTGGGCCGGCGACCACGGGGTGGTGACGCCGCTGCGGGCGAAGGTGACGAGGGGGCCGGTGCCCGGTGGGCCGGGCGGCCGGTGCGGCCGGACGGTGGTGGTGGACGTCACGCCGGGGTTGATGGCGGGGAGCGAGCTGAACCGCTCCGTGTGGATGTGCTCGGGGCGCAGGCCGTGGTCGTGCAGCTGACCGCCGAAATCGTCCATGAAGGCGGTCGGACCGCAGAGGTAGGCGTCGGCGTCGGTGGGCAGGCCCATCGCCGCGAGCGAGGAGACGGTCGGACGCCCGGGCGTCACGGCGCGTTCGCCGGGCTGCGGCGCGGCTTCGGCGGTGTAGTAGATGTGCTCGTGGGCGTCGGGGAGCCGGGCCAGGAGCGCGTGGGCCTCGTCGGCGAAGACGTGCCGGGCGCGGTCGTGGGCGACATGGATCCACCAGACGGGACGTGGGTCCCGCCGGGCGGCGAGCTGGTGGAGCATGGCGAGCACGGGAGTGGCGCCGATCCCAGCGGAGGCGAGGACGACCGGACGCGCGCCTTCTTCGAGCACGAACGTTCCGCGGGGGCTGGCGATGTCCACGAGGTCCCCGGGGCGCAGTGTGTCGTGGATGTACCTGCTGACCCGACCGTGGGCCTCGTGCTTGACGCTGATCCGGTAGGTGCCGGCCGAGGGCGACGAGGAGAGGGAGTAGCTGCGCACCGTGGGGCCGGTGTCGCCGACGGCGAGGCGGACGGAGAGGTACTGGCCGGCGCGGGCCACGGGCAGCGTGGTGCCGTCGGTGGCGTCGAGGTGGATCGACGAGATCGTGGGGGTCTCGGGGACGATGCGGGCGACGCGCATGGTCCTGAATCCCGGCCATCCCGGCTCCTCGCCGGGCCGCCGGGTGCCGGGGCCGACCGGTTCCCCGGGTTCCCGTCCCGGCGGCCGGGGGGCGGCGAGTTCGCGGAAGGACTGCTGCCAGCCGGGACTGAGCGCGGAGATCTCCAGCGCCCGGCGGAGCTTGGCGGGGTCGCGGTCGGGAAGGTAGAGCAGGGCGTCGGTCTCGGCGACGCTGAGTTCCCCGGGGCCCTTGCGCGTCAGGGTGATCCGGTCGCCGGCCTGCACGTGTCCCTCGGTGAGGACGCGCAGGTAGAAGCCCGGGCGGTGGTGGGCGACGAGCAACGAGGCCATGGCGGGTTCGCCCAGCCGCATGCCGACGCGGTAGCAGGTGACACGCGGCTGCGTGACCTCGAATTCGGCCTCGCCGATGCGGTACCGGTCGCCGATGCACACGTCGTCGTCCGGCAGCCCGTCCACGGTGAAGTTCTCCCCGAACATCCCGAAGGTCAGGTCGTCCCGGCCGAGGTACTGCCGCCAGTACCGGTAGGACTGCGACTGGTAGACGAGGACGGCACGGATGTCACCGCCGTGCCCGGCCAGGTCTCCCTGGCCGTCCCCGTCGACGTTCAGCCGTCGCACCATCCGGGGGCCGTGCACGGGTGACTTCCAGGCGCCGGTGCGGACGGTCCTGCCCTGCCAGGAGACGTCCTTCGGCAGACCCACGTTGACGGACAGCAGCGTCGCCATAGGGGACCTCCTGCGGGTGGCCGGCCGGGCCTTTCGCCATGGCGTCCACGGCGCTGTGCCAGGTGCGCCCCGACCGATCCTAGTTCCGTGCCGGTGCCGTCGCGATTTCGCGCAGTGGACGGCGCCAAGGCGTTCGGCCGGGACCTGCCCGACGCCGAAATCCACCTGATCGACTCCGGGCACTTCGCCCTGGAGAGCCATCTCGAGAACATCACCGGGCACATCCGCGACTTCCTCACCCGCGTACTCGCCTGACCGGGCCGGGCGGGGACCTGGCGGCGAGGACCGGCCGAGGACCACGCGCAGTCCCGAGCCCTCGGACCGGGTCGCACTCGAGCCGCAGCGCGTCGGCCGGCAAGTGCACCACGAGGTGAGCCGTGGGGTTCGTGCCGCTCTTCTGGGTACCCGGGCACCGCACGCGTGCAGACGAGCTGACGGCCGCCAGGGCTGCGACCAGTGAAGGAGGAAGAGGAATGAGCACGGTCAAGGAAGCAGTGGACGTCGATGTCCCGGTCCACACCGCGTACAACCAGTGGACCCAGTTCGAGCGGTTCCCGGACTTCATGGAGGGTGTCGAGGAGGTCAGGCAGCTCGACGACCGGCACAACCACTGGACCACCCGCATCGGTGGGGTGCGGCGCGAGTTCGACACGGAGATCGTGGACCAGTTGCCGGACGACAGGATCACCTGGCGGTCCGTCGACGGTGACACGCGGCAGCGGGGATCGGTCCGGTTCGAACGGCTCGACGACGCGCACACCCGCGTCGAGCTGACGATGGACGTGGAGCCCAGCGGTGTCGCCGAGAAGGGCGCGGACATGCTCGGCGTGATCGATCGCCGCGTCAAGGGGGACCTGCGACGCTTCAAGGACTACATCGAGAGCCGTGGCGGTGAGTCCGGTGGCTGGCGCGGTCGTATCCGCCCCGGGGATCCCGGTTCGCCTCTCTGACAGCCGAGAACCCTTGCCCGTGTCTCACGGGCACGAGGGCCGGCCCGGGCGGACCCCGTGTTCCGCGGTGTGCGCCCGGGCTCGCGTCTGCGGTGCAGACGGGCATGTGCCGAAGCAGACCGCGCGGTGACGGCCGGACCGGATCACGGTTCCGGCGTTCACCGGGTCAGCGCGTCCTTCCCCGTGGCTTCAACGGCACCGGCGGCAGGGCGGGTGCGGGCAGCGGGGCCCCGTCGTAGCCCTGCACCTCGCCGAACCGGTTCCCCGTCGTCCAGTCCGCGCGTGCCTGTACGACCTCCGCGTGCGACCCGCAGACGAAGTTCCACCACATCACGATCTCCTCGCCGAAGGGTGGTCCGCCGAGGAGGACGAGGCGGGCGGTGCCGTCCGGCCCGTTGACGAGGGTGAGAGTGTCTCGGCCGTCGGGCACATAGCCCAGCTCGGCCGGCCGCAGCGGTGTGCCGGCGGCGCGGACCTCACCCCGGTCGACGAGGACGCCGTGCTCGAAGCGGGGGTCGACGGTGAGGGTGAGTGCGGCGCGCGGCTCCAGCACGATCTCGGCGCCGAGCAGGGGGGTGAACGTCCGCACGGGGGAGACCACACCGGCGAGAGAGCCCAGGAACACGCGCAGCACGGCACCATCGAGGCGCACCGGCTCGGGCGCGTGATGCTGGAAGTCCCTTGCGGCGTCCCGGTGTTCTCCCGGCAGTGCCACCCACAGCTGGACTCCGTGCAGCACGGTGGTGCCGGGCGTGGAGACCTCGGAGTGGCTGATGCCGTGCCCGCCGGTCATCAGGTTCAGCTCACCGGGCCGTACGAGGGCGTGGCTGCCCAGGCTGTCCCGGTGCTCGATCTCCCCGCTGAAGAGCCAGCTCACCGTCTGCAGTCCGGTGTGCGGGTGCGGGGCGACGTCCATGCCGCCGCTGCGGGCGACGTCGTCGGGGCCGTAGTGGTCGGCGAAGCACCAGGCGCCGATCAGGCTGCGGTTCCGCTGGGGGAGGGTGCGCCGTACCGTCATCGCGCGGGGGCCGCCGAGCGGAACGTCGCGGGGCGTGAGGACCTCGACCCGCGCGGCCGGGTCCTGCGGCATCTCTCCGGCGGGGGAGCCGCACCGCATCTCGGCGGGCCTCGTCTCGGTGTTGCTCACCGGAACCCACCTCCCATCCATGATAGTTTTAGTTTCAACAACTATAGTGCGATCATAGCCCTGATCCCGGCTCCGCGCACGCACGCCGGACGGCGCTCACGGCGCCGGCCGCCGCTGCCCGCTCACGTCCCGCCGGCCGTCGCGTTCCGAGCCGGTTCACGTCGCGAGATGCCGTTCCTCGGCCGGGACCGGCAGCACGACGATGCGCTGGACGGCCCGGCTGAGGACCACCACGCCCACGAGGATCAGCAGGGCCCCGCACACCTGCGGCACGAGCCACCATCCGGTGCGGATGCGTTCGTCGAACAGGGTGATGCCCAGCGTCAGGCTGACCACGGCGTCGCCGATGGTCAGCGCGGGCTGCGCCGCGGCCAGCGGACCGGCCTGCAGCGCGTTCTCCAGCAGCAGCACGGAGGCGACGCCGGCGAGCGCGAAGCCGTACGTCTGCCAGGACCGCAGGAACGCCGGGAAGCCCTGGTCGGCGAACGTGCCGCTGGCCGACTTCAGCAGGGCGGCGGTCAGGGCGTTGCCCGTCGCCGAGGCTGCCGCGAGCAACGCGGCGCGCCGGGCCGGAGAGCGTTCCCGGGCGGCCAGCAGCACCGCCACGGCCATCCCGCCGACGCACAGGCTCAGGGCCGGGATCCACCGGCCGAGCGGCGCCTGATCGGTGGCGCCGTGCGGGGCGGCCGCGACGAGCAGCACCGCGAGGCCCGCCACACAGCCGGCGACGCCCCACCATCCCGAGCGGGGCAGCCGCCGGTGCATCAGCGGCGCGGCGACGAGCAGCGCGAACGGCAGTTCCAGGATGAACAGCGGCTGCACGAGTGCGAGCGGGCCGTTGACCAGGGCCAGGCTCTGGAACAGCGCGGCGCAGATCACGCCGGCCATCCCGATGACCCAGAAGGGCCGATGCACCAGCTCCGCGAGCAACCGGATCCCGCCGCGGCTGCTGGCCGAGGCCGCCTTGCGCTGGAACGCGGTGCCCACGGCATTGCTCGCCGCTCCCGCGACGGCGAACACCGCGGCCAGTTCGATCACGACCGTCTCCCGCCTGCGGCAGCCTCCCGGAGGGAGGATCGGGTCTCCTCAGCCTACGAAAGGCGGCGCCGCCGTGCCGGGTCGGGATGTGGCCGCAGGCGCGCCGTCGGCGTCCGAACGAGCTATCCGGCCTTATCCGGGGTATCCGCCTCGATGAGCCTGTCGGGTGCGATGAGCCTGTCGGGTGTGACGAGGCGGTAGGGCCCAGCGCGAGCCGGTCCGGTGCGATGAGCCGGTCGAGCTGGGCGAGACGGTCGGGTGAGGGACGTGGAGGGGTGCATGGCGCAGGCGGTCCGCGACATCATGACCTGCAATCCGGTCGCGGTGGGGCCGGAGACCCCGGTCCGCGAGGTTGCCGCCCGCATGCGGGACGAGGACATAGGTGCGGTCCTGGTCTGCGCCGGGGACCGGCTCCGCGGACTGGTCACCGACCGGGATCTCACCGTGCGGATCCTCGCCGAGGGCGGGGACGTCACCGCACGGACGGTGGCCGAGGCGTGCAGCGGCGAACTGGTCACCGTGGCCCCGGACGACGACGTCGACCGCGCCGTACAGCTGATGCGCGGCAAGGCGCTGCGCCGGCTGCCGGTCGTCGAGGACGGTCGCGTGGTCGGGATCGTGGCCCTGGGCGACGTGGCCCTGGAGTACGACCCCGAATCCACGCTGGGGCAGATCAGCGCGGCCGGCCCCACCCGCTGACCCGGGCGGGACCGGCCGCGGCGCGGTCGGCGGGGCGTCAGGAGACGGTCAGGTCGTCCGCGTACACGGCTCCCTGCCCGTACCAGCCGTGGACGTACACGGTGACGGTGCCCGAGGCGCCGGTGGTGAACGGCACCGTCAGCTTCGACCACGACGAGGACGGGGTCCAGGCACTGGCCGTGGCGCCCCCGCTGACCCCGAGGTAGGCGTACGGTCCCTGGACCCAGCCGCTCAGCGCGTACGAGGTGTTCGGCTTCAGCGTTAGGGTCTGCCCGCACTGGCCGGTCCGCGAGGCGGAGGGGGCGGTCTTCAGCGCGTGGGTGCCGCCGTGCACGGGCGAGGCGACCACCGCGGCACCGCCGTCGCAGGCCCAGGGGGTGAGCGAGCCGGTCTCGAAGTCACCGTTGGCGAGCGTGGCGGCTCCGCCCGATCCGTTCACGGTCAGGGTGAACGTCGAACCGTGCCTGGCCGAGCCGGCCGTGCCGGTGACGGTCAGGGGGTACGTGCCGGGTGCCGTGGCGGCACCGGTCTTCACGGTCAGGGTGGCGGTGCCGCCCGCGGTGACCGACGTGGGGCTGAGGGTCGCGGTCGCCCCGTTCGGCGCGCCGCTCACCGTGAGCCCGACGGTCCGGGCGCTGCCCGAGGTCACCGACGTCTTCACCGTCGCCGTCACCGAGCCGCCGGGGTCGACCGAGGCGCTGGCGGGAGAGAGGGACACGGAGAAGTCGTCGGCCGGCGGTGTCGTCGTACCGCCGGTGAAGGGTGCGAAGGTGTGCGTGAAGTACCAGGTGTCCTGGGCGATGCCGGAGCAGGTGTCGGAGGCGCCGGAGCCCGGGCAGCCGCCGTTGTCGCGCTGGAGTGCCCAGAAGGACAGCGTGTTGATGCCCTTGGCGACCGCCCAGTCGTACACGGTCTTCGCGTCGGCGGTGGTGAACGTCTCCGCGGGGCCGTAGTCGTCCACGCCGGGCATCTCGGTGACGCCGACCATGTTCCACAGCTGGGTGTCCGACAGGTTCGGGTACAGCTGGGCCAGTTGGTCGTGCAGTCCGCTCGCGGCCGTCTGGGTGTCGGTGGCCATGTGGTGCGTGGCGCCGTCGTAGTAGTCGAACGTCATGAGGTTGACGACGTCCACCTTGGCGCCCGCGTTCCTGGCGCTGCGCAGCACGGCGAGCCCGCTGTCGGCGAGGCCCGTCGTCGTGGTGGGCAGGGTGTAGGAGAACTGCACCGTGCGGCCGCTGGCGGCGGCCCAGTCCTGCACCTTCCTGATCGCCTCGTTGCGGCGGTCGACGCCCGCGGTGTCGGTGAGGGAGTTGTCCTCGACGTCCATGTCGAGCCGCGAGACGTCGTAGGTGGTGATGATCTTCTCGTAGGCGGCGGCGATGGAGTTGACGTCGGTGCAGCTGTCGGCGATCTCGGTGCCGCCGTTGTCGGCGGCGTACCCGCCCAGGGAGGGGATGACGTCGCCGCCGCGGGAGCGGATGGTGGCGAAGTCGGCGCCGAAGACCGAGCCGTCGACGGGCGTGCCGGTGTCCCCGTTCCAGTACGGGGTGCACGAGCCCTTCTTCTCGGTCTGCAGGAAGGCCATGGTCAGGTACTTCGCGCCGGAGGCCTGTGCCAGCGCGGCGGGGCTGTCGCCGCTGTAGGCCTCGAAGTAGGGGGCGAATACGTGCGCGGGCAGCGGAGCAGCCGCATGCGCGGTGCCCCCGAACCCCAGGGCGAGCCCGGCGGACGCGGCCAGGGTGGCCATGCCCGTGAGCAGGGCGCGTACGGATCTCGGACGTTTCATCGGGTACTCCCGGATAGCGAACGACAGGCGAGAGAGCGGGGTGTCGCGCTGTGCAGCCCGGCCGGGGCTATTGGTCTAGGCCATGATTGGTCTGGACCATCTGTCGGTCAAGGTGCGGGAGCCGCCTTTTGCATGTTCATGGAAAAGCCAACCGCCGGAAGGCGGCTGGCCGTTGACGGCGCGTCACGCCGGGGCGAGCACTCCTGGCGTCTCCGCCGTGTCCGAGGAGCCATGCCTCCGATGACGGGACCACGTCTCCCTCATGGGATCAGCCGCCACGACAGAACCACGCCCTGATCACGGCACCACGTGGGCGCCGTGGTCGACCGGCCGCGCGGGGTGTGCTCACCGTCGTCGTGACGCGTACCAGGCAGGGAGTGCGGGGCGTCGAGCCGAAACCGAACCGCACGGCGGGCTCGACCGGGGCGAGAGCGCCGAGACCGCGCCCCTCGTGGACGGCGCTCGCCGTGGCGATCCGGTGCAGGTCTCGCGCGCCGTACCACTCGCGCCGGCCACCACCTGCGCTTCCGCGGGTCCGCACGCCGAACAGCAGCCGGGCGGCCGGATCGATCAGCGCCGACCAGCAGGTCCGGACGGCCAGCGCATCGGGTATCGCACTGAGCAGCAGCCCCGGCAGACTGCGGCGGCCGACCGTGAAACTCAGCTCGAGCAGCGTACCGGCCGTGACCGACCACCGGTCACCGGTGACGCGGACCCGTACCGGCACCACGCGTACCTCGTCGAAGGAATAGGTGCCGGCGATGAAGTCGGCCGCGCGCCGGGTCGGGGCGAGCAGCAGGCGGTGGCCGTCGGCCCGCTCGATCATCACGTCGCTGAACGCACCGAACGGGGAGCGGGGCCAGTGGCCGAGAACCACCCGGGTACCGGACGCCGTGCCGATGCCGGCGATCCAGCCGTCGAAGCGCAGCCGAGCGCCCCGGCCGTCGCCCCCGGCGGACGGCTTCACCGGCCTGTACGAATCCACGCGCACCGGCTCCCCTGGAGGCGGGCGCCGAAACCCGGTGCGCCGGCCGCGTGATGCCGTCGGGAGGGTGCCGAGTCCCGGTGCGCCCGGCCGCGCTGGCGCTCAGCCGCCCCAGACCGACCAGGACGCCGTCCCGTGCGCGGACGCCAGGACGGCGAGCACGACCAGGTCCGCTACGCCCAGGCCCAGACCGAGGAACGCGCGGAACCGGCGAGGCGTGTCCCGGCGCAGGGCGATGATCGCCAGCACGATGGCGATGGGGCCGAGGACGACGTTGAGGACGAGCAGCCCGACGAGTCCGAGGACGAAGGAGGCCACCGCCATGCCTTCGGTGTCCCGTCGGCCCGTCCGGCGCGAGGGGGGTGCGGTGAGTCGCATGTCAGGCCCTCCTCGTCCGGTTGCGGCGGCGCCGTTCGCGTCCCGAGAAGACCAGGAGCCATACGGCGATGAGCGCACCGAGCACCAGCGTGACGGGCCACGGCAGATAGGCTGCCGAGCCCACGACGATGCCCAGCAGGAGCAGAGCGACGACCAGGAACAGCACGGCTACCTCCTCGGACCGGCGGCGGCGACGATGACGGCGACGATGACGGCGACGGCGACGGCGAGGGGCGGCGGCCCGCCCTCCCGTCCGTGCAGCGGCTTCTGCGGCCGTTCTCTTAACGCGTTCATGACATCGCCGGTTACCCGCGAGTTCGCGTCTCACGCAGCATTCGGCTACGGAGCCACGCTGCTGACCGCCCGTCGGCGGCGGCGAGGGGCCGGGACCGGCCGCGTACCGGCACCCGCGTCAGCTCGCGCGGGTGCCGCCACCCCGGCGGATGCGGCCCAGGAGGTCCCGGTGATACGCCGCGAGTTGGCCGGCCGGCACCGGGGCGGGGCTGCCGGCCAGGGTGTACCAGGTGTCGCCGCCGGAGTGCTGGACGGTGACGCGCGCGGTGTGACCGTCGGACTGGAGGATGGTCGCGACGGTGAGGTCGCCGGTGATGACGCCGACTTCCTCGGTCATCGCTCCGCCGGGGCCGGCGGTGACCAGGTCGACGTAACTGTTGATGCTGGGAGGGTTGTTCATGGGGCGCAGGTTTCCATCAACGTGACCGGCATGCCCCGCACCGCGCAGGTGTCGTGGGTGCGTGTCCCCACGTTGGGCGTGTGGCAGGGCCGCGCGGGCCCTCATCCGAACAACGGGAACCGGTCCGCGGCCGGGCCGAGGGCGACCCGTTCGGCGTCGGTGAGCGGGGCCCGGCCGGTGCCCACGCGCGCGTAGTGGGCGTCGCTCCATTCCGGCGGGGCGGACCTGCCGAGCAGCCCGTCCAGGGCGGTGCGCACCGCGGCCAGCCCCTCGGGCGAGGGGCCCGGGGCGAGCGGGAGTCCCACGGTCAGGTCGAGATGGTGGACGGTCGCCTCCACCGCGAGGGTGCTGATCAGATCGCCGGCCGTCAGCACGTGCCCCTGCGTCGCCACCCGCCGCTCCGGGTCGGCCGCCCGCGCCGCGTGTACGACCGCCGCCAGCGTCTCCAGGTACAGCTCCCGCAGCTGGCCGAAGTCGAGGAACATGCTCGCGTTCACCCGCACCCAGCGACGGCCGTTCGCCGCCCCGGCGGAATCCGGCCGCCAGTCCTGCCAGTACGTCACCGCGTCCCGGTCGACGGGCGCGTCCGAAGGCGTGTGCAGGGCCACCAGGCCGCGCTGGGCGTCCTGCAGACAGTGGAAGACGAGATCGCGGACCGCCCAGCCCGTGCAGCCGGTCGGCCGCCACGACTCCTCGTCGCCGAGGTCCGCCACGACCGCCGAGGCGGCCTCGTAGGCGGCGCGCAGCGTCCGCGCCGCCGCCGTCCCCTGTGTCGTCATGGTCCCCCCTGTGCAGTGTCCAAGCCGGACGGTGCCGCGTCCCGCGCCGGATGGTGCGCTCCAGCGCGGCGAGGTTCTCCTCCAGGGCGGTCCGGGCGCGTCGGTCGAGCCGTCTCGCATCGTACGCACCCCCCGGGGACGACGGCCGGGCGGCCGGGTCCCGCACCACCCTCGAGCCGGAGCCGCGCGGGAGCCGGCCTTGAGGGAACTGGCCGAGTGGGCGAAGACCCACCTGCCCGACGCCGGGCCGTGTGCCGGCGTGGCGCAGACGCCGACCCGAGCCGGCTCAGTCGACCGGCCAGGTGTGCACCGGCGCGTTGAGGTGCATGAAGTCGATGTACAGCTCTGTCATCCGACGCAGTGCCTCATGGCGGCCGGCGTGCACGGACGATTCGAGACGGTGGAACATCTCCTTCTGCCAGACGGCTCCGTTGCGCGCCGTCACACACCGCTGCTCGATGATCCCCAGCAGCGGCTCCCGCCACGCCGCGTCCATGCCGGAGTGTTCCAGGCCGCGGTGCGCGAGCGGCAGCAACCGCCGCAGGACCAGCTCCGGTACCGGCACCTCACCCATCCCCGGCCAGTACAGCAGCGCCTCGATGCCGTACCGGGCCGCGGTGTGCAGATTGTCCTCGGCGGCCGCGAAGGACATCCGCGACCACACCGGCCGTTCCTCCTCCACCAGCGCCCGGGTGAGCCCGTAGTAGAAGGCTCCGTTGGCGAGGGTGTCGGCGACGGTCGGACCGGCGGGCAGCACCCGGTTCTCCACCCGGATGTGCGGTAGGTCGTGGGTGACGGCGTAGACCGGGCGGTTCCAGCGGTAGATGGTGCCGTTGTGCAGGGTGAGTTCACCCAGTTCGGGGGTGTCGCCGCGGTCCAGGGTCTCCACCGGGTCCTGGTCGTCGCACAGCGGCAGGAGAGCCGGGAAGTAGCGCAGGTTCTCCTCGAACAGGTCGAAGACACTGTTGATCCATCGCTCGCCGAACCACACCCGGGGCCGCACCCCCTGCACCTTGATCTCCTCCGGGCGTGTGTCGGTGGCCTGCTCGAACAGCGGGATGCGGGTCTCGTGCCACAGCTCCTTGCCGAACAGGAACGGCGCGTTCGCCGCCAGGGCCACCTGCACACCGGCGATCGCCTGCGCCGCGTTCCAGTACGCGGCGAACTCCTCCGGCGACACCTGCAGATGGAACTGCGTGCTGGTGCACGCGGCCTCCGGAGTGATCGTGTCCGCGTACGTCCGCAGCCGGTCCACGCCGTCCACCTCGATACGCAGGTCCTCGCCCCGGGCCGCGAACACCTGGTCGTTGAGGAGCCGGTAGCGCGGATTCTCCGACAGCGCCCCCTCGCCGATGTCGTGCTGCCGCAGCGTGGGCAGGATCCCGACCGTGATCAGCCGGGCACCCACCGAACGGGCCCGTTCGTCGGCGTGGTTGAGCGCGGCGCGGATCTCCGACTCCCAGGCGTCGGGGCCGCCCGCCGTCAGGCGCCGGGGCGGGACGTTGATCTCCAGGTTGAACCGGCCCAGCTCGGTGGACCACGCGGGATCCGAGATCGCCTCCAGCACATCGCTGTTGCGCATCGCCGGCTCGGCGTCGCCGTCGACCAGGTTCAGTTCGATCTCCAGGCCGACCTGCGGCCGCTCGGACTCGAACCGCGCCTCGCGCAGCATCTGCGCCAGCGCGTCGAGGCACCCCTGCATCTTGACCCGGTACCGGCGGCGGTCCTCGCGGGTGAAGACGAGCGCCGGGACGTCCCGTCCCATCCGACCTCCAGGGATCCCCTCGCCGGACACCTCTCCACCCAGCGTCGCACCATCGCGCGCACCCCACCAAGCGGAGACCGTCCCATCCCGGTGATCCTCCGCACCCCACCAAGCGGAGACCGTCCCCGCCCGGTGATCCTCCGAACCCCACCAAGCGGAGACCGTCCCATCGCGGTGGTCCTCCGAACCCCACCAAGCGGAGACCGTCCCATCTCGGTGATCCTCCGAACCCCACCAAGCGGAGACCGTCCCCGCCGGGTGATCCTCACGGTGGACCGCGCCTCCGCCGCCGAGACCGCTCGTCCCGCGCCGGAACGAATCCCGGGTTTCCTGGTCCACGGATGAGGGAGGATGGCCCCATGACCACGTCCCAGGGCGCCCGCCGGCCCACGATCGCCGACGTCGCCGCGGCGGCGTCGGTGTCGCGCACCACGGTGTCCCACGCCCTGAACGGCATCGGCAAGGTCGATCCCCGCACCCGCGAGCGCATCAAGAAGGTCGCCGCGGAGCTGGGATACCGCCCCAATCTGCGCGCCCAGCGGCTGCGCCGGGGGCAGGCCAGGGCGATCGCGCTCGTCTCCTCCATGCCGTTCGCGGTGGCCGGTGGCCCCTCGCGGCTCGGCTTCTACATGGAGGTGGCCGCCGCGGCCGCCGAGCGGGCCCTGGTCCACGAGTACGCCCTGGTGCTGATCCCGCCCGTGCAGTCCGGATCCGCCCTGTACTCCGTCGACGTCGACGGGGCCATCGTCGTGGAGCCGTCGGCGGACGACGCGGCGGTGGGCCAACTGCGCGAGCGCGGGCTGCCGTACGTCGCCCTCGGCCGGCCCACCGGGCCCGAGGACGGGTCGCCCTACGTCGACCTGCACGGTGGCGCTGTCGTCGATCTGCTCCTGGACCACCTGCGCACGCAGGGCGCCCGGCGTCCCGCGCTCATCGTCGGCGCCGGCACCCGGCACTCCTCGGTCGACGCACGCGCGGCCTATGAACGGGCGGCGGCCACGCACGGCTGGCAGCCCATCGTCGCCACCGCGCCGGAGGACGGCGGCGAGCAGGCCGGGTACGACCGGTGCGCCGCGCTGCTCACCGAGCACCCCGGCATCGACGCACTGTGCGTCCTCGTCGACGCCTTCGCCGTCGGGGCCCTGCGGGCGCTGCGCGAGGCGGGCCGCCGTGTCCCCGACGACGTCATGGTCGTCACCCGGTACGACGGGCTGCGCGCCCGTACCTGCGAACCGCCGCTCACCGCGGTGGACCTGCGTCTGGACCGGGCCGCCGCGGACGCGGTGGAACTGCTGCTGGCCCGGCTGGGCGCCCGACCGGCCGCGGGGGAGGGCGAGTCGCCCGGCGTCGGGCGGGGGGTGCCCGCCCCTGAACCCCGGCTCGTCCCGCGTGCCTCGTCCCTGCGCTCCGCGCGCACGGCGACGGCCTGCGAGCCCGAGGCCCCGGCGGCGGATGCCGGGCGGGGACGGCGCACGGACTGACGCGCACCGCCCCGGCCCGGCGCTTCCCCGGAGCCGGTCGCGGTACGCCGGGCCCTGCTCAGCTCCCCGCCATCAGCACCACCCCCGACACCAGGGCGAAGGCGAGGACGAAGGCGCGCAGCTTCTTGGCGTCGACACGCTGGTGCACCAGACGGCTCAGCCCGGCGCCCGCCGCGAGCGCGGGCAGCAGCATCACCGCCCAGCCCATGTCCGCCGCACGTCCCCGCCCGGTGACGAACAGCAGGCAGAGGGAGGCCACTTCACCGACGAGGAAGCACACGGCGACCGTCGCCCGCAGTTCACCGGGCGGCCGGTGCTGGTACACGAGGGCGAGCGGCGGGCCGCCCACCCCGGTCGCCGTCTCGGTCAGACCGGTGACGACCCCCGCCCCCAGGTAGGCGCCGGGCCCGGGCGCGAAGGAGGGCGTGACGAGGCTGACCACGGCGGCCACGACCGTCGCCGCGCCGACGACGGTCCCCAGATCGCCCTCGGGGATCACCCACAGCAGCGCCAGCCCCGCGGGTGTCGCCACGAGCCTCGCCGCCGTGATCCACCGGGCGCCGCGCAGATCCAGGCTGTGGCGTTCGCGCCAGGCGACGTACACGTTGAGCGGGATCATCGCCGTCAGCACGAACACCGGCAGCAGCCCGGGATCGATCAGTCCCGCGACCGGCGCCACGATCAGCGCGAACCCCAGCCCGCTGGCGCCCTGCACGAACGCGGCCGCCGCCACGGTCAACGCCAGCACGGCAAGCGTGCCTCCGCTCATCGCCGACAGCCTTCCCGCTGTGCCTGCTGTGCCTCTACCTGCTGTGCCTGTGCCCGCTGTGCCTGCTGTGCCTGTGCCTGCTGTGCCTGTGCCAGCTGTGCCTGTGCCTGCTGTGCTCGCGGTGTCCGCCGCGCCGGAGCCGGCTCCGTGGCCGAGGCAGGGACCGTGGCCGCAGTCGGTCCCACGGCCGATGTGGGGGACGTGACCGGTGCGGGGGCCGTGACCGGTGCGGGGACCGTGCCCGGTGTGGGGACCGGGGCTTTTCCAGGGGCCGTGGCCTGTGCACGCGGCGCCTTCGGAACCGGCGTGGCGGTCCGGTCGCGTGTCCCCGCCGGCCCGGTCGCCCCGGCCCGCTCACGCGCCAGCACCGACGTCGGATGGGCGCGGGTCACCTGGGCCCGCCGTACCACCCGCGGACCCAGCTCAGCGGCCCGCCGTACGAGGGCTGGCCCGTCCCAGTCCGGCGGCCACCCCCGCCACAACCGCAGCCGGCCTTCGACGAACACGGCCGTGAGCTGGTCCCGGTTGCCGCGCCGCACCAGCTCCCAGGGGAGGTCCCAGGACGGCTGCATCTCCGGGCCGCGCAGATCCACCAGCAGGAAGTCCGCGGCGGCGCCCGCAGCGACGCGTCCCGTGAGCCGGCCGAGCCCGGCCGCGTCCGCACCGCCCGCGGTGGCCCGCTCCAGCCACGTCCAGCCCGCCCCGCAGGACGAGTCGCCGCTGGCCAGACCGTAGGTGAGCCGCTGTGCGAACTCCGCCGCGTCCGCGAGCCGGAAGCCGTCTCCGCGGGTGCCGTCCGTACCCAGCCCGAACCGGATCCCGCGCTCGGCGAAAGTGGTCGCGGGAGCGACCGCATTGCCCTTCCAGGCGCTGGCGACCGGGTTGTAGCTCACCGCCGCGCCGCTGTCGGCGAGCAGCGTGATCTCGCCGGGGGTGAGCAGTGTCGCGTGCGCCGCCAGCAACTGCGGACCCAGCGCGCCGACCTGGTGAAGATGTTCCAGCGGGCGCGCCCCGTGCCGGACGAGCGAGCGCTCGACCGCGACGAGGTGCTCGTTCACGTGGATCTGCACGACGGCTCCCGCCTCGGCGGCCAGCGCCGCCGTGGCGGCCAGGGTGCGCGCCGTGGCGGCCTCCGGGACGGACACGGCGAGCGACGGGTGTACGAGGTCGTCGCTGCCGTAGCGCGCCAGATGCCGCTCGGCGCCGGCGAGCACGGCCCGCGGGTCGGCGTCCTCACCGGTGCCGTCCCAGGCGTCGTTGCAGACCAGCCCCAGCACGCAGCGGACACCGGCGTCCCGCGCGGCCGACGCCACCACCTCCGCGTCCACCATGGCCCGGGTCCCCGACTCGGCGACGGTCGTGAAGCCGCCCCGCAGCGACTCCAGCGCGGCCAGTTTCGCGGCGACGTACGCCGACTCCTCGTCCAGCGCCCGCTCCAGCGGTACCCACACCCGGCGGAAGATCTCCGACGGTTCCCCGAACGCGAGGGCACCGCCCAGGCTCTGCGTCAGATGGTGGTGGGTGTCGACGAAGCCCGGCATGAGCACGTGCCCGCGCAGTCGTACGGGTGTCAGCGACGGGTGGGCGCGGACGATCCGCTCGACCGGGCCGACGTCGTGGAAGCGGCCGTCGCGCACCACCACCGCGTGCAGGTCCAGCGGGCCGTCGGGAGTCAGGGTCACGTCGGGTACCAGCAGCAGCGTGTCGTCGCGGAGCCGGTCCGGGGCGAGGTCGGTCATGGTTCTCCGTGGGTTGCGGGAAGGGTGGTGGGCGGCCTGCTCACACATGGGCGGCCGGGCCGGGCGCCTCGGCGGCCCGGGCGGCGGTGTCCGCGGCCCGGTGCCCTACGTGGTGGAACAGCACATTGAGTCCGGCGGCGACGAGGGCGCCCACGGCGACCCCGCTCTCGAGCAGGATCCGGACGCCGGACGGGAAGCCGGCGTACACCCCCGGAACCAGGATCGGCAGCAGCCCGAGCGCCAGCGCGACCGCGCAGATGATCATGGAGGTGTGGTCCTCCAGCCGGGCCCGGTGCAGCATCTGCACGCCCAGGACGGTGATCACCGCGAAGACGACCATCGCGGCGCCGCCGACCACGGCGGAGGGCATCACGCTGATCGCCCGCGCGACGGGGGTGAGGAAGCCGAGGACGACGAGTACGACGCCCGCGGCGGCCGTGACGTACCGGCTGCGCACACCGGTGACCCGGACGATGCCGATGTTCTCCCCGCTGGTGACCATCAGCGGCAGCCCGAAGCAGCCGCCCAGCAGGGAGGTCAGCGCGTCTCCGCGCACGGTGCGCGGCACGGCGGATCGTACGTCGATGTCCTTGCCGACCGCCTCCGCGTTGATGACGGTCTGCCCGGTGGCCTCCGCCATGGACGCCAGGCTGTACAGCATCAGCGGCAGCGCGGCGAGCAGGTCGAAGACGGGCGTGCCGAACGGCAGCGGCCTCGGCAGGCCGATCAGCCGGCCGGAGACCATCGCGTCCAGGTGCACCTGGCCGAGGGCGAAGGCGAGGGCCGTGCCCGCGACCAGGCCGAGCAGTACGGCGAGTTGCCGCAGCACCCCGCGCAGCAGCCGGGTGAACAGGACGATCAGGCCGATGGTGGCGAAGGCCAGCCCGAGCCGGCCGGGATCGCCGAAGCCGGGCATGCCGGGCTGCCCGGTGACCAGCAGCGCGCCGACCTTCACGAGATTGACCCCGACGATCACGATCATCGTGCCGATGACCAGCGGCGGGAAGAACCTCAGCAGCCGCGCGAACAACGGCAGCGCCAGGAAGGTGAAGACGGCGGTGAGGATCACCGCGCCGGTGGCCGTACGCAGTCCGTGCTGCTCCGCGACCGACATGAACAGGATCAGTGGCGCGCCGCCGGGCAGCATCACGAACGGCAGGCGCGGCCCGAACTTCCACGGTCCGAGCGACTGCACCAGCGACCCGATCCCGGACAGCAGCAGGGCCGCCGAGAGCAGGTCGACGGTGGTCTCCGGGCTCAGGCGCAGCGTGGCGCTCATCAGGAAGATCGCGGAGATCGGGGTCGCCGCCATGACGAGCACGTGCTGGACGCCGAAGAGCAGGATCCGGCCGAGGGGGCGGGACTCGTCCACGGGATGCACCGGACCGGAGCCGACGGGCACCGATGACGAGGCCGGACTCGGATCCGGGCACAGGGCCTGCTTCGGGTCCGGGGCCTGACTGGGTTCCGGGGTCTGACTCGGGTCCGGGGCCTGACTGGGTTCCGGGGTCTGACTCGGGTCCAGGGTCTGACTCGGGTCCAGGGTGGGGGGCGGTTCCGCGGTGGGGGGCGAGGAGGAGGGGTCGACGGGATGTACGGGACTGGACACGTGCGGGCTCCGTTCGGCTCGCTCGGCTCAGGCCTCGACGATCCGGCCGGGGACGGCGGCCAAATCGATTTGGCCAAATCGATTTGGCCGTCAGTATGGGGGTGCCGACGGGGGGTCGGTCAAGAGGCGGGTGCGCCGCGCCCTGCTCCAGGCCGGGCGCGCCACGCACCGGTTCGGTCAGGTCCGGGCCGGCTTGACCGCCACGCCGCCGTAGAAGCCGATCTCCGCGGACCGGGGCGGCGGTGTGGTGTCCGGACGCCAGAACGGGACCTGGGTCACGCCCGGGTCCATCAGGTCGAAACCGTCGAAGAACCGCTCGATCTCGGCGCGGGAGCGGAGGTTCAGGGAGGCGGTGGCCCTGTCGTAGACGGCCTGTGCGGCGCGGCGGTCGGCGAAGTCGCCCGTGGCGTGCGACAGCACGAGACAGCTGCCGGCCGGCAGGGCGTCGCGCAGCGTGGCGACGACCTCGGCGGGCCGCTCGGCGTCCGTGAGGAAGTGGAGGACGGCCACGAGGAGCAGGGCGACCGGCTGATCGAAGTCGATGATCTTTCGGACGTCGGCGTGGTCCAGGAGCGACCGCGAATCGCGCAGATCGCCGAGCACGATGCTGGTCGTGCCGGAACGGCTCAGCAGCGCGTTGCCGTGCGCGGCCACGATCGGATCGTTGTCGACGTAGGCGACGCGCACGTCCGGGGCCGCCGCCTGCGCGACCTCGTGCACGTTCGGCGACGTGGGCAGCCCCGTGCCGATGTCCAGGATCTGCCGGATGCCGTTGCCGACGACGTGCCGGACGGCGCGGTGCAGGAAGGCGCGGTTCGCCCGCACCCCGATCCGCACCTCGGGTGCCGCGGCGGCCAGCTCGTCGGCCGCCCGCTGGTCCACCTCGTAGTTGTCCTTGCCGCCCAGCAGATAGTCGTAGATCCGCGCGGGATGCGGCCTGCTGGTGTCGATGCGCACGGCCTGCACGCCGTCCTGTGTCACGCTGCGCTCCTCTCGGCGACCGTGACGGCCCCGGCTCCGTCAACGGCTGGCCGAAGTTTCCCACATCAACTCCCGCTGCGGCGCCGGTGGTTCCCCGTCACGGGTGCGGCGCCGCCGGGACGCGTCGGTCGTGGTGGACGGCGTGGGCACCGGGCCGGGATCCCACCGGCGTGGCGGCTGGTGGGCGGATCGGTGCGGGGGAGGAGGCCTCGCGTGGCGGCTGGTGTACGGCCGGGCAGGGGGCGAGAAGGCCTCGCGGGAGGGCAGTGGACGGATGCGTACGGGGGAGGGGGCGTCGCGGGACGGCAGGTGGACGGATGGACATGCCGCGGGAACGCCCCGTGTGCCGGCCGGTGGAGTCGCGTGGGGACGGGGCGGGGGTGCCTCCCGCCCCGTCCGGTGGACCGCGACGGCCTCGGGGTGTACCGGAGCCCGTCTCACCCGGTCGGCCCGCTTGTGTTGGCCCGGGCGGGGCCGATGGCGGAAGGTCTGAAGGGGACCGGTGTGCGCACGTCGCCCACCCGTCCCGAGGGACTGGACCACCTGAACAACGCGACGGCTCGGAGTGCGGAACGCCCGGTCCGGCAGATCTTCGACGACTGCGCGACCTGATGGCCGTACCGAGGCCGTGGCCCCTGGACCGGTCCGCCGCCTGGTCATCGACGACCCGGCGGCGGGCCGACCATCGGGGCGGGGAACGTCAATCCATGCGCTCCGGCAGTTCCCCGCCCCGGTCCCTCCGCGGCTCGGTCACCCTCCGCACCTTCGTCCGGGGCCCCCGTCTCCCTCCTCTCGCTCTGCTCCGGCTTGCGGCCCCGATTCACCTTGCCGCGGGAAACCGATCGGTTTACGCTGGGGGAAACCGATCGGTTTACCGTCTGGAGATGGACATGACTTCGATCAAGGACTCCGTCGTTCTGGTCACCGGTGGCAGCAGGGGCCTGGGCAAGGCGCTGGTGGAGGAGCTGTACGCGCGAGGTGCCGCGAAGGTGTACGCGACGGCCCGCGACCCGCGCACGGTGACGCATCCCGACGCCGTGCCTCTCGCCCTGGAGGTCACCGACCCTCGATCGGTCGCGGCCGCGGCGGCGCAGGCGCAGGACGTCACCGTCCTGATCAACAACGCCGGCGTCTCGCTCGGGGCGACCTCCTTCCTGGACTCCCCGGTCGAGGACGTCCGCCGGGAGTTCGAGACCAACTTCTTCGGGCCGCTGCTCGTCACCCGGGCCTTCGTGCCGGTCATCGAGCGCAACGGCGGCGGGCACCTCCTCAACGTGCACTCCGTGCTCTCCTGGGTCGGTGTCGCCGGCTCCTACAGCGCCACCAAGGCGGCCTTCTGGTCGCAGACCAACACCTTGCGCCTGGAGCTGCGTCCGCGTGGTGTCGGCGTCACCGGGCTGCACGTCGGATACATCGACACCGACATGGCCTCCGCCGTCGACGCGCCCAAGTCCGCACCGCGCGATGTGGCCGCCCTCGCACTCGACGGGGTCGAGGCCGGGGCGTACGAGGTGCTGGCGGACGACCTCTCGCGGCGCGTGAAGGCGGGGCTCTCGGGAGACCTCGCGGTGCTCTATCCGCAGCTGGAGAACGCGAACTGACGTCAGCGGCGTCCGTCGCGTCCGTCGCGTCCGTCACCTCCGTCACGTCCGTCACCTCCGTCGCATCCGTCACGTCCGTGGCTTCGCTCACGTCCGCGGCGTTCGCACGGAACCGGACGGTGTTGCGGGGGATCGGTCGGTCCGCTCCTTGTGGGCCGGATGGCCGGTGTCCTAGCCTTGTCGTCCAGAGCTGGAAGATCAGTCCAAGGGGGCGATGTGGGGGATCCGGGGACCGGCGCGGGGCCGGGTCGGCAGGGTGGTACCGCCTCCACGGGTGACGACGAACACCTGGTCCGGGAGGCGGAGAAGATCACCGTCGCCCTGGGGCGCATGTTCCCGGGGGTGTGTGAGGTCGTGCTGCACGACCTGCGGCATCCGGAGCATGCGGTCAGGGCGATCGAGAACAACCTGTCGGGCCGTCAGATCGGTGACCCGGCCACCGAGTTGGGCCTCGCCCGGATCGCCGATCCCGCCTACCCCGGTGTCATCCAGAACTATCCCAACCGATTCCCCGACGGCCGCCCGGCGAAGAGCACGTCCATCGGGATCAAGAACGCCGCCGGGGAGTACATAGCGGCGCTCTGCCTGAACCTCGACATCTCCGTGCTGTCCCCCGTCACGCTCACCCTGTCGAACCTCGTGGCCACGGAGGCCGAGCACCGCGACCGGCCCCTGGAGACGCTGCGGGACCGCACCGCCCGGGAACTGCGCCAGGTGGTCGAGGAGTTGTCCGCCCGGCGGGCCGCCACTCCCCGTTCACTGAGCCGGGAGGACAAGAAGGCGCTCGTCCGGCGACTGCACCAGGACGGCTACTTCGACTCACGCGAAGCGGCGCGCACCATCGCGGACCTGCTCGGCGTCTCCCGGGCGACGGTCTACAACTACGCGAAGCGGAGCAGCGAAACACCGGAGAGCCGGGGCTCCGGAGCCCCCCGAGCCCCGGAGAGCTGAAGCCCGAGAGCAGAAGCCCGAGAGAAGGAGCCGGAGTGCCGGAGCCCGAGAGCCGGACCGGAGACCGAAAGAGGACAGCATCATGGCCGCCGCCCTGCCCGTAACGTTCGACGACGTCCGTGAGGCCGCCGCGCGCCTCGAAGGCGTCGCCCGTCGCACCCCGGTCCTCACCTCCCGCACCCTGAACGCCCGGGTCGGCGCGGAGGTGTTCGTCAAATGCGAGAACTTCCAGCGCGTCGGCGCCTTCAAGATTCGCGGCGCCTACAACGCGGCCGCCCGGCTCTCCCCGGAACGGCTCGCCAAGGGCATCGCCGCCTACTCGTCCGGCAACCACGCCCAGGCCACCGCGCTGGCCGCCCGCGAACTCGGCACCACCGCGGTCATCCTGATGCCCGAGGACGCCCCTCGTTCCAAGCGGGAGGCCACCGCCGGGTACGGGGCCGAGATCGTCACCTACGACCGATACACCCAGGACCGCACCGCGCTCGCCGAGGCGCTGGCGGAGGACCGCGGCCTGGCCCTCATCCCGCCCTACGACCATCCCCACGTCATCGCCGGCCAGGGCACCGCAGCGCTCGAACTCCTCGCGGAGGCAGGCACGCTGGACGCGCTCGTCGTACCCGTCGGCGGTGGCGGGCTCATCGCGGGCAGCGCCGTCGCGGCCAAGGCGCTGCGGCCCGGCATCCGGGTCATCGGCGTGGAGCCCGAAGCCGGTGACGACACCAAGCGCTCCCTGGAGAGCGGTGCGCGCGTCACCGTGCCGGTTCCGCGCACCATCGCCGACGGGCAGGCCCTGCCCACCCCCGGCGAGATCACCTTCGCCATCAACCAGCGCCTGGTGGACGCCGTCACCCTCGTCAGCGACGCGGAGATCATCGGTGCCATGCGCTTCGCCTTCGAGCGCCTGAAGATCGTCCTCGAGCCGAGCGGCGCCACGAGTCTCGCCGCGCTCCTGACCGGCCGCCTCGACCTGCCGGCCCGCATCGGCGTCATCGCCTCCGGCGGCAACATCGACAGCGAGCGGTTCGCCCGGCTCGTCGGCGGCTGACCGGCCGCCGGGAGCCCGGGCCGGGGCCGGCATTTCCGCAGGGGCCGTTGTCAGTGGCTCCCCCTACGGTTCGAGCAGTGAGGACCTGCGGGAACCGCCGTGGGTCCGTCCTGGGGAGGGGTCTGCCATGTCCACGGCGTCCGCGGTGTCGACGACGTATCTGGAGCTGTCGCAAGAGGGCGGGGGCGCCCACAAGTTCTACGAGATCACCGTCGACGGCCAGGTGGTGACGGTGCGGTACGGACGGATCGGCGCGACGGGGCAGACCCAGACGACGACGTTCCCGACCGTGGAGAAGGCGCGGGCCGCTGCGGCGAAGAAGGTGGCGGAGAAGGTGCGCAGAGGATACGCCCCGGCCGTCCGGGGACAGCGGGCCCCGCGCGCGGTGACCCGCCGTCAGGTCAGCTCCGCGCCGTCCACCGCGCGGGCCGTCGCACCGGTGCTGTGGCGGTTCCGCACCGGCTCCGCCGCGTTCGGCGTCCATGTCGACGACGAGCGCTGCTGGGTGGGGAACCAGGCGGGTGACGTCTACACCCTGGACCACGAGGGGGCCGTGCTGGCCCGGTTCAGCCTGCCGGACGGAGTGAAGTGCCTGGTCGCCGACGACTTCTGGATCTACGCCGGCTGTGACGACGGCAAGGTCTACGACCTCTCCTCCAAGCTGCCCTTCGCCGCGTACGACATAGCCGCCGACGTCGACATCTTCTGGCTCGACATCCACGAGGGCGTCCTGAACGTCTCGGACCGCGACGGCCGGCTCACCGTCATCGACCACGAGGACGAGTACCAGTGGGCCCGCCGCAGCCGGGGCGAGCACGCCTGGATGGTGCGCGCCGACGACCGGGCCGTCTACCACGGCCACCAGGCGGGCGTCACCGCCTACGCCCCGGACGGCGGGGGCGAGTTGTGGCACACGTCCACCCGTGGCGGTGTGCTCTTCGGCTGGCAGGAGGACACCGCGGTGTACGCGGGCACCGCGCGCCACACGGTGCAGCGGCTGTCGAAGGCGACCGGGGTGATCGAGGCGACGTATGCCTGCGACAGCGCGGTGTACTCGTGCGCCACGTCACCTGGTGGGCGGTTCGTCTTCGCGGGTGACGCGGCCTCGTCCGTCTACTGCTTCGACCGGGACGGCAGGCGCCTGTGGAAACTCGGCACGGGTGGGGGCTCGGCGCTCTCGATGCAGTACCGCGACGAGCGCCTGTACCTGGTGACCACGGACGGCTCACTGGTGTGCGTGGACGCGAGTGAGGCGGCCGTTTCGGCGGCCCAGCAGGGCACGGTGCCGGTCGTGCGGGACGTGAAGCTCGCCGCCGCCCTGCCGGCCTACGCGCCTGCCACGGCCGTCTCCGCGGTGGCCACCGTCGCCCGGCCTCCGGCCGGCGCGGTCGTGGTCGAGTGCGTCCGGGAGCCGGCCGGCCGCCTGCGGGTGCACGTGGTCTCCGACGGCTACGAGTCCTCCTGGAACGTCCAGTTCCCGCGCGCGATACGCGAGCCGGGCGCACGCTATGTCGTGGACGCCCTGCACCCGGCGGCAGGCGGCTTCTACCGCGTCCGCGGTGACATCCGCCGCCT
Source organism: Streptomyces sp. NPDC048514 (assembly GCF_043199955.1). NCBI lineage: Bacteria > Bacillati > Actinomycetota > Actinomycetes > Kitasatosporales > Streptomycetaceae > Streptomyces > Streptomyces sp. NPDC048514. The sequence continues at coordinate 482,393 of NZ_JBICWT010000003.1, read as the reverse complement.
GCTGTGACGCGCTCGGTGAGCCGGTGTCCGCCCCGGTCTCAGGGCTGTGCGGCCGTCGCCTGTGCCAGCACCTCCCGCGCCGTGGCGAGCACCTCGGTCCGGTCGTGCGGGACCAGGCCGATGCGGGTGCGCCGGTCCAGGAGGTCCGACTCGTCCAGGGCGCCCTCGTGCAGCACCGCCCACAACAGTTCGGCCCGGGTGACCGGATGGCCCGGCAGTACCGGCCGCGCCAGCCCGGGGTCCTGCGCGGCGAGCGCGTGGACCGCCGTGGCCTCGGTGCCGTAGCGGCGGATCAGCCGGTGCGGGGCGGGCAGCGTGCGCAGCCTCTCCGGTGCGGCGGCGCCGACCAGTGGCAGCGCGGCGGTGGGGGAGGGGGCGGCGCGCAGGCCCCGCCCCTCGGCCGCCGCGTCGACCGCGTCCTGTGCCATCCGCCGGTAGGTGGTGAGCTTGCCTCCGACGACCGTCGTGACACCGTCGGGCGAGGTGAGCACCGCGTGCCGGCGGGAGATGTCGGAGGTCCGGGGCCCCGTGCCCGAGGTGCCCTCGTGCGCGGACGTGTCCAGCAGCGGCCGCAGCCCGGCGAAGGCGCCGACCACCTCGTCCCGGGTCACCGGCACGTCGAGGACCGAGCCGAGCACGTCCAGCAGGAAACCGATGTCGGTCTCGGGAACCTCCGGCACGTCGGGTATCGCGCCCTCGACCGGTTCGTCGGTGAGGCCGACGTATACCCGCCCGTCGCCCTGCGGCAGCACCAGGACGAAGCGGTTGGTCTCCCCGGGGATCGGTATGTGCAGACCGGCGGGCAGGGCACCGAGCCGCTCCGAGCGCAGCACCAGATGGGTGCCGCGCGAGGGCCGGATCCGGATGTCGTCGACGAGGCCGCCCGCCCACACCCCCGCGGCGTTGATCACGGCCCGGGCCCTGATCTCGCCCTCCTCGCCGGTCACCTCGTCGCGGACACGGGCGCCGGTCCCGGTCAGCTCCAGCACCCGGACCCGGGTCAGCACCCGCGCGCCGTGCGCCGCGGCCGTCCGGGCGAGGGCGGTCACCAGACGGGCGTCGTCGGTCACCTTGCCGTCCCAGGACAGCAGCCCGCCGCGCAGTCCCGCCGCGCGCACCGCGGGCGCCAGGTGCCGCGCCTCCGTCGCCGACAGCCGGCGCGGCGCGGGCAGCACCTGGCGCGGGGTCCGGGCCGCCATCCGCAGCATGTCGCCGGCCCGGAACCCGGCCCACGCCAGCGAGGCCTGGGCCCTGGACACCAAGGGGGTCAGCGGCAGTACGAACGGCTGGGCGGTCACCAGGTGCGGTGCCGTACGCGTCATCAGCACCCCACGCTCGACCGCGCTCTCGTGCGCCACGTCGAACTGCGCCGACGCCAGGTAGCGCAGCCCGCCGTGGATGAGCTTCGAGCTCCAGCGGGAGGTGCCGAAGGCAAGGTCGTGGGCGTCCACGGCGACGACGTCCAGCCCGCGGGCCGCCGCGTCCAGGGCGGCTCCGGCCCCGGTGGCGCCCAGCCCGACGACCAGGACGTCGGCGACCCGGCCGTCGGCGGCCTCGGCCAGTTCCCGGGCACGCCTGGCCCCGTGGAGGGACGATCCGGGTGCGGCCTCGATGTGGCTCATGGCGTCAGGATCCTCTCCAGAAGGGTGCGCAACTCGCCGAGGAGAGCGGGGGAGTCCAGCTCCGGATCGTCCTCGTCGGTCATCGTGCGCAGGGACAGGGCGAAGGACTGCACGGTCAGCAGCAGGGCGCGGGCCTGCCGTTCGGTGTGGCCGGGGCGTACCGACCCGTCCGCGTGGCCCTCGCGCAGCGCATCGGCCAGCAGCGCCAGCAGCGCCTCCTGGCTCGCGCCGCGCCGGTCGAGGACGTAGGGGAGCAGCAGTTCCGGGTCGACGTCGACGATCTTGCGGAAGAGCGGGTGCGCGCGGAACGCCTCGACCCCCGCCGCGAGGCCGTCGACCATCCGGGTACGGGCGCTGGTGCCGGGTGCGGCCTCGGGGATCGCGCGGGAGGCCACGTCGATCCACTCGCGGGTCATCAGGTCACCGACCAGGGTCCGCAGGTCCGGCCAGCGCCGGTACAGCGTCATCCGGGAGACGCCGGCGCGGCGGGCCACGTCGGCGAGGGTGGTGCGGCGCACCCCGACGGCCATGACGCAGTCGCGTACCGCGTCGAGCACATGATCGCTGTCCGAACCGTTGTGACGAATAGGCGTCATGTGTCACAGTGTAACGCGCCGGGCGCCGGGCGGAAGCCGCGAACCGCATCCGACCCCGGGGCACGGCCGCGGAGCCGCCGCGCGAACCGACCACACCGACCTGTGAGGACGACCGTTCAATGGACATGCTGTGGAACGGCTGGGGCGACCCCGCCAAGGCGGCACCGCTGCCCGGCACGGTGGCGGAACTGCTGCGCGACCTGCTGGGCGTCAAGCCGCGCACCGGGACCCCGCTCGCCCTCGAGGACATCCGGCCGCCCGCCCCGACGGCCGACCCCGCCGCGCTCAAGGCGCTGGCCGAGGCCGTCGGCGGCGAGCAGCACATCCGCACGGACGGTGAGAGCCGCATCCGGCACACCCGCGGCAAGTCCACCCCGGACCTGCTGCGCCTGCGCGCCGGCGACGTCTCGGACGTGCCCCAGGCCGTCGTCCTGCCCGCCACCCACGACGAGGTCCTCGCCGTGCTGCGTGTGTGCGGCACACACGGCCTGGCCGTGGTCCCCTTCGGCGGCGGCACGTCGGTCGTGGGCGGACTCGCCCCCCAGCGCAGCTCCTTCGTCGCCCTCGACCTGCGCCGCATGAGCGGCCTGCTCGACCTGGACCCCGTCTCGCGCACCGCCGTGCTCCAGCCCGGCCTGCGCGCCCCCGAGGCCGAGTCCCTCCTCGCCGAACACGGCTTCACCCTCGGCCACTTCCCGCAGTCCTTCGAGTGGGCCACCATCGGGGGCTTCGCCGCCGCCCGTTCCAGCGGCCAGGCCTCGGCCGGATACGGCCGCTTCGACGAGATGGTGCTCGGCCTCACCCTCGCCACCCCCGAGGGCACCATCGAGACCGGCCGCGCCCCGCGCTCGGCCGCCGGACCCGACCTGCGCCAGCTCATCCTCGGCTCGGAGGGCGCCTTCGGCGTCATCACCTCCGTGACCGTGCGGATCCGCCCGGTGCCGCAGGTGCGGGTGTACGAAGGCTGGCGGTTCGGCTCGTTCGAGGAGGGCGCCGCCGCACTGCGCGCACTCGCCCAGGACGGGCCCCGGCCGACCGTCCTGCGCCTGTCCGACGAGACCGAGACGCTCATCGGCCTGGCTCAGCCCGAGTCGATCGGCGCCGAGTTGGCGCAGGGCGGCGCCGGCTGCCTGGCGATCGCCGGCTACGAGGGCACCGCCGAGGACACCGCACAGCGCCGCGAGCAGGCCGCGGCCGTCCTGTCCGCCCGCGGCGGCACCCTCGTCGGCACCGAACCGGGGGAACGCTGGGCCCACGGCCGCTACTCCGCGCCGTACCTGCGCGACGCCCTGCTCGACGTGGGCGCGTTCGCCGAAACCCTGGAGACCGCGGCCTTCTGGTCCCGCATCCCCGAGCTGTACACGGCCGTGCGCACCGCGCTCACCGACACCCTCACCGAGGCCGGCACCCCGCCGCTGGTGATGTGCCACATCTCCCACGTGTACGAGAACGGCGCCTCGCTGTACTTCACCGTCGTCAGCGCCCAGGGCGAGGACCCGGTGGCCCACTGGACGCCCGCCAAGCAGGCGGCCAACGAAGCCGTGCTCGCGGCCGGCGGTACCATCTCCCACCACCACGGGGTCGGCACCGACCACCGCGACTGGTACGTCCGCGAAGCCGGCCCGCTCGGCATCTCCGCGCTGCGCGCCGTCAAACGCCGCCTGGACCCGGACGGCCTGCTCAATCCCGGCGTCCTGCTGCCCACCGACTGACCCACCCGACCCGCCTGCCTCGGAGGCACACCGATGCGACAGTTCACCGCCGTCGTCAACCCCACCGCGGGCGGCTCCACCGGGGCGGCGACCCTGCTCCAGCTGGCCCGTCTGCTCCGCGAGGCCGGGGCCGAGCTGGAGACGGAGTACAGCCACAGCCTCACCCACGCCCAGGACATCGCGCTCGCGGCAGGTGAGCGGGGCCGGATCGTCCTGGCCGTCGGCGGCGACGGCATCGCCGGCGGTATCGGCGGCGCGCTCAGCGGCACCGGCACGGTCCTCGGCCTCGTACCCGCCGGCCGCGGCAACGACTTCGCCCGCGCCCTGGACCTGCCGTCCGACCCCGCCGCCCTCGCCCGCATCCTGCTGCACGCCGAGCCCAGGGCGGTCGACACCATCGAGGTGGAGTCGGCCGTCCACCGGCGCACCGTGGTCCTGGGCAGCGTCTACGCCGGGGTCGACGCGGAGGCCAACCGGCACGCCAACCAGGCCCGGTTGCTGCGCGGCGCCGCCTCCTACTACGCGGGCGGCCTGCGTGCCGTCACCGCCTGGCGGCCGGCCGACTACCGCGTGACCGTCGACGGCGAGGTGCACACCCACCGCGGCTACACCGTCGTCGCCGCCAACTCCCCCTACTACGGCTCCGGACGCCTGATCGCCCCCGGCGCACGGGTCGACGACGGGCTGCTCGACATCGTGATGATCCGCGAGGCACCACGCCGCCTGTTCTTCGCGCTCATGAACGAACTCAAGACGGGCGCCCACGTCCGGCGTCCCGAGGTGCGCGTCCTGCGCGGCAGGGAACTGCGCATCGAGGCCGACCGGCCCGTCCCCTACGGCGCCGACGGCGAGGTGGAGGCCACCTTGCCGGTCACACTGCGGGTACGGCCGGCCGACCTGCCCGTGCTGTACTGACCACCGCGGACCCCCGGCGCGTGCCGGAGGTGCGTCACCGCCCGCCCATGGGTAGGGGAAGAGAACCGGTCGGCCGATCAGGGAGGGACGGGCGGTCATGACGCTGGAGCACGCCGTGGGCGTGGTGCGGGCGGTCGTTCTGTACGACGGACGGCTGCTGCTGGTGCGGGGCGACGGCGGCTGGCAGCTTCCGTCGGGCGGACCGCAGCCGGCCGAGTCGGCGACGGCCACCGCCGCGCGCGTCGTCCACGAGCTCACCGGATACCTCGTCGACGGCACGCAGACGCTGGCACCGCAGAACGGCGAACAGCGCGGCGGAGCGGCCGCGGTGGTGTGCCAACTCCTCAGCGAGGCACCGTCGGACGGAGCACGCCTGGCCCCGGAGCAGTTGCACTGGGCGCCGATCGCGGAGACCGCCGACGCCGCGCTGCCGGCGGCCGTCCGCACATACCTACAAGGCCACACCCCGGTGTGAGAGCACCTGCCCCCTGCGCGACGGCCACCGGGCGGCTCTCCGCCGCCTCCGGCGGCGTGCCCGCCGGCTCCTCGAGCGCCTCGCGCCGGCCTCGGGCGCCCGACCTGCCGAGCCGGTCGCACGGGGCCATGCTGGTTCGGAAGGGACGGTCTCCGAGAGGTCCGCTCTCGGAGCCCCGCGCCCGCAATCCCGGTTCCGGGACCCCCATGAGGAGGCACACCCCCATGGCCGAGCCGCAGCCCGTCGTCGTCCCGCCGGCCAGAGCCGCACTGTTCCTCGTCGCCACCATCGCGGAGGGCGGAGAGGACACGGTCCGGGACCTGCTCGAAGACGTCTCGGGGCTGCGCCGCTCGGTCGCCTTCCGCGCCCCCGCCGAGGCGCTGAGCTGTGTCGTCGGCATCGGCTCCGCGGTGTGGGACCGGCTCTTCGGCGGGCCGCGCCCCCGGGACCTGCACCCCTTCGCGGACCTCGCCGGTCCGCGGCACCGAGCCCCGAGCACACCGGGCGACCTCCTGTTCCACGTCCGCTCCCACCGCATGGACCTCTGCTTCGAACTGGCCCGGCTGCTGGGCGAGCGACTCGACGGAGCGGCCACCGTGGTCGACGAGGTGCACGGCTTCAAGTTCTTCGACGAGCGTGACCTGCTCGGGTTCGTGGACGGCAGCGAGAACCCGGAGGGACGGCTCGCCGACGACGCGGTGTTCATCGGCGACGAGGACCCACGGTTCCGCGGGGGAAGCTATGTGATCGTCCAGAAGTACCTGCACGACATGGCGGCCTGGAACGCCTTGTCCTCCGACGCACAGGAGAAGGTCATCGGACGCACGAAGCAGGCCAACATCGAACTCCCCGACGAAGTGAAGCCCGGCGACTCGCACGTCGCGCTCAACACCATCACCGACGAGCACGGGAACGAACGCAAGATCGTGCGCGAGAACATGCCGTTCGGGAACATCGCGCACGGCGAGTTCGGCACCTACTTCATCGGTTACGCCCGCACCCCGGACGTCACGGAGGAGATGCTGCGGAACATGTTCCTCGGCCGGCGGCCCGCCCCGCACGACCGCATACTCGACTTCTCCGTCCCGGTCACGGGCTGTCTCTTCCACGTGCCCACCGTCACCTTCCTCGACGACCTTCCCGACGCGCCCCGGCCGTGAGCCGCGCGGCCCGGACAGGGCCCCCGGCCTCCGCTTGCGAGGCGCTGCGCACCAAGGTTCAGTGAGGAACGGACCCCCTCGCGGACCCCCTCGCACAGGAGCTGTCATGTCGATGTCGTTCGGTGCTCCGTACGGTTCCCAGGATCCGTTCAATGAGCTTTTCAATCGCTTCTTCGGCATGTCACCGGCATCCTCGCCACCCGCGGTGCAGCGTGTGCCCATCGGACGGCTGCTGACGGACTCCTCGCGGGAACTGCTCGATCTGGCCGCCCGGCGGGCCGTCGAGGACGGAACGACCGATCTCGACACCGAACACCTGCTCTGGGCCGCCACCCAGGTCGACCCCTCCCGCAGGCTGCTCACGCAGGTGGGCGTGAACCCCGACTCGCTCGCCTCCGAGATCGTCAAGGTCCTGCCGCGCGAGTCCGGCGAACCGTCCGCGCAGCCCGGCCTGACTCCGGCGGCCAAGCGCACCCTCGGTGCGGCCTTCGCGCAGTCCCAGGCGGCCGGTGTGTCCTACATCGGCCCCGAGCACATCCTGGGCGCGCTGCTGGGCGACAGCGACACGGGAGCCGTCCGGCTGCTGAAGGCCGAGGGAGTCGACACACAGCGCTTCGCCGGCCTGACCGAACAGACGGCCCGTGGCGACGCACCCGCGGCGGAGCGCAAGCCGCCGGCCACGACTCTGGACGAGTTCGGGCGGGATCTCACCGAGGAGGCGAAGGCGGGCAGACTCGACCCGGTGGTGGGGCGGTCCGAGGAGATCGAGCAGACCGTCGAGATCCTCTCCCGGCGCTCCAAGAACAACCCCGTGCTCATCGGCGAACCGGGCGTCGGGAAGACCGCCATCGTCGAGGGACTGGCCCAGCGCATCGTGGCGGGCGAGGTGCCCGAGAGCCTGAAGGACAAGCGGGTCGTCGTCCTCGACATGTCGGGCATGGTGGCGGGGGCGCAGTACCGCGGACAGTTCGAGGAGCGGCTGAAGAAGGTCATCGAGGACGTCCAGGCGGCCAGCGGCCAGATCATCCTGTTCATCGACGAACTGCACACCGTCGTCGGCGCCGGAGCGACGGGCGAGGGCGCCATGGACGCGGGCAACATGCTCAAGCCCGCACTCGCGCGCGGGGAACTCCATGTCGTGGGCGCCACGACCATCGACGAGTACCGCAAGTACGTCGAGAAGGACGCCGCCCTGGAGCGCCGGTTCCAGCCCGTGCTGGTCCCGGAGCCCACCGTCGAGGAGACGGTGCAGATCCTGGAGGGCCTGCGCGACGCCTACGAGGCACACCACCAGGTCCGCTTCGACGACGCCGCGCTGGCGGCCGCCGCCGAACTGTCCGACCGGTACATCACCGACCGGTTCCTGCCCGACAAGGCCATCGACGTGATGGACCAGGCGGGCGCCCGGGTGCGGCTGCGCAGCGCCGGCCGCTCCACCGAGATCGTCGGCCGCGAGGACCACATCGCCAAGCGCCGGCGGGAACTCGAACAGGCCGTGTCCGCCGAGGACTTCGAGAAGGCATCGGAACTGAAGCGGGAGATCGCCCAGTTGGAGGGCGAACTCGCCGGCATCGAGGAGCGCCGCGAGGGCGTCGTCTCCGTCACGGCCGCCGACATCGCGGACGTCGTCTCCCGCCGCACCGGCATCCCGGTCTCCCAACTCACGGCCAGCGAGAAGGAGAAGCTCCTCCGGCTCGAGGAGGACATGCACGCGAGGATCGTCGGCCAGGACGAGGCCGTCACCGCGGTCTCCCAGGCCGTACGCCGCAACCGGGCGGGGATGGGCGACCCGAACCGGCCTGTGGGATCCTTCCTCTTCCTCGGCCCGACGGGCGTCGGCAAGACCGAACTCGCCAAGACCCTCGCCGCCCTCCTCTTCGGCGAGGAGGACCGCATGATCCGCTTCGACATGAGCGAGTTCCAGGAGAAGCACACCGTCGCCCGGCTCGTCGGCGCCCCTCCCGGGTACGTCGGCTACGAGGAAGCGGGCCAGCTCACCGAGAAGGTGCGCCGCCAGCCCTACAGCGTGGTGCTGTTCGACGAGGTGGAGAAGGCCCACCCCGACATCTTCAACACACTGCTGCAGATCCTCGACGACGGCCGTCTGACCGACGCCCAGGGCCGCACGGTCGACTTCCGGCACTGCGTCGTCATCATGACGTCCAACATCGGCGCGCACCGCATCCTCGACCACAAGGGCGATGTGTCCGACCTCAAGGACGCGCTGATGCAGGAGCTGCGGTCCCGGTTCCTGCCGGAGTTCCTCAACCGCATCGACGACATCATCATCTTCCACGCCCTGACCGAGGACGACCTGGGCCGGATCGTCGACCACCTGCTGGACCGGAGCAAGCACAAGGTGCACGCCCAGGGAATGCACCTCGAGGTCACGGAGGCCGCCAAGAAGCTCCTCATCGCACACGGGCACCAGCCCGAGTTCGGTGCCCGGCCACTGCGCCGCACGATCCAGGCGGAACTCGACAACCGCATCGCCAGCCTGCTCCTCGGCGGCGAGGCGGACCCGGGGGACACGATCGTCGCCGACGTGGTGGGCGACTCGCTGCACTGCCTCGTACGCAAGGGCGGCCCCGGCGAACCGCCCGAGCCCGGCGACGCGTCCGGGGCCGCCCAGGCGCAGACGGAGAGGTGAGAGGGCGGACCTCGACCGGCCGCGGTCAACTGCGCTCCACCGCAGGGGCGTTCACCCGTCCTCGGTGGCGGCCCCGATCGACACCACGACCGCCGAGGCGTGTCCGTCCGGTGTGTCGTAGTGCACGGAGTCGCCCGGGCGGCGCCCGAGCAGGGCGTGGCCGAGCGGGCTGTCGGCGGTCACCAGCGTCTGGTCCAGCGCCTCGGCGGCCTCGCCGACCTGGAGCGTCTCCTGCGTGCCGTCGGGGAAGCGGACCCTGACCGTGCTGCCCACGCCGACCACGTCGGTGGCGACCGGTCCGGCGCGCTCCGCCTGCCGCAGCCGGTCGGTGATGTCCTGGATCCGGCGGTCCAGGCGAGCCAGCTGATCGGCACGCCGCAACTCGTCGGCCTGGTCCGCCTCGTCGCCCGCCTCGGTGGTGTCCTGCAGGGTTCCGGCGACCAGCCGGCGCTCGTCGCGCAGGTCGGCGAGCTCCTGTTCCAGCGCGCGACGCGCCTCGGCGCTGATCGGCTGGGGATCACCGGTCATGTCTGCTCCTCCGCAGGAGACGGGACGAACTCATGAGGATCAAATCCGGCATTCCGCATCATGTCAACAAGGTGGGGTCGTGCGAGCCGGACCGCGGGGCCACGCACACGCGCGTTCGTGTGAGCCGGACCGCGAGGCTGGGCACACGCGCGTTCGTGCGAGCCGGACCCCAGGGCTGGGCACACGCGCGTTCGGCCGTCTCCGGTAGAGGTGCCGAACGTCCGGGGATACGGTGTTCGTGCCGCAGTCTCCCGGACATCCGGACGAATCGCCGATCCGGATGTCCGTCTACCGATCCCGCGGGAGGTTCCCATGTCCTCGAAGCGACGTCGCAAGAAGAAGTCCCGCCGCAAGCACGCCGCGAATCACGGTCGCCGTCCCCAGTCCTGAGCGGCCGCCGGAGCCCTACCCGCGCCCCAGGGCGAGGGGAGGACCTCAGGGGTGGAGCTTCTTCCGCTCGGCGAGCATGGCCACGAACTTCTCGATGCGGGCCGCCCGGGTCTCCGGCTTCCCGGCGTCCTCGATCCGGTGGAGGACCGCATAGCGGTTGCGGCTGTCCAGGGTGTCGAAGAAGTCGCGGGCCTGCGGTGCCGCGTCCAGCGCGGCCCGCAGGTCGCCGGGTACCGTCGCCTCGCTCTGCGCCGTGTACGCGGCCTCCCACCGGCCGTCCGCCCTGGCCTGCTCCACCTCGCGCAGACCGGCGGGGCGCATCAGGCCCCGCCCGATCAGATCGGTGGCCTTCTCGCGGTTCACCTTCGACCACTTGCTGCCCGGACGTCGCGGGGTGAAGCGCTGCAGCCAGTACCGGTCGTCCAGCTTCTTCTTCCGGCCGTCGATCCAGCCGTAGCAGAGCGCCGACTCCAGCGCCTGCGCGTAGTCGACGCCGTCGAGTCCCGAGCCCTTCCGGGGGATCCGGAACCAGACCCCCGGCACGTCCGCGTGGTTCTCCTCGAGCCACTTCTCCCAGGCGTCCCGCGTGGTGCAGAAGATGACCGGGTCCGCCGCTTTCCGTGTGTCCTCCGACATGGCCCTCATGAAAACCCACCCCCCGGACCGGGTCAACCGCCGGACCGGGGCTTGAGGCGGCGCGGTCCGGATACTCGGGTCGGTATGGCGAAGCTGCATCTTCCAGGGCATCGAGAACACCGAGACGGCGACGCGGACCCGGCGGCACGCGTGCCGGCTCCGGAGGACGCCGGCCCCGACCGGCAGGTCGAGCGTGCGGCGCCGGACACCCCCGCGAAGCTGCCCGGGCGGGCGTGGGTAGCGGTGCTCAAGGGTTCGCTGCGCGAGTTCCAGGACGACGAGCTGACCGACCGGGCCGCGGCGCTCACCTACTACGGGGTGCTCGCCCTGTTCCCGGCACTGCTGGTGCTGGTCTCCATGCTGTCCATGGCCGGCAGGTCCACCACCGACAAGCTGCTCGACAACGTCCGGCAGCTGGCTCCGGGATCGGCGCGCGACATCATCACCCGCGCCGTGGAGCAGCTACAGAACAGCGCGGGCGTCGGCTCTCTCATGGCCCTGCTCGGCATCGTGCTGGCGGTGTGGTCGGCCTCCGGGTACGTGGCCGCCTTCATCCGTGCCGCCAACGCCGTCTACGACATGCCGGAGGGCCGCCCGATGTGGAAGATCCTCCCCGTGCGCCTCGGCGTCACGGTGGTGCTGATGGTGCTCGCCGTGGCCAGCGCGCTCATCGTGGTCTTCACCGGAGGTCTGGCCCGCCGCGCCGGCGAGGCCCTCGGGATCGGCGACTCGGCGCTGACCGTGTGGTCGATCGCGAAGTGGCCGGTCCTGGTCCTCCTCATCACCGTGATGATCGCGATCCTGTACTGGGCCACGCCGAACGCCAAGGTCAAGGGCTTCAAGTGGATCACCCCGGGCAGTGTCCTCGCCCTGCTGATCTGGATGATCGCCTCAGGGGGCTTCGCGTTCTACGTCGCCAACTTCGCCTCCTACAACAAGACCTACGGCACCATGGCCGGCGTCATCGTGTTCCTGGTCTGGCTGTGGATCACCAACCTGGCGATCCTGCTGGGCCTGGAGTTCGACGCGGAGACCATGCGCCAGCGGGCCATCGCCGGCGGGCATCCACCCGAGGCCGAGCCCTACACCCAGCCCCGCGACACCAGGACGTGGGACGAGGAGGACGTACGCCGGCTGGACGGGATGTGAATCCCCGCGCGCGCCCGGCCGGCGCGGCCACGGGCACCGGCCGGTCATGAGGTGCGGTGCGTGCCGAGCCGAGCGCAGGAGCCGGCACGCACCGTTCATGAGGTGCGGTGCGTGCCGAGCGCAGGAGCCGGCCAGCACCGTTCGTGAGGTGCGGTGCGTGCCGAGCGCAGGAGCCGGCCAGCACCGTTCGTGAGGTGCGGTGCGTGCCGGCCTGCGCCCCGCACGCACCGCGTTGTCATGCCGCGTACCCTCCGTCCACCGAGAACTCCGCGCCCGTCACATACCGCGCCTCCGGTCCCGCGAGGTAGGTCACCACGGATGCCACCTCCGCGGCCGTGCCGTAGCGCCCCAGAGCGGTCATGGCGGCCTGTTCCGCCGCGTGGGGGCCGTCCGCGGGGTTCATGTCCGTGTCGATCGGCCCGGGGTGCACGACGTTCGCCGTGATCCCACGCCCGCCCAGCTCCCGTGCCAGCGCCTTCGTCAGCCCGATCAAGGCCGACTTGCTCATCGCGTACAGGGCGGCACCGGGACCCGGTACCCGCTGGGTGACACAACTGCCGACGGTGACGATCCGGCCGCCGGGTCCCATGACCGCGGCGGCGGCCTGCGCGGCCAGGAACACCCCGCGGACGTTCACGGCGAGGAGACGGTCGACGTCGGCGAGGGAGACGCCGCCCAGCGGGCCCATCAGACCGGCGGCCGCGTTGTTCACCAGGATGTCCAGCGTGCCGAACTCCTGGGCCGCGCGGCCCACCGCGCCCGCCGCCTCCACGGCGTCCGCCGAGTCCGCGCGGACGGCCACGGCCCGCCGCCCCAGCGCCTCCACCGCCCGTACGACCTCCTCGGCCGCGTCCTTGCCTCGTACATAGGTCAGGGCCACGTCCGCACCCTCCCGCGCCAGGCGCAGGGCCGTCGCCGCGCCGATCCCACGGCTGCCGCCGGTCACCAGTGCCGTCTTCCCGTCAAGGGTTGCCTGTGCGTTCATGCACCTATTCCAGCGGGCGGCCACGTGCGACGCCGGCGGCGAACGGACGCCGACCTCGACCGTCGCGAGCACGCGGCCGGGGGCGCATGGCGCTTTCGTGTGAGCCCTGGACGCGCCCCCGTCTGTGCGAGAAGACTGCGTCTGTCGGCGAGACGGTGGCCGACGCGCCGTCCGCCCTTGGCCCAACTCCTCAGGAAGGCAGGTCCGGCGCTGTGCTTTTGCGTCTGCCCACGTCAGTGTCCGAAGCGCGGGAGTGTCTGACCGAGGGGGCCGTTCCGGTCGGCGGGGCGACCCTCGTGTGGGCCACCTGGCAACGCGACGGCTTCCCGGAACGGGCCGTCTCCTTCCGCGAGTTGCCGGAAGCCAACGTCATCGGGCGGCAGACCCTGGGGGCCGCCGTCGTACTGAGCCGGATCGACGACCGGGTACCCGACGTACTGCGCCTGGCGGCCGCCACGGTGGGCACCGGCGCCGTGCGGCGGACGGCGACGGTCGGTGGCAACCTCGTGGGCAGCACGCTGCGCTGTCTGCTGCCCGCGGCGCTGGTCCTGCACGCCCGGGCGACCGTGCTGGAGTCCGGCGGCGTCCACGAGACGGACCTGGCCGAGGTGGTGGCCAAGCGTCCCGTGCTGCTCAGTCTCCACTGGCGTACGCCGATCGCCTCCGCGTACCGCAAACTCCCGGCCGAGGCGGGCGGACCGCCGCCGCTCGTCGTCGCCTCGGCCCTGCACGCCGACGACGAGGCGGGCGAGCGTCTGCAGGTCGCCGTGCGGGACGGCTACGACGTGTTCTGCGGTGGCACCACCTGCGACACCGACGCCGAACAGTCCCTGCACGCGTTGCGCCACACGGCGCTCGGCGATCTGCCGGCCGCCGCATGGGAGACCGTCGGGCCGCAGGTCACCGCACTCGTCGAAGCGCGCGCCGGGCGTTGATCCGGCGGGGCGGCCGGCCGGCCCGAGTCGAGAGGCGGCCGGCCTGCTCGCCGGTGCGCCGCCCCGTAGCCCCCGCGGACATGACCGGGTCCGGGACTCGCGACCTTCAGGCAGTGCGCAGGCCATGGCTCACGCACCGGTCTGCCATGCGCGGGCCGTGGTTCACGCACCACTCGGCAGTGCGCAGGCCATGGCTCACGCACCGGTCTGCCCTGCGCGGGCCGTGGTTCACGCACCACTCGGCAGGGCGCGGGCCATGGCTCACGCACCGGTCTGCCACGTGCGGGCCGCAATTCACGCACCACTTGGCAGGGCGAAGACCGCGCAGGTCGTCGTCCCGTGCGCATACAGCCTGCCGTCGGCCGCCCCGACGATGCGGGCCTCCGCGGTGGCCGTCGACCGGCCGACGTGGACGGTCGTGCCCGCGCAGCGCAGCGTCGGCGTCGTCGCGAAGACCGGCCTGATCATGTTCACCGCGAGCTGGATGGTGGTGTACCCGCGGCCGGCCGGCAGCGCGGTCAGCACGGCCGTACCGAGGGCGGAGTCGAGCAGAGTGGCCATGAACCCCCCGTGGACCGTGCCCATCGGATTGAAGAGGTGCTCCCCGGGGTCGCCCTCGAACACGGCTCGTCCCTGCTCCACCTCCACCAGCCGGAAGCCGAGGGTGCCGCATATCGGGGCTTCCGGCAGGAGCCCGTCGAGGCTCATCCGGGCCAGTTCCAGACCCCTGTGCTCGCCGGCCGCCGCATAGGCCCGCGGGGGCTCCCAGACATGGGTACGCGAACGGGTCCCGGCAGGGTCGGTCGTCCTGGGTCCGGCGTCGCCGGTGGTGCTGCGGTTCCGTGTGGCGGACTGCGCCATGGTGCTCTCCGTTCTGCTGGAGATCGGTGTCGGTGTCGGTGTCGGTTCCGGGACACCGGGCGGCGAGCCGGTGGGCCCGCCGCCCGGCTGCCCTCCCGGGTCAGGGAAGCTTGACGGCCAGGACGTCGACGGGACGGATGTCCGGCGCCTCGCTGAGCATGGTGCCGGCGGCGTCCATGAGCGCGGCGGCGATCTTGCCCTGGAGGTGACCCTGGCGGCCCTGCTCGTCGTCGAAGGTGTCGAAGACGCCGAAGGTCGTGGGGCCCTGCCGGAACGCGAACCAGGTGACGGTGTGGTCCTCCTGCTGCGCGAGCTGCAACGCGTCACGCAGCAGTGCGTCCACCGCGTCGGCGTACTCGGGCTTGGCCTCGATGCGTGCCAGCAATCCGAGCTTGGTCATGGTGCACTCCTGTGATGTGTGAGTCGTGAAAGGTGCGGTGCCGGTGACCGGCACCGGATCTCGTCCGGACACCTGTGAATCTAGGCCGCCGGAGCCGGCCCACCCAGTGTCGGGAACGACGCGTTCGATATCGTTTCCGTCATGGACATAGCTGTGCTGGCCTACGACGGCGTCTTCGACTCCGGGCTTGCCGCCCTCCTCGACGTGCTGGACGGTGCGAACGCCCTGCGGGAGGAACTGCCCGAGCCGCCACCGGCTCTGCGGGTCACCACGATCGGTTTCCGCAGGCGGATCCGTACGGGTGCCGGCCACGTGGTCGAGACCGTCCCGGTCGGCACGGCGCACGACGCGGACCTGCTGCTGGTGCCCGCTCTGGCCGAGCGGCGGCCCGACGCCCTGCTCGCCCATGCGTCGGGCCCGGCCGCCGCGCCCGTGCGGCGTCTCGTCGCCGCGACGCGCGAACGCCGTACGCCCGTGGCCTCCGCCTGCACCGGCACCTTCCTGCTGGCCGAGTCCGGAATCCTCGACGGCCTGCACGCCACGACGAGCTGGTGGCTGGCGCCGTACTTCCGCAAGCGCTACCCGGCGGTGTCGCTGGACGAGACGCGCATGGTCACCAGCTCCGACGGTGTGACCACCGCCGGCGCCGCCTTCGGTCACGTGGACCTGGCCCTCGCGATCGTGCGGATGACCAGCCCTGTCCTGGCCGAGCTGGTCGCCCGCTATCTCGTCGTCGACGAGCGGCCGTCCCAGGCGGCGTACACCATCTCGGCGGCACTCGCACAGAGCGACCCGGTGCTGGCGGCATTCGAGCGGTGGGCCCGGTTGCACCTGGACCAGCCGATCTCCATCGCCGAGGGGGCGCGGGCCATCGGGATCAGCGAGCGCACCCTGCAGCGGGCCGTCCGCCGCACGCTGGGCACGTCGCCCGTCGGCTTCGTGCGGGACCTGCGCGTGGAGCGTGCCTCGCATCTGCTGCGGACGACCGATCTCCCGCTGGAGGTCATCGCACGCAAGGTCGGCTACGAGCACGCGAACACGCTGCGGATCCTGCTGCGCGAGCGCACGGGAGAGACGGCGAGGGTCCTGCGCGGGCGATGACGCGCGCGTTGACGTGGGCGTTGACGTGGGCGGTGGTGTGGGTCGGCGCATGCCGTCCCGAAGGCACCGTGGGTCCCCGCGCGGGTGGTGACGGCCGTGGGGGAGGCGCCGAAGCGGCTGACGGTACGGTCGGGCCTCCCACCGCCGGGCCTGCCTGACTCGAACCGCGGGCCTGCCTGACCCGAACCGCGGGCCCGCTTGACGCGAACCGCGGGCCTGCCTGACTCGAACCGCGGGCCTGCCTGACCCGAACCGCGGGCCTGCCTGACCCGAACCGTCCGAAGGGAGGCCGCCCCAACACGTGGGACGGCCCCCGGGTGCTCGGCTAGGAAGCCTGGGCCTTGTCGTACAGGGCCTTGACGACGTCACCGAAGTACGGGCCGAACATCCGGTTCGGCAGGAACACGTAGCCGAAGCTGTTCACGGAGGCCTGCAGACCGCTGCCGGTGGCCTCGCTGAATCCGGTGAGCCACGGGCCACCGCTGGAGCCGCCCGTCATGTTGCAGCCGAGACCGTGGTCCTGGGTGAAGAGGAAGTCCTTCGAGCTGTCGCCGCTGCAGTAGATCAGCTTCGTGCCGTCGTACGGCGACGCGGCGGGGAAGCCGAAGGAGTACATCTGCTTGTTGTAGCCGCCGTTGAACTGCAGGCCCTGCGCGCCGACGACCGAGGTGAGCGTCCGGCCGCCCAGGGGGGCGACCACAGCGGCACCGACGTCGTAGTTCATGTCCTCGCTCGCCTCCCATTGCGGGGTCGTGAGCGTCTTGGCCGCGCTCCACTGGCCGTACGGGGCGTTGCCGTTGTCGTAGCCGGGGACGAAGACCCAGTTGGTGTGCCAGCTGCCCTGGTATTTCACGCAGTGACCCGCGGTGATGACGGTGCTCGCGTTCTGGCTGGTCACCGCGTTCCCGGTACAGGAGGCGGTCCGCCCCTGGAAGGTGAAGAACACCCGTCCCGAGGTCGTGACGACGCTGCCGCCCCCGGTCCACGGGCCGCCGGCCTGCGGGAAGGAGGCGACGGCCGCGGTGGGCGCGACGGCCGACGCCCGTCCCGTGGTCGCGGGGGTCTTCAGGGTTTTGGCGGCCCGCGGGGTCAACCGCAGATCGAGGGGGGTGGCGCTGCGCATGCGCTCGGGGGTCCAGAAGGTGCGGGCCCTGTGCTGTTCTGCGGCCGGGGCGGTCCGGACAGCCGCCGACGGACCGGAACCGGCCTCGGCGGGCCCCGCGGTGGCGGTGCCGGCACCGGCAAGACTGCCCGTGAACAGGGCTCCTACGGCCAAGAGAATGCCCGCGGCAGTGCGATGGCGTCTCACGCAGGTCTCCTTCTGCCGTGCCCGGACCGGTCGGATCCGGGCAGGGTCGGGGAATGAAGAGCGGTGCGGACGGACGACGTGCGTCAGGCAGCGTGCCACGGCGAGCGCGGTATTGTCAGGGGCTCGTCAAGTCATTCCGTGTTCGGCCGGGAACGGGCGGGCCGATGCCGGGGGCGGAGTGATGCGCCGGCGCCTCGGCCTCAGCCGACGCGGGTCAATTGGTCACCGGCTCCGGCCGACAGCGGTGGTCACCGGATCCGGCCCACGCCGGGGTCACCGGATCCGGCCCACGTCGGGGTCACCGGATCCGGCCCACGTCGGGGTCAGCCGACTCCGGCCCACGTCGGTGTTCGCCGACTCCGGCCCGCCCACCCGGTTGTCAACTGCCGCCGGGGAGAGAGCTCTTGTGTTCACCACGCGCCCACCGGCAGCCGCGCCGGCGCTTCCGTGCGGCTGCCGCGTATCCGTCTTCCGCTCTCAAGATCCACGCGCTAGCTTCCCGCCCTGCTTCCAGGAAGCCCTCTACCGGGGGTTCGTCACCGACCCCGGCAACCGGGCCGCACTCGGCGCCGCGATCCACGCCGTGGCGAACGCCACGAAGGCGGTGCTGTTCCACTGCTCGGCGGGCAAGGACCGCACCGGCGTCCTCGCCGACACCATCCTGCGTGCCGTCGGTGTTCCCGCGTCGACGTCCGAGAACGACTATCTGCTCTCCGCCGGACTGCGGGCCCCGTCGGACAAGGCGCTGCGCGATCAGCTCGAGACGGCCGGCTACATGCAGGACCCGGATCTGCTGATCCCCCTTCAGGAGGTGCGCGGCGACTACCTCGCGGCCTTCCGGGACCAGGCCGTACGGGACTACGGAAGCTTCGGGCGCTTCCTGACCGACGGACTCGGTCTCGACGTCCTCACCCTGGCCAGACTGCGAGCCCGCCTCGTGGGCTGACCTCGCGGGCGCCCCGCCACCCTCGCCGGCGCCGTCACCCTCTCCGGTGCCCCGCCACCCTCCGGTGCCCGGCAAGAGCGAACCTACGGCCACTCACCGCGTGAACGGCGCAGGTTGCGCACGGCGGCGGTGCCGGCCGACGCCGGACTCGACGGCGGCACCGCACCGGCCGTGGGCCGCGCACCGCACGACACCGACGGGGACCACTCCCGCGCGGCCTGACCCGCCCGGACCGTCGGCGGCTGCGTCCCGCCCGCCGGTGTCCGCGGGCTGGGGACGGGAGTCCGCCCCTAACCGGCGGCCGCGGGCTCTGCCTGGTCCGCGCCGGCAGTCGTCGATTCCTTGGAGGTGGGGACCGTGTAGAAGACGGAGGTTCCCTGCTTGGAGCGCTGCGCGGCGTTCCTGGCGACCAGGTTCTCCAAGGTGGTGCGTACGACCTTGGTCTGGATCTCCCGGTCGGGATGGGCCTGGATCAGCGCCTCCGCGACCTCCGCCGCCGAGCGGGGCTCGCTCTGTTCCCCGAGGTGACCGCGGACGAGTTCGACGAGCGTGGGCTGAGCCGCCCTGGGAGCCGCCTTCTTGGCCGCGGGCTTGGCCACCGCCTTCTTCGCCGGCCCCTTCTTGGCCTCGGCCTTCGCAGGCTCGGCCTTCTTGACCTCCGCCTTCACGGTCTCCGCCTTCACGGTCTCCGCCTTCGAGGGCCCGGACTTCCTGGCCCCGGGCTTCTCGGCCGTCGCCGCCCGGCCCGCTCGGCGCTTGCCGGGTTCAGGTGCGGACTTCTTCCGCGGCGAGGGCACGACCGGGCTCTCGGGCTCGGCGACGGTGCCGACCGTGGCAGCGACGCCGAGTGCCTGCCGCATGCTCACCAGGATGGCGTGGTCGCGCTGCAGGGTGGCCAACTGTTCCTGCAGACCCGCGATCTCCGCCGTGACGCGTTCCTGTTCCTTGACGTTCTGCTCGAGGTCGCCGGTCACTTGGTTGACGTACTGCGAGGTCAACTCGGTGGCGGGGACGGTGCTTTCAGGCATGTGTCCTCCATTCGTAACCATGGTGCGCTTCCATCGGCCCATTGCGGCACACGGGGAGCGGGAGTGAGGTACTGCGGGATGTCCGGTACCCGGATCATACGGGCCGGTGGGCCTGTTTCCTCATGGTTCACCCCACAGAACCCTCGTCCTGGTTCAGTTCACCGGACTTTCACCCCGGTCCTGCTGGGAACATGCCTCGAACAGTGACTTGTATGTGTGTCCCGGCGCAGCGGTCGGAGTGAACGCCGGACACCCGCGCCGAACACATGTGGCATACCCGGAGTCCGGAGCCCGTGACACGGCCGTCCACTCCGTGCGAGGGCGGTCCGTGGTGGGAACCAGGTCCACCGCGGCGGCGTCTGTCCGGTCGACCGCAAGATCGTGAAGAACGTCGACGGAGGAACCCATGGCCGGAACGGCAGCTCGCTACCTCTACCTGGCACGGCACGGCGAGGCCTCGTCCGACGAGAGCCGTCTGACGGACACCGGCCGCCGTCAGGCGGAACTCCTGGGTGAACGGCTACGACGCAGCCCACTCTCGGTCATCCACCACGGCCCGTTGCCGCGTGCGGAGCAGACCGCGCGGCTGATCGGCGACCGGCTGGACGGCGTACCCCTGCAGTGCTCGGAGGCGGCCGGGGACTACCTGCCCCACCTTCCGGCGAAAGAAGAACTGCCCGCGGAGTTCGCCGACACCATGCTGGACAGGCTTGCCCGGTTCCCGGCCGGGGAACGCGAGAAGGGACCGGGCCTGGCCCGGGAGGCGCTCGACCGCTTCACGGGCCCGGTCACGGGTGACGAACCCCGGCACGAGCTGGTGGTGACGCACAACTTCCTCGTCGCATGGCTCGTCAGGGATGCCATGGACGCACCGGCCTGGCGCTGGATGGGACTCAACCAGGGCAATGCCGCACTGACGGTCATCCGCTACGCGCCCGACCGCGCGGCCTCCGTGCTCTTCCACAACGACATGGCACACCTTCCCGCCGAGCTGCGCTGGACCGGTTTTCCGCCCGAGCTGACGGCATGAGACCGCACGAGAGGGCATGAGACCCGGGAGCCGGACGATCCCGGCACCACACGGTGGTGCTCGGCCTTCGTCG
Organism: Streptomyces sp. NPDC048514; assembly: GCF_043199955.1. NCBI lineage: Bacteria > Bacillati > Actinomycetota > Actinomycetes > Kitasatosporales > Streptomycetaceae > Streptomyces > Streptomyces sp. NPDC048514. Next base: position 461,892 of record NZ_JBICWT010000003.1, on the reverse strand, counting down.
CGTTCTGACGACGGAGGATGTACGCCCCGGGGCCACGGACGATGACCACGGCCTCGCCTGTGCCGGCTCGCGGCACTGGTTTCGCCGGCCGGGCCATGTGCCCGCTCAGGGAGGCATGTTCACCCGGTTCGACGGGTGTGCGCAAGACGCTGCCGCGTCCGGCTCCTACCGGCTGGCTCCCCTCGGCGCGGTGACCGATGCCGGCAGGGCGGGCCGGGCCCGGCGGCATCTTCCGCCGGTGATCGGGCACGAGGCAGGATTCGCGCATCTGAACGGCCGGCCTTGACACCGGGTCACTACGATGTGGGTTCAAGTAAACCGTGAGACCGGCCCGTTCGAGCCGTGCCGGTCGGGTCGCCGATGCCAGGGTCCGCTCCCCGGGCTGCGGTGATCTTCCTGTCCAGGAGGACCTTCCGCATGTTCCGACGAACAGGCAGCACCGTCGTACGACATCCCGTGTGGACGATCGTGGCCTGGCTCATCGCCGCCGTGGCGATCGTGGCCACCGCTCCGGGTCTGCCCTCGAACAGTGACGAGAGCAGTTTCCTGCCCAGAAGCTATGAGTCCATCAAAGCTGCGGAGCTCCAGGAGAAGGCTTTCCCCAGCGCCTTCACCCCCTCCGCGATCGCGCTGTACGCGCGCACCGACGGCGGCAAACTGACCGGCGCCGACAAGCAGGACATCGCCCGGATCACCTCCGCGCTGGGGCGGAAACACATCGACCAGGTGCAGAAGGTCGTCCCCGGCCAGCCGTCCGAGGACGGCAGGTACGCCCTGACGCTGGTGCAGATGGACAGCAGGAACGCCGGCCAGCCCAAACAGGTCGACGCGGCGAAGGTGCTGCGCGCGGACGTGAAGGAGCTGGCCAGGGGCACACATCTGGACGTCAAGCTGGGCGGATCCGCGGCGCAGGCCCTCGACCAGGAGGACTCGTCCAAGCGAGGTCAGGCGCTGATCGGTATCGGCACTTTCCTCATCATCCTGGTGACGCTGCTGATCATCTTCCGGGCGCCGATCCTGGCCGTGCTGCCGCTGATCCTGATCGGCCTGGTGTCGGCCATCGCCAACGGGCTCATCGCGTACGCCACGAAACTGTTCGACCTGCAGGCCAACAGCTCGATCTCGTCGATCCTCATCGTCGTACTGTTCGGCGTGGGCACGGACTACTTCCTCTTCCTGATGTTCCGCTACCGCGAACGGCTGCGCGCCGGTGACGAGCCGAAGCAGGCCATGGTGAACGCGGTCGGCCGGGTCGGCGAGGCCATCGCCTCGGCCGCGGGCGCGGTCATCATCGCCTTCCTCGCGCTGGTGCTGTCCACGCTCGGCTTCCTCAAGCAGATGGGTCCGGCGCTCGCCATCGCCGTGGCCGTCACCCTGGTCGCGGGCCTGACCCTGATCCCGGCCGTGGTCTCCCTCATCGGGCCCAAGGTGTTCTGGCCCTCCAAGTCCTGGCAGAAGGAACCGGAGAACGCCCGCTTCGCCGCCCTCGGCCGCGGGGTGCAGCGCCGCCCGGCGCTGACCGCCGTCCTGTCCGGTCTCGTCCTGGTCGTGCTGTCGCTCGGCACCCTGGGCTTCAACGCCACCTTCGATCTCGCCTCGGGTTCCATGCCCAAGACGAAGGAGTCCATGGTCGTCCAGGACGAGATGCAGAAGGCGTACTCGGCGGGCGCCGCGGCGCCCACCGACGTCTATCTGTCCAGCACCGACGGCAAGCCGTTGGACAAGGCCGCCTTCGGCGCCTATGCGAAGAAGCTGGGCGCCGTGGACGGGGTGGCGAACGCCCGCATGGCCCAGGTGAACGAGAAGGGCACCACCGCGGACTTCACGGTCACGCTCAAGTACGAGGCGTCGACGGACCGCGCGATCGACGCGGTGGCGCGGGTGCGCGACGTCGCCCACTCCAGCGCCCCCGACGGCACCGAGGCCCTCGTCGGCGGCATGTCCTCGATCTTCAAGGACATCGACACCGCGGTCAACCACGACTACCGGACGGTCTTCCCCGTCGCGGCCCTGCTGATCATGGTCATCCTGGGACTGCTCCTGCGCAGCGTGGTCGCCCCCTGGTACCTCATCGCCTCGGTCGGCCTCGGCTTCGGTGCCACCCTCGGCGCCACCGTGTGGATCTTCCAGGAGGCCCAGGGGCATTCGGGCCTGATGTTCATGCTGCCGGTGATCATGTATCTCTTCGTGGTGGCCATCGGCACCGACTACAACATCCTGATGATCGCCAGGCTCCGCGAGGAGGCCCGGGAGGGCCGCGATCCCCGCGAAGCGGCCGGCATGGCGCTGCGGCACGCCGGGCCGACCGTGGCGGCGGCCGGCTTCATCCTGGCGGCGACCTTCGCCACGATGATGCTCGCGGGCAACGCGCTGCTGACGGAGATGGGTTTCGCGGTCTCCTTCGGCATCGCCGTAGCAGCGTTCGTCATGGCGATGTTCTTCACCCCCAGCCTCACCGCGCTGATCGGCCACGCGGCATGGTGGCCGGGGCACGGTGACCGGGTCCGGACGCCGGCGGACGGTCCCCGTGCCGGCGCCGCCGGGGGTGCCGAGCCGGCTCTCGGGGGCGACGGTCTCGACCCGGCCGCCCACGATCCCGCAGGGCGCCGCAGCTAGCGGCGGTGCGCGGGGCCGTTCGGCCGAACCCTGCCTACGGGCCCGGCCGGACGGCCCTGCGACGAACGGCCCCGCGACGAACGGCCCCGCGGCGGACGACGCCTCGACCAACGGCCCCGCGACGAACGACGCCTTCGCCGCGCAGTTTCCACCGCGCGCCGATTCCGCCGGGCGTATCCAGTGGCGTTTCCAACCGGGCCGTACCGCCCGGCTGTTCGGCCGGCCTGGAACGCCCCGGCGGAACGCCCGCCTGCCCCCATGGTTCGCACACGCGGCTCAGCCCACCGCGCACCGCCCTGAAGCGCCCTGAAGCGCGCCGGACTTCGCCGGACTGCCCCGGACCGGCGAGCGTACCCCGCGCACTCCGCTTCGGCCGTCCGCGCGTCGCGGGAATCCGCGCACCGCCGTTGCGGTCGTCCCTCAGAACGGCAGCAGGCGCAGGGCGTACAGCGCGGCGCCCAGGTCGCACACCGCGAGCGGGTCGGACAGCGACCGCCCCGTCAACTCCTCGATGCGACGCAGACGGTAGCGCACGGTGTTCGGATGCACGAAGAGCCGTTCGGCGGCCGCGGCCGTCACACCACCCGAGCCGAACCAGTGGCCGAGCGTGCGCAGCAACCGTCCGCGCTCCACCTCCGGCAGCGCCAGGAGCGGCCCGAGGGACACCTCGACCAGACGGCTCGCCTCCGCCGGGGCCGCCGCGGTCAGCATGGCCAGCGGACTGTCGTCGAACCGGGTGACCCCCGGCCCGGCACCGGGCAGTCCGGTCAGGGCCAGCCGGGCGAACCGCAGCGCCTGCGGTGTCTCCCGCAGCGTGTCGAACGTGGGGCTGACACCGACCCGTGCCCGCCGGCGGCGCAGCTCCCGCAGGCTGACCGACTCCGCGTCCCGGTGTGCGAGGGCGACCAGACCGATCTGCTGGTCGGGCAGCAGCCGCCAGACCGACGGCACCCCGGACCGGCGCAGTGCCGCCTCGATGCCGGGCAGCGGCTCCTGACCGGGATCGGGCACCGACGCGGCCACGACCGCGTACGGGCCACGCTCCGGCAGACCGAGCTGCCCGGCCGCCTCCCACGGCGTCGTACGGTCGGCGAGGGCTCCGGTGAAGAGCGCCTCGGCCAGCGCCGAGCGGCGCGCCTCGCGCTGCAGGGCCAGCTCCGCGCTGGCCTCCCGGTAGGCGGCCGCCACTGCCTCCGCGTAGCGGCCGAACAGCGCCCAGATCTCCGACGACCCGGCCACCAGCTCCGTGTCCGTCACGTCCGGATGCCTGCGTGCCTCGTCGACCAGCTCCGACCAGAGGAACTCGAAACCGACCCGGTAGGCGTGCAGGGTGTCCGCGAGGGGCACCCCCTGCTCCGCGCGCAGGCGCCCCGTCTGCTGCGCGGCCCCCACGTCCGGCCCGGCTCCGAACGCGAACCGCGCGAGGAGCAGGTCGGCGTTGCCCTCACAGGACTCCCTGAGCGACGAGCAGGGGATGAGCGCGTCATCGGCGTACGACTCGACCTCCGCCCGTATGCGCCCGGCCATCAGCTCACCCAGCTCCGGAACACGCGTACGCAGCGCGGCACCCACACTCGACAGACCCATAGCCGCAGCGTACGGCCGCTCGATTGGGTCCCGGAACAACGCCCGGGCGCCCGGGCTGTCCGCTCCACCATGGACGCCCGCGCACCTGCGGGCCACCATGCCGGGAGTGTTGACGACGGGACCTCGTGAACGCCGAGAGCACGCATGCAAGGAGGCATGATGGCCAACCTGGCGGAATTCCTGGTGGACACGGCACGGCGACTGCCCGGGCGCCCGGCGCTGCGGCTGGACACGGCGGCCGTCACCTACGCCGAACTGGACCGGCTCAGCGCCCAGGCAGCGGCCCTGCTGCACACCGAGGGCGTACGCGCCGGCGACCGGGTCGCCCTGATGCTCCCCAACGTGCCCGAGTTCGTGGTCCTGTACTACGCCGTCCTGCGCGCCGGCGGCATCGTCGTACCGATGAACCCGCTGCTGAAGGAACGTGAGACCGAGTACCACCTGCGGGACTCCGGCGCCGTACTGCTCTTCGAGTGGCACCTCGCGCCCGGTGAAGGCGCGGCGGGCGCCGCCGCCGCAGGGGTGCGGCACCTGGCGGTCGACCCGGCCGCCCTCGCCGCCGAACTCGCGCCGCTGGAACCGCGCCGCGAGATGGCGGTCACCGCCGGCGACGACATCGCCGTGCTGCTCTACACCTCGGGAACCACCGGACGCCCCAAGGGTGCCGCCCTCACCCACGCCGGAATCCGGCACAACACCGAGGTCAACGTCCTCGACGTCCAGCGGATGACGTCCGAGGACGTGATCGTCGGCTGCCTGCCGCTGTTCCACATCTTCGGCCAGACCTGCACGATGAACGTCGCCGTGCGCAGCGGGGCTTCGCTCACCCTCGTGCCGCGCTTCGAGCCGCAGACGGTGCTGGACGCCATCGCCCGCGATCGTGCGACGGTCTTCGAAGGCGTGCCGACCATGTACGCCGCACTGCTCCAGCACCGGCCGGCCGCGTCCGCCGACACCTCCAGCCTGCGCATGTGCATCTCGGGCGGCGCCTCCCTGCCGGTGGAGGTGCTGCACGGCTTCGAACGGCGCTTCGGCTGCATGGTGCTGGAGGGCTTCGGCATGTCGGAGACGAGCCCGGTCGTGTCCTTCAACCACCCCGACCGTCCCCGCAAGGCCGGTTCCGTCGGCACGCCCATCCGCGACGTGGAGGTGCGGTTGCTGGACGACACGGGCCGGGACGTGGCACCGGGGGAGGTCGGTGAACTGGCCGTGCGCGGACCGAACGTGATGAAGGGCTACTGGAACCGTCCCGAGGACACCACCGCCGCCGTTCCCGACGGCTGGCTGCGCACCGGCGATCTGGCCCGCCGGGACGAGGACGGCTATCTGTACATCGTCGACCGGAAGAAGGACCTGATCATCCGCGGCGGCTACAACGTGTACCCGCGCGAGGTCGAGGAGGTACTGCACGAGCACCCGGCCGTCGCCCTCGCGGCGGTCCTGGGCCTGCCGGACGAGCGGCTCGGCGAGGAGGTGGCGGCCGCGGTCGTCCTGCGGCCGGACGCCCACGCGGACACCGAGGAACTCCGGCGGTTCGTCCGGGACCGGGTGGCCGCGTACAAGTACCCGCGGCGGATCTGGCTGACGGACACCCTGCCGATCGGTCCGAGCGGCAAGATCCTCAAACGCGAGATCACCGCGCCGATGTCCTGAGTGCCGAGTTGTTGAACAAGTTGTTCACAACATTTCATTGACGCTGATTCGTGTGTTCCGGCATCCTCGAGGCATGTCATCGAAGCCTGACCGGACGGACCCCTTCACGCCGCCGCGGCCGGAGGAGGCGCGAGCCCACCGGGTGTACGCCTCCCTGTTCCGCATCGCCGAGCGGCACGCGGCCACGGACGACCAGCGACGCCGGCAGGTCCACCCCTCGGTGCTCGGGCCCCACGAGGCGGTACGGCTCGTGGCGTTCCTGCTGAGCGGGGCGGCCCGACTCGAGGACGGCGAGGCGGAGGTGGACCAGGCGGACGTCACGGCCGCCCTGAGTCTCGTGCCGCTGGTCCGCGGGGAGATGGACGAGCTGGAGACCACCCTGCTGCGGATGGCGCGCGGCCGCGGCATGACGTGGCAGGAGATCGCCTTCGGGCTCGGCCTCGGCACCCCGCAGGCCGCGCGGCAGCGCTACGAACGCCTGGCCGGCCGTGCCGCAGACAGGGAACAGGCAGAGGAGTAGCCGCCCGCCTCGGCACGCCGCCCGCCTCGGCACGCCGGGTGCCGGCGTCTTGGCGGGGGGCCGGAGCCGCCGCCGAAAAGCTTTTGCCGCTTCGGATGCACGTAACCACCGGTTCGGGGCACACGGAGGGAAGAAGAACTGTCACTCCGCAGGAGGCACGTCATGATCGCCCTCGGCATCATCCTGCTCGTCATCGGTTTCCTCACAGGTATATCGATCCTGTGGACCATCGGCATCATTCTGCTGGTGGTAGGTGCTGTCCTGTGGATCATGGGTTCCATGGGGCACGCGGTCGCCGGCCGGCGGCACTATTGGTGAGCGGACCCACCGCTTCGGCGGAGATCCGGCACCGCCCGGGTACACGATGGAGAAGGGAGCGTCCGGCGCCCGCCCTTCTTCGTTCCGGCGGACGGTGATGCGACGGCTCGGGCGCGGCCCTCAGGCGTGGACCAGTGGGGGGGGGGGGGGGGGGGGGGGGGGGGGGGGGCCGCCCCGCGCGCCCCGCCCCCGCGCGGGGGGGGGGGGGGGCGGGGGGGGGGGGGGCGGGCGCGCGCGCCCGGCCCCCCCCCCCCCCCCCCCCCCCCCCCCCCCCCCCCCCCCCCCCCCCCCCCCCCCCCCACGCCTGCGGTCCCCGGTCCTGACGGTGCGGCCGTAGAGGATGTGCGCGTCGAGGCGCCGGCAGGAGTGCATACGAGCCGCGTGCGACAGGCCGGCCGGGAACTGCTCGACCTTGTCCGGACTCCTGGCTGGCCCACCCTTTTGACGAGGACCGGCTGCGGCTCGCCGGCCGACGGTGGCCTGACTCTCGGTTACGCCGGCACGAACCGTGTGTGCAGGAGCTCGAATCCTGCGCGGACGAACGGCTCCACTCGTCAGGCCCCGACGGAATCGATCATCCGGGGAACCGGGAGGCGTGCTGCCGGCGGACCGCCGAGATCAGTCCGCCGGGCCGCTCCTCGCGCCGCGGCGGGGTGCTGATCGGGCGGCCGTAGGCGGCCGCACGCTCGCGCAGGGTGTGGCTGACGGCCTCCCAGCCGTGCCCGGCCAGCCAGCCCACCGGGTCCTCGGGCATCTCCGAGACCCACATGGACGCCGCCGATCCCGGCGCGACGTCCGTGCCGAGGCGCTCGATCACGCCGCGCGAACCCAGCGTCAGCCCCATCCGACTGCCTGCCGCCGACCGCGCGCCGATCCGGTCCAGCAGCAACTCCACCGCCTCCTCGGGCAGATAGATCAGCAGCCCTTCGGCGATCCACACGGTCGGCACCGCCGAATCGTGCCCTGCGGCGGCCAGCGCGCCTGGCCAGTCCTCACGCAGATCCACCGCGACGGTGATCCGCTCGCAGCGTGCGACGGCCCGCTCCCGGCGCAGCACCGAAGCCTTGAAGTCCAGTGGCGCGGCGGTGTCGACCTCGAAAAGCCGGGTGCCGCCGGGCCAGTCCATCCGGAAGGCCCGGCTGTCCATGCCCGCGCCGAGCAGCACGACCTGCCGGACCCCCGAAGCGGAGGCCTGCCGCAACAGCTCGTCGAGGAACCTCGTCCTGATGACGATGGAGAACGACACGGCCAGCCGGCGGCGTCGCGCGGCCTCGTCGTCGGGCGGTGGCGAGGAGGGCCACAGGCCGCCGGCGGCGGCGAAGGCCTGTGCCAGTGGGTCGCGGAACAGCGCGTCCTCCCGCTCGGTCTCCAGCGCCCGCACCCTGGCCACCCCCACCGCCGTGGCCCACACCCCCGACGGCCGCACCCGCTCCTGCTCACCAGCCACCGCGCCAGCCTAGATGATCGATTCCGAGGCGTCCGGCGAGGGGAGCAGGCCTACCCGGCCGGCCGGCCGGTCACGCACGCACCGACCGCCTGCGATCACGGGGAACCACCCCGGGCGAAGACCAACGGTCACCCTGTCCGCGCGACCACGCGAAGTGGACCCCCGCAATTCGATATCGTATGACGGAAAAACAATGCCGCCAAGCGGAATACGTCGGTGGGGGTTCGAGGGTGAGACGTCCGACGAAAGTGAGAGTGCCGCGGAGTGCCGGGCGGCCGGGGGAGGGGCCCCGGCGGCGGCAGGCGTTCGGGGTTCGGCGCTGGACACCCGGACGTGATCTCAGGTCCGGTCCGCCCGTGCTGCGTGGGCTCGCCCAGGTGATGTTCCTCGACAGCACCTGGACGGGCGCCGTCTTCGCCCTCGCGCTGCTGACGGCGGACTGGCGGTACGGCGCCTACGGCCTGGGCGGCGCCGTCCTCGGTACCGGCACCGCGTGGCTGCTGGGCGTGTCCCGTGACCGGGTGGAGGGTGGACTGGAGGGCTTCAACTCCTGTCTGGCCGCCATCGGTCTCGCGGTCTTCCTGGAGGCGGGCAGACCGGCCACGGCGCTGCTCGCCGCCGCGGTCTGCGTCGTGGTCACCGTCGTCACCGCAGCGGTGGTCCGGCTGCTGGGTACATGGAGCCTGCCGCCGCTGACCATGCCGTACTGCTTGCTGGCGAGCGCGGTCACCGTCGCCGCGCCGGCCTTACGGCGGCTGTGGCCGCACGGAGGCGGCATCGCCGCGCTGCCCCGCGCGGCCGGCGGCCCCACCACCCTCCGCCTGGGCGACGTGTGCGGCGCGTTCTTCCGCAATGTGTCCCAGGTCTTCTTCCTGGACGAGTGGTACGCGGGGGCCCTGCTGCTCGCCGGTGTATTCCTGGCCGGCCGGGCGGCCGGTCTAGTGGCCTGCGCCGGGAGCGCGACGGGCGTCCTGACGGCCTGGGCGCTCGGAGCGCCGGCCGCGCGGATCGCCGACGGCACGATGGGCTGCAACGCGGTGCTCGTGGCGATGGCGTTGTGCGGTGTCTTCCTCGCCGCCACTCCGGCGACGCTGCTGTACGCACTCCTCGGCGCCGCGACGGCGACCCTCCTCACGCCGGCCGTCGCCGCCCTGCTCGCCCCGTCCGGCGGTCACGCGTTCACCTGGCCGTTCGTGCTGACGACGCTCGGCTTCCTGACGGCCGCCCGCTCCTTCCCCCGCATGACCGGCCCGAAGCCCGGCGTCATCGGCCCGAAGCCCGGCGTCATCGGCCCGCCCCCCGCGTGACCGGCTCGGGGTAGGCGTGATAGCCCCGCTCCCCGCATGACCGGCCCGGGGTCCGCCTGATCAGCCCGGCCCCTGACCGTGAAAGGCGCGGTCCGGCCGCTTGAGGGGGTGGCTCGGCCTGTCCGGGAGCGGGCATGTCCCTCCCGGCGGGACCGCTCAGCCGAGGACGAGCGGGAGCTTCGCCGCGAGATCGCCCAGGGCGGCTCGCTGCGCGTCGGTCGGTGCGCGACGCCCGGTGCCGATCAGCAGCGCGTCGCCGTCGGAGAACACGGCGGGGAAGGGCGTCCCGGCGATCTCCTCCAGCGCGGCGCGGGCCGCCCCGAGGGTCTCGGCGGGCGGCCCGGCCGCCGACGGCAGGTGCGCGACCAGGTCCAAGTGGTGCAACGTCCATTCGAGGACGTACGCGGACAGATAGTCGCCGGCGGTCAGCACCTCGTCGCGGGTGCGCACACATCGGGTGCGGTCGGCGAGTTCGGCGGCACGGCCCGCGGCGGAACCGACGTCGTCCAGATGGAACTTGAGCAACCGCGGCTCGCCGTACGCGGCGGCGAGCCGGGGGATCAACGCGTCGAGCGGGTCCTCGCCGGCCGGGGGACCGACGAGTCGCCAGTAGGTGACCGCGTCGACCGTCGGGCGGCCCTCGGCCGGCGTGACCAAGGTGATCAGGACGTCCTGGGCGTCGACCACGAGGTGACACACCAGGTCCCGCACGAGCCAGCCGCTGCACCCGGACGGTCGTTCGAAGTCCTCGTCCGGGGTCGCGGCGACCGCTCCGAGCAACGCCGACCACGAGTGTGAGAAGAGGTCCACTTGCGGCACCGTAATGCCGGACCGGAACGGCCCACAAGTACCTACCGGCACCCGCGCCCGCGCGCCCACCCGCCTGCCGCTACGCGTCCACTCCCACCCGCCCCCCTTGGGCGCCTCATGGTCGTCGGCAATCACGCCACGTCAACTCGCACGTAATACGGATCCGTTGTGACACAGCCTGCATGTGCATGCCATTGTCTCAGCGGGGTCGTGGTGACGTCCGCACCGAACTGCCCGGAGATGCGGAATGAACGATTTCAAAAGCGCTCCGTTCAGCTTCACGATAAGTAAGCCCACGGACGCAGTTGACAGTTCGTCCAGTCGGCGTAATGTGACCGTATGGCCGCCTGGTGCATCACCGGCAGCGCCTGTCAGCTCGTCAATTGAGCGAGCTTTCCCGTGAGTTGTCGCCCTGGCGCGACACTGCCCTTTTCCGGGCCCATTCCGTGAGTCATCGCGTGCGTTTCCCTGGAGTTCGCCATGAGCATCGAGACTTTCCGCCGTCACCCGAGTGCCGCGGATGAAGACACCGCCGCTCCGATCACACCGGGATCGTTCTCGGTGACGACGCAGATGATGCAGGACGCGGTCCGCGCCATCGGCGTGTCGGCCGGTGACGGCATCAACCAGGAAGCCCTGTTCGCCAATCCCTTCAAGCAGGGGCGGGAGGAAGCACTGGTCATCACCCCGGCGGGCAGGCTGACCTATCTGCAGCGGACGGAGTCGTCCGACACCGGCTGGGCGCAACAGGACGTCGAGGGAACGCCGCTGGTCGCCGAAGTGCTGGCCGTCGTCCATCCGTCCGGCGAGGTGTGGGCCATCTGCTCTCCCCGGGACGGCGCCGCGACCCCCTTCGGAATGGTGCTGACACTCGACGGCGAGACGGCCGGCACGGCTCAGTGCTCGTGGGCGAACAGGGTCGAGTTCAACATAGAAGGCTACTATGCCCGTTCACTGTGCGTGTCGTACTCTCCGGACAGCGGGCCGCTGGTTCTCGGATCGACGCTCGACATATCGGGCGGCGCCTCGTTCTTCGTCCTGCTCCCGCAGTTGCCGGCGTTCAGCGGCAATGGTACCGCCTGGGCCCTGCACGCCACCACCATGTTCGCTCCCGGATTCCCGATCGTCGGCGGCGGATTCCTCCCCTACTATCCGGCTACCGGCCAAAGGAATGTGTACGTCTACTACTTCCTGAACGGGAAGCAGCTGTTGCGGTACGAGGAATCGGCCGGACAGTTCCGAGGTCCTTTCGAAGTCAGCAGAACCGTCGACCAGTTCTGCGGAACCTACTACGTCCCGAATCTGAACCAGGACAATCCGCAAGGGGATGTCGGGTTCGCCTATCTCGACGGCCTCTATCTGGTGACCGGGTCGTTCATGGCCCCCGGCCATCACCTCATGCTGGACCCGGTCGTGGGGACGGGATTCGACACCGCGGCACGGGCGCGCGTGTGGCAGGACGCCGACGGCCTGCTCCACGTGTTCGGCACGTCCTCGGACCAGGGGGGTGCAGCGGGAAACCTCCAGGTTCTCCACCAGTCCACGTGGCAGACCATCGACCGGGGGGTGGGCCCGGACAGAGCACGCGTGGTGCAGCCGGCGTGGACGTCGGCGAAGGTGGCCTCCGCGCCGTCGGGGATCGGCGGCTACGACCTCATGGCCCCGCAGGACCGCCTGGTGGCCTTCGACTACACGGGTCACGGCAAGGCCGACTGCCTGCTGGCCTACCGTCCAGGTGCGCGGGTGGTGTGGGTCGTGGGCCGCACGTCGTCACCCGGCGGGTTCGACCGTGTCTACCATTCGGAATCGGGACTCCCGGGATACGACTTCTCCTCCCCCCGGGACCAGGTGGTGGCGTACGACTACACCGGGACGGGAAGCGCCCACTGTCTTCTCGCCTACCGGCCGGGGGCGGGGAAGTTCGCCATCTTCAGGAAGCAGGCCGGGGCAGGCGGGTTCACGTCGGTGGTCTCCGCGGCCTCGGGAGGCATCGGTGAACCGGGGCGCAAGTACGACCTGGCCGACGCCGCCGACCGGCTCGTGCCGTTCGACTACACCGGCTCCGGGAAGAACGACCACCTCCTGGCCTACCGGCCCGGCACCGGCACGGCCTGGGTGCTGGCACCCCGGAAGGACGGCACCTTCCACCCCGCGGTGACGTCGGCCACGGGACTGGGCGGTTTCAGCCTGAACAACCCCGCGGACATCGTCGTCGGCCTCGACTACAACAGTTCCGGCAGCAACACGCACCTGCTGGCCTACCGCCCCGGCGCGGGGATGGCCTACATCCTCACCGCCGACAAGAACGGCGTGTTCGTCGCCGAAGTCGAGAGCGACACCCATGGCCTCGGCGGCTACGACCTCATCCGTCCCAACGACCGGCTCGTGCCGTTCGACTTCTCGGGCCTGGGAAAGAACGACCACATCTTGGCCTACCGCCCGGGCGACGTGCACAAGTACGGCGATCAGACCGTCTGGATCCTCAAGCGGGACAGGACGGCCCCCACGGAATACACCCGCGGCATCTGGAACCGCTACGGCATCGGCGGATACGACTTCGCCTCGCCGGCGGACACGGTGACCCCCTACGACTACGGCGGCACCGGAAGCCTGGCATATCTGATCGCCTACCGCCCCGGCGCCGGCAAGGTCTCCGTCATGGGGCAGCGAGGCGGACACATGGCTCCCGTCTACCAAGCGCCGCCCGGACCCTCGACGTTCGTCACGGTCGGACTGCACGCCGACATCATCGACTTCCAGTTGGACCCGTATCCCGACTTCAAGCCGTCCGAGCTGATCAAGATGAGCGGTATGAGCCCTGCCGAGGCCTACTGCGTGTGCACCCAGGACGTCACCACGTCGCAGTGGCAGACCGACAAGGTGCGCATCCCGCCCCGCACGAACCAGGACCCCTTCGTCGTCTCGCACTACGTCGCCGAAGCGACACTGCTGTCCACCGAAGGCAAACCCATGAACGGGCATCGCGTGAGCGTGTCCGCGGACTCGCTGGTGGAAGTGCAGATCGACGAGGTGTCCTACCAGGTGGGTCCGGGCCGGTCCATCGCCGTCACCACCAACCCCTCCGGCAAGCTCGTGGTCTCCATCGCCGCACGAGGCCTCAACCCGCCCGTCGTGCACCTGAACGCCGACAACCTGCAACAGGGCGCTGCCATCGACTTCGCCGCCCAGGCGAACTCCTTCCTCGCCGGCGAAAGCACACTGCCCTCCCAGAAGGGGAAGTTCTCGGCCGGCCTCCTCAAGGACGCGAAGGTCACCCCGAACGACATGAAGCTGGGGGCCGGCGACCTCGCCGACTGGCCGGCTCTGGAAGAGCGCGGACTGACTCCGCAGGTGGTGGTGGACCACTGCACCAACATGTACGCACAGGCCGCCGGAAACGAGGAGCTCAGACTCACCTTCGACGGCGAATCCGCCGAGCCCGTCGTCGGGTACGTCATCCAGCTCTGGGACCCGGACCGGCCCGCCTTCCAGGCCTTCCGGAACCAGGACGAGATCGACGCCTACCGCGGCTACCGCAACGGCCACCCCGCCTACGGCGGCTGGTGGGACGACTTCACCAGCTGGGCGTCCGACGTGTGGGAGGGAATCAAGACCGGTGCCACCAAGGTCGCCGAGGTCCTCGTCTCCGCCATCGTCGAGATCGCGGTCTGGATCGGCGATGCCGTCGTCTCCCTCGGCGAAATGATCATCGAGGCCATCGAGCAGGCGATCCAGGCAGTCGAGGCCGTCTTCCAGATGATCGCCGACGCCATCATGCGGGTGATCGACTGGCTCAAGTCGCTCTTCGACATGACGGACATCTGGGACACGAAGAAGGCCATCCAGTCGTGCGTGACGGACACGGTCCTGCCCCTGTCCAAAACCATGATCTCCAACTTCGGCATGCGCTCCGAACAGTGGTTCCAGGACCAACGGCCGGTGGTCAAGCAGTACTTCGACCTCATCTGCGCCCAGTACTCCGACACCCGGGTCGGCGACTTCCCGAACAAATCAGGTGACATTCCCACGGAATCCGGGGGATCGGTCGCGAAGGGCGATCTGAGCACACCCCAGGCCAACTGGATGCAGAACAAGGCGCTGGGCGCGAACGACCTCCCGTCCTCCTTCGCGGACGTACTCGACATCGGCGACGGTCCGCTCCTCGGCGACTTCAAGAAGTTCGTGAGCGATCTCGCCGGGGACCAGGCCTGGACGGACCTGCTGAGCGACCTGGGCACCATCTGGGACGCCCTCACCGACTTCCTCGACCCCGGTGACGCGGGCACCACGAGCAGCGCCAAGGTGGTGAACCTCCTGCGGGCCGTGCAGGAGTTCGTGGACGACTTCCTCGTGGCGGCGGGGAAGCTCGTCAAGAAGTTCGTCGACTTCACGGTCAAGGTCGTCGAGGAAGTCGTCGCGCTCCTCGTCCAGCCGCTGGAGGACATGGGATTCGTCGAGACGCTCTACACCTGGGTGCAGACGGCTGCCGGCGTCAAGCCGGAGGAGCGCGAGAAGCCCAGCATCCTCGGTCTCGCCAGCCTCATCATGGCGTTCTTCGTCACCACGCTGTACAAGCTCGTCAACGGCGTCGACAACCCGCCCTTCCCGGGGGGAAGGTTCGTGACGATCCCCATCCCCTCCTTCGACGAGGCCACCACGGGCGAGCCGGACCCGCAGGACCCGGCCGAGAACATGCGGCTGGTGGAATTCCAGTGCAGTGCCATCCCGGCCGGCGTCATGCTCGCCGTCGTCGTGGGACTCACCGATCTCCTCAAAGGTCCGACGAACTGGATTCCCTCCTGGAACAAGAAGGCCATAGCCGAGGAGATCCTGAACGTCTGTGAGATCGTCGGTACGGCCTGGGCCTACGCCCTGAGCATTCCCTCCGTCACCGCTCCGAGGAAGCCCTGGGACGGCTGGGGGATCGCCGGGTGCACGGTCAAGTCGGTCGCCTTCGTCCTCGATATCGTCACGGCGGTGGTGTCCCTGCTCTGGGACAACACGGGCAAGGTTTCGTCCCTGCTCAAGAACCTCGGGTACGACGCCGACGAAGACCCGGTGAAGGCGAGGGAGAAGGCGGCGGCGAGCCTCGTACCCGGCTCGATCATCCAGCTGGCCTTCGGCCTGGGGGTTCTCACCTGCAACGTCGGCGGCACCGAGACTGCCAGGAACACCGATCCCGAACTGCCGCCCGCGCTCTACGCGATGGCCATGGCCGAATCCGTGCTCGACGCCGCGCCCAGGGCGTGTCAGGTCATCCGCAACATCACCCTGCACAAGGCGGTACCGAAAGGCGTATGGGCTCTGGTGTCGGTCTGCGACGGAGTCATGGCGGGAGCCTCGCTGATCCTCCAGGGAGCCGCGGCAAGCGACGCGCACGTCCACCGGCCGCAGCCCGTCGAGACGGCCAGGAACATATCGGTGACGCGCGGAGAGAAGTTCGATGTCGCCGTGTTCTCCGGCGGAGACTCGATCTTCCAGGGCTCGCTCGTCACCACCCTGGTGGACCCGGTCCTCCCCGCAGGCGTCAACGTCGAGAACGGCCACATATCCGGCACGTTCCCGAACGACGCCGACCACGACTACACGGTGAAGGTGCAGACGCGCGACCGCTTCACACCACCCATGTACGCGGAGACAACCGTTCAGATCACCGTGAAGTAGACCAGGCGACCAGACCAGGCGACGTCCGGCCGCCGGGGCCCCGGCCCCGGCGGCCGGACCGGCGGATTCAGGCATGATGACGGACGCGTTTCGGGGTACCTGCGTCGGCATGGCATCGGAAACCGAGCACGCTGAGTCCGTACGAGCCCTGCGGCAGATGCGCAGGATGCGCAAGTTCTACGCCGGAGGAGCCGTCCTGTGGTCCGCTTCGGCCTCCCTGGCCGCCCTGGACGACGCGGGAAGCCGGCAGATGTGGGTGTCGGTGGTGTTCCTGGCGGTCTTCGTCGCCCTGCTGTCCATGACGTCCCTGTGGCTGCGGCGCCGGCCGGCTGCTCGCCGGAGCGAGCCCCGGCACCATGCCGCTCCGCGCAGGCCGGCCTGGCGGCGCCACGCCAGCGCCTGACCGGGCCGGGCCGGTCCGAGAGGAACCGCGCTCGGCCTGCCGCACGCGTCATCGGATCTCTGCACTCGTCACCGCGTCCGCCTGGGAGAAGAATGTCTCCGAGCGGTGGTCCTTCGGCGTCGGGAGGCGTCATGAGCACTTCAGCGGAATCACGGGTGTCACGCCTCGAGGTCCGGTCGATCGACTACGTCCCCCTGGACGAGCGGCACGGCAAGCTCTGGCACCTGGGTCCTCTGTGGTTCATGTCGAACGCCCAGATCGCGACCCTGGCGGTGGGGCTGATCAGCATCACCGAGGGCGGCAACCTCGTCTGGTCGCTGCTGGCCATCGTCTCCGGCACGGTCGTCGGCACCTTCTTCATGGCCTTCCACTCGGCCCAGGGCCCCCAGCTGGGTCTGCCGCAGATGATCCAGTCGCGGCCGCAGTTCGGCTACGTCGGCGCCCTGCTGGTGTGGCTCTTCGCCTACGTGCAGTACGCGGGGTTCAACGTCTTCAACAGCGTCCTGGCCGCCGAATCCCTGCACACCACGCTGCACGGCAGCGTCAAACTGTGGGTGGTCGTCGTCACCGCCGTCGCGCTCGTCATCGCGCTGGTGGGATACGACGTCATCCACAAGGCCGAGCGGCTGCTGACCTACACCTTCCTGATCGTCTTCGGGATCTTCACCGTCGGTGTCCTCGTCACCCTGCACTATCACGCCGGCTCCTTCGACCTGGGCGGCTTCAAGTGGACGCCGTTCCTCGCCCAGTTCGGCGTGGTCGCCGGCTACCAGATCAGCTGGGCCATCTACGTCTCGGACTACTCGCGCTACCTCCCGCCCGATGTCACCGTGCGCAAGACCTTCTACTGGACCTACTTCGGCTCCGCCCTCGGCGGCATCTGGCTGATGGTGCTCGGCACGCTGCTGGCCGGCTGGGCGGGCAAGGACTTCGACACCATCCCGTCGATCAACGCCGCAGGCGACAAGGTGTTCAGCGGCTTCGGCGCGATCGTGCTGCTCTTCGCCGCCCTCGGCCTCGTGTCCGTCACCGCCCTCAACATGTACGGCGGTTCGCTGACGCTCATCAGCGGCATCGACTCGTTCAGGCGGGTACGGCCGACGCTGGGCGTACGGCTGCTGACCATCGGCCTGACCGCGGCGCTCTCGCTGGCCGGCGCCCTGTCCGCCACCTCGAACTTCCTGACGAACTTCAACAACTTCCTGTTGCTGGTGCTCTATCTGTTCATCCCGTGGACCGCGGTGAACCTCATGGACTACTACGTGGTGCGCCAGGGGCACTACGCCATCGCCGAGATCTTCAAACCGCACGGCATCTACGGCCGCTGGGGCTGGCACGGCATCATCGCCTACCTGGTCGGCTTCGTCGTCATGATCCCGTTCTTCTCCGTCGGCACCCTGTACGTCGGCCCCGCCGCCGAGGCGCTCGGCGGAGCCGACATCTCACTGTTCATCGGGCTGCCGGTGTCCGCGGCGCTCTACTGGTGGCTGACCCGTTCGATCGACGTGGAGGCCGAGGCACGCCTGGCCCGGGCGGAGGAGCAGGAGCTGGAGAGCGCCGCACACCGGCACCAGGAGCCGTGACGGGGGCCCGCCGGGCACACCGAAGGTGCCGCTCGCGGCGGTAAGGTGCCGGGTGCCCTGCGGTGGGTGATTCTGTAGGGGTGTGGGGTGCCCCAGCCCGCCGGATACCGGCGGCCTACGCCGCCGCGGGCCGCCGGGCGGTACGCGTGACGCTGGTCGCCGCAGCCGGTTTCTACTTCTTCCGTTACGGCCTCGGCAGACCCGTCGCGGCGACCTACGCCCTGTTCGCCGTCGTGGCGCTGGGCGGGCTCTCCAGGATCCCCGGCACCGGACGGCAGCGCGCCGCGACGGTGGCCCGCGCGCTGCCGGTCTGCTGGTTGCTGGTGATCGTCGGCACCTACCTCTCGGTGGCGACGTGGAGCGCGGTCCTCGGCATGCTGCTGGTCGGCTTCGCGCTGGCCTTCTCCGCCGTCGGCGGCCCGCGTCCGGCGGGAACGGCGCCGGGCCTGCAACTGCTCTACATGCTGCCGTCCTTCCCGCCATACGATCCCGGCTCGCTCGGCGACCGGCTGATCGGGACGACGGTCGGGCTGGCCCTGTTCGTGGCCGCCGAAGCCCTGATCTTCCCCGAGCCCTGCCCGCCGTCGTACCGGGCGCGAGGCGCCGACGCCGCGCGGACCGCCGCCCACTGCGCGACGCTCCTCGCCGCACCCCCGTACGCCCTGACCGGCGCGGACGTGAGCGCCGCCGGTCAGGCCGGCCAGGCGCTGCGGGCCCTGACCGTGCCCGAGGCCGATCGCCCGGCGGGGCCCGGGGTGCGCGAGCGCGCCCTGGCCCACACCGGACTCGCGACCCGCACCCTGCTCACCCGGCTGGCGCTGCTGCCGGCCGTGCCCGGGGTGCGACCCGGGCCCGAAGTGAGCGCCGTGCTGGGCGCGGTCGCGCGGCTGGCCGAGGCCACCGCGGCCTGTCTGCGAGGGGGGCCGTCCCCCGTCACGCCGTACGAGAACCTCGTCGCGGCGCGCGCGCACCTGTCAGCCCTGTCCGCCGGCCCCACCGCCACCTCCGCGGCCGACGGCACCGCTCCGGCCGCCCACCCCGCCGCCGGCACCGTCCCGGCCGCCCACCGCGCGGCCGAAGAAACCACCCCGGCCGCCCACGGGGGCGCTCCGGCCGCCCACCGCTCGGCCCACGGGGGCGCTCCGGCGGTCCACTGCGCCTCCGACGGGAGCGCTCCGGCCGCCTGCTTCTCACCCGCCGTCCTGCGCCGCCACGCCGCCGTACTGGAGATCGCCGACGCCGCGCTGGCGATGGGCACGGCAGCCGATCTGGCGGCACGGGGCCGGCACGCCCCGATGGAGGTGGCGCCGGGCCGCTTCTGGTACGCCACGGCCCGTGCCCCGGTCCTGTGGTGGCACCGGCTGCGCGGTCACGCCGGGCGCCGCTCGGTGTTCTTCCAGAACGCGGTGCGCCTCGCGCTGGCCCTGACGGCGGCCCGGCTCGTGGCCGGGGTGGACACGCTGCCGCACGGTTTCTGGGCCACGCTCGCCACCCTGACCCTCACCAGGACCACGATGGACGACACGTGGAGCACCATCCGCCGGGCGCTTGCGGGCACACTCGCCGGCGCCCTGCTGACCGCCGGGATACTGATCCTGGCCGGCCCGCACACCGCGGTCTACGCCGCCGTGCTGCCGGTGTGGATGCTGTTCGCCTTCACGGTGGGGCCGGTCCGGGGGGTCGGTTGGGCGCAGGGCCTGTTCACCGTGCTCGTGGCGCTGGTCTTCGCCCAGCTCGCGCCTCCGACGTGGCAGCTGGCGGAGGTCAGGGTGCTGAACGTGCTGATCGGCAGTGCCATCGGGGTCGTCTTCGGGCTGCTGGCCTGGCCCCGGGGGGCCCACGACGAACTGCGCCGCACGGCGGCGGAACTCCTTCGCAGGGCCGCCGAGATCGTGGTGGCCACCAGCGCCTCGGTGGCGGGCGGCGGCGCACCGGCGGCCGGCCGTGCGGATGCGGGCGGTGGCGCATCGGCGGGCGGTCGTGCGGGAGCGGCCGGCCGTGTCGGAGCGGCCGTATGGGCTGAAGTGGTCGGCCGTGCGGGGCCCGGACTGTCGGGTGTCGCCGGCCATCGGTCCCTGCAGCACGTCGTCGTCCTCGCGGAGTCCGCGTACGCGCAGTTCCAGAGCGAGCCGGTTCCGTTCGGAGGCACGGCACGCGGACCCGCACCGTCCGCCGTCGACTGGCAGGCGACGCTGATCACCGGGCACCACACCCTGTGGGGGGCCGACCGGCTGCTGACGCCGCCGCAGTCACGGCTCGGGGCCGCCGCGGCCGAGTCCCTCGACGCGCTGGGGGCGCGGGTGGCCGCCCGGATGCTGCTGATATCCGCGGCACTCGACCCCGGGGACGACACTCCGGCCGCGTCGTTGCCGCTGATCGATGTCTCCCCCACGGAATTCGCCGCCGAGCCGCCCGGCGCACCGCGGCTGTACTACGCGACCATGTCGTGGCTGGACGCTCTGCTGTCCGACCTGGCCCGGATCGCGCGCGGCAGCCCCGCGGTACAGGCGAGCCCGGAGCCGGAGGGGAGCCCGGAGCCGCAGCGCGGCCCCGGAGGCGGAGGGTGACCGGTGGGCGAGTGATCGGCCTGCGCGGGTCCGCGGCGAACGGTCACGTCCACAGGTCGTCGCTCGCACACACCCGGGCACCCATGTTCCGCTCCATCATCCGCAGCGCCGCCTGAGCGAGGTCCTCGTGGATGTGGGCCACGGCGTCTCTGGGGACGATCACGTCGAGGTGGCGGATGTGGGCGTCGAGGGCCGAGTAGAGCACGCACTGCTCGGTCACCTGACCGCACAGCACCACCTGCTGGATGCCTTGTTGCTGGAGCAGATACGCCAGCGGTGTCTCGAAGAAGATCGAGTGCCGGGCCTTGAGGACGAAGAGCGAGCCCTCATCGGGCCGGAGAGGTTCGACGAGGTCCGCGTGAGGCCCCGCCAGAGCGTGCTCCAGCAGCTCTCCGTGATGCGAGCGCCACTCGCCGAAATTGTCGTTGACGTAGACGACGGGTACGTCGTGCTCCCGCGCCCGCCGCAGGAGCCCGGTCACCACCGGTACGACCTCTCTCACCGACGGGAGCAGCAGATCGGCGTCCTTGTGGTCGTACGTATTGATCATGTCGATGACGATCAGCGCGGTCTTGCCCATACCGTTCAGGGTTCCACCGAACGGGGGGAGGGCAACTCCTGCCAGGGGGTTTCGGCACGACCGCCCCGGCCGACCGGGCCGACCGGGCCGCGCACGACACCGTCTGGGGCCCGGGCCGCACGCGGTCCACGGCCTCTTCGGCAGCTCCCGCGCGGACGCGCCGGTGAACGCCCGACTCGCGGACGGCCCGCCACCCGCCGCGGACGTCACCCGCTCCCGCCCCGCCGTATGACGACCGGTCAGGCATTCTCCCGAAAGGATGAATGACCCGGTGGGCACGGCATGTCGCGGCCGCCGAACCAGCACTCTACGTCTCCGACGACCCGTGCGGTGAAGATCGGGGGCGGATGTGGCCGAGCGGCGGCAGGCTTCGTTACGGGACCGGGCGCGCTATCTGTTCGACAGAACACTGGCCCGCAGCACGGGCACGCTGCTCGGCTGGCTGGCCCTGTGCTGCCTCGCGATCGTGGTGCCCGTCAGCACCTTGCTGGTGTGGATGGACCCCACCGCGCCCCGCTCCCTGTCCGGCCGGCTCACGGCGGTCTGGCGCACCAGTGCGGAGACCCTGCGCCTGGGCGCGGTGACCGGGGCGCCGCTGCGGATGCTGCTGGCCGTGCTTCTCGGCCTGATCGCCCTGTTGTGTGTGTCGACCCTGGTCGGAGTGATCACCACGGGGCTCGGCGACCGGCTGGCGGAACTGCGGCGGGGGCGTTCGACGGTGCTGGAGCGGGGGCACGCGGTCGTGCTCGGCTGGTCGGACCAGGTGTTCACGGTGGTCGGTGAACTGGTCACCGCCCGAAGCGGGCGTGGGCGGGGGGCGGTCGCCGTGCTCGCCGACCGGGACACCACCGAGATGGAGGAGGCGCTCCGGGCCGCGCTGGGCCCCACGGGGAAGGTCCGGCTGGTCTGCCGTAGCGGATCCCCGGCGGATCCAGGGGCCCTGGCGCTGGTCACTCCTGCCGAGGCCTGCTCGGTCCTGGTGCTGCCGGCCGAGGACACCGGAGCCGACCTGGAGGTCGTGCGTACCCTGCTGGCCCTCAGGGCGCTGTTCGGCGCGGAGGCCGGGCCGCCGGTGGTGGCCGCGGTACGGGACGGGCGCTATCTGCCGGTCGCCGAACCGGCGGTGGGCGAGCGGGGCACGGTGCTGGAGACCGACCTGACGACGGCACAGCTGCTGGTGCAGTCCGCCCGGCGTCCCGGACTGCCGGCCGCGCTGCGCGACCTCCTCGATTTCGCGGGGGCCGAGTTCCATCTGGTCGACGCCCCGGAACTGGCGGGGCTGGACTTCGCGGAGATCGTGCTGCGCTTCGCGGAGGCCTGCGTCGTCGGCCTGGTGCGGGCCGACGGCCGTCCTCTGCTCACCCCGGCGCCGCAGACCGTCTTCACGGCGGGGGACCGGCTGGTGGTCGTCGCACACGACGACGACACCGCCGCCGCCCTCGCCGACTGCCGTGAGTACGTCGACCTCACGGCGCCGGCTCCGGCCGCGCGGGAGCCCGAGAGGTGCCGCCGGACACTGCTGCTGGGCTGGAACCGGCGCGCCCCGCTGATCGTGGACGTCCTGCGCCGAACCTCCCCACCGGGCTCCCGACTCGACGTGGTCACCGACGCGGACACCGGCCCGAGCCTCGGTCCGGGACTCGGTTCGGTCACTGGCTCGGACGCCGGCTCGGGCCTCGGTTCGGTCACCGGCCCGGTCACTGGCTCGGACGCCGGTCCGGTCACCGGCCCGGTCACTGGCTCGGGCTCCGGCTCGGGCCTCGGCTCGGACGCCGCCCCGGTCACCGGCTCGGACGCCGGCTCGGGCACCGGCCCGGCGGCGACGCGGGCCGCCGGCCCCCCGGACACCCCGGTGCTCGACGTCGCGTACCACGTGGGCGACCTGCTCCGCCCGGAGACCCTGCGCCCCCTCGACGTCTTCGGCTACGACAGCGTCATCGTGCTCGGGCCGGATCCGGGCGCCGGCGCCGGTTGCGAACGGCCCGACGACCGGACCCTGCTGATCCTGCTGATGCTGAGGTCGCGGGAGGACGAAGCGGGCCGGGCGCTGCCGGCGGTGGCGGAGCTGTGCGACCACCGAAGCCGGGCCCTGGCCCCGCTGGGACCGGTGTCCGACGCGGTCGTCCGGGGTGAGCTGACCGCGCTGCTGATGGCACAGATCGCCCACCGTCCCGCTCTCGCCCCGGTGTTCGCCGAAATCTTCGCCACGCGGGGCGGGGCACTGGATCTGCGTCCGGCCACCCACTACGTGCCGCCGGGGCGCGAGGCCTCCTTCGCGACGGTGGTCGCGGCGGCGTCGCGACGTGGTGAGTGCGCGATCGGCTACCGCATCTCCGGAGCGCACGGCGTGCGCCGCGACGACGGCCTTCGGCTCTGCCCCGGCAAGGCCGAACGGCGCGTCTGGGCCGCCGGGGACGAGGTCCTGGTGCTGCTGCCGACGCCGGACGTGAGCCGCACCGCGGATACAGCCCAGGGCCGGCTGCCCGGCATGAGGCAGGAACGGCGGGAGGACGACTCGCCGGACCACGTGGCCGGATGACAACCGCGCGAGGGTGCCGCCACGGGCGGCGCGGGCCAACGGCGGTCACGTGCGGCACCCTGGCGGAAACGGCGGCCGCGTACCGCGTCCGGGCTGGACGGCGGTCGCTCGTCGCGTCCCGGCCGACGGCGGCCGCGTCCCGCGACAGCGGCGCCCGAACGACGGACGCTCGCCTGCGGCTCTCCGCTCAGGTGCCGTGACCCGTGACGGGAGATCCGATCTCGCGCAGGAAGCCGAAGGCCCGCAGCAGGGCCGCCGGGCCGCTGTCCGTGATGCCGGACGCGCGCCGCGCCCGGCGCGTCCGCAGCACGGCCCGCACCGCGGAGAGCGCGGCGCACGCGATCACGGCCGCCCTGAGGTCGGCGTCCGGCGTGTCCGAGGGCAGTCTGCGCTGCACCAGGACGGTGAGGCGCTCCTCGAAGTCGGAGAAGGCCTGGACGAGGCGGGCCGTGACGACGTGCTCGATGTCCTCGACGGGATGGCCGAGGGCGGTCAGGGTGGAGGCCGCGAACGGTGCGGCCGCTGCCAGCAGGGCGTTGCACACGGCCTCCAGGGGTTCCTCACCGGCCGGGCGCTCGGCAAGGGCGTTCTCGACGTAGGCGAAGATCTGGACGCCGTCCGGGAGCAGCAGCGCTTCCTTGCTCTCGAAGTAGCGGAAGAACGTCCGCACCGAGACGTTCGCGTGTGCGGCGATGTCCGCGACCGTGGTGGCCTCGAACCCGCGCTCCCTGAACAGCCGTGCGGCCCCTTCCAGCAGCAGGCGCCGCGTCTCCTCCTTCTTGCGTTCACGCAGTCCGGCGGGGGTGGTCTCACTCGGCATGAGGCGAAGCCTCCGCCATGGTGTCGCGGCTGTCAAACGGCATGCGTGTCACACCTAACCACCATGGACGGGCTTCTGTCAGTCATGCCAATTGTCATGCATGCCATTTTATCTCTAGAGTGCCTGTCACCCGTGACACCCACTCCGGAAGGCGCCGATGCCCGGACCCTCGCAGCACCCCGAAACAACGGCCGGAACGCGCCCCGGCGCGCTCCCTCCCGCGGGCCCCGCTCCCGTGGACGGCGGTGGCCTCGGTGGTCTCGGCGCCTGGTGCGCCCGGCATCCGCTCATGGTCATCGCCGCCTGGCTGCTGGTCCTCGCCACGGCGCTGGCCGGGCGGCACCTCGCCGCGCCCACCTTCAGCGATCAGATCAGCATGCCCGGCACGCCCTCGCACACCGGGGCCGACCTGCTCACCGGCTCCATGCCACAAGCGGGCGCGCCCAACGGCAAGGTGGTGTTCCACACCGGCACCGGCACGGTGGCCGACCAGGAGCCCGCGGTCGACCGGACACTCGCGGCTCTGCGTGGCCTGCCGCATGTCACCACCGCGTCCACGCTCGTGACCAGCGACGACGGACGCACCGCCTACACGACCGTCTCCTTCGACGAGCAACTGAAGAACCTCGGCCACGACTACACCGATCGACTCGACACGGCGACCGACCCCGCTCGCGCGGCCGGACTCGGCGTCGCCTACGGCGGCGACCTCGACCAGGTGGTCCGTGAGCCGGCCGACGACAAACTGAGCGAGGGCGTGGGCGTCCTCACGGCCCTCGTCATCCTCCTGCTGGCCTTCGGCAGCGTTCTCGCCGCGCTGCTGCCGCTGGTCACCGCCCTGATCAGCGTCGGCGTCGGCCTCGGCATCGTGGGCATCGTCGCCGCCACCCTCTCCTTCGCCACCTCCGCCACGACCCTGGCCGGCATGATCGGCCTGGGTGTCGGCATCGACTACGCCCTGTTCCTGACGACGCGCTACCGCCAGGACCTCATCGACGGACGAGATCCGGTGGACGCCGCCGCCCGCACCACGCGCACCAGCGGCCGTGCGGTGCTCATCGCGGCCGTCACCGTGGCCGTGGCCATGCTGAGCCTGTACGCCTGCGGGCTGAGCTTCATCGGCAAGATCGGTCTGGCCGCCGTCCTCGCCGTGGCCGTCACCGCCGCGGCCGCCCTCACCCTGGTCCCGGCGGCCCTCGGCCTGGTCGGCAGGCGCATCGACCGGCTCGGGCTGCGCCGGCCCGTCGCCGAGAACAGCGGAGCGCACGACGGCCGGCACCGCTACGCGGAACTCGTCGCCCGTCGCCCGTGGACCTTCCTGGCGCTCGGCCTCACCCTCCTGACCGTGTTCTCGGCACCGCTGCTGTCGATGCGCCTGGGCCACGTCGACGCCGGGGCCGACCGGCCGGGCGGCAGCACCCGCAGCGCGTACGACTGGATCGCGCAGGCCGGCGGGCCGGGCTTCGGAGCCGGCGCGAACGGCCCGGTCGTCACGGTGATCGACGTGCGCGGGTCGCGGACGCCCGTCAACCGGATCTCCGGCGACGTCACCACTGCGCTCGAGAAGACCCGCGGCGTCGCCTCCTTCACCCCGCTCAGGGCGAGCACGGACGGGAAGATCCTCGTCACGACCGTCACCCCGGCCACCGGGCCGCAGGACACCGCGACCGACGTCCTCCTCGACACCCTCTCCGGGCGGACGCTGCCCCGAGCCCTCGACGGCAGCGGAGCCGAGGCCTACCTCACCGGCAGCGTGGCCGGCCAGGCCGACTTCCGGGACACCGTCGGCGACCGGCTGCCCGTCGTCATCGGCATCGTCCTGGTCCTCGCCTTCCTGCTGCTCATGACCGTCTTCCGCAGCCTGGTGATCCCCCTCAAGGCCGTGGTCCTCAACCTCTTCACCACGGCCGCGTCCTACGGCGTGCTCGTCGCGGTCTTCCAGTGGGGGTGGGGCGACGCGCTGCTCGGGCTCTCCGAGCCGGTGCCCATCGAGTCGTACGTGCCGATGATGATGTTCGCGATCGTCTTCGGACTGTCCATGGACTACGAGATCTTCCTGCTGTCCCGGATCGCCGAGGCCTGGCACCGCACCGGTGACAACCGGCTCGCCGTCGGCGAGGGACTCTCCGCGACCGCGCGGGTGATCTCCGCCGCGGCCTTCATCATGACCGCGGTGTTCCTGTCCTTCACCACCTCGCCGACCGTCGTGGTGAAGATGCTCGCCCTGGGACTGGCCATCAGCGTGGTGGTCGACGCCACCGTGGTCCGCCTGATCCTGGTGCCGTCCGCCATGTTCCTCATCGGCCGGGCCAACTGGTGGCTGCCCCGCCGCCTCGACCGGATCCTGCCGCGCCTGCACGCCTGAGCGTCCCCGCCCGTCCCCGTTCCCGTCCCGACCGATCCGGAGCAAGTGACCACGTGACATCGAACCGCCGGACGACGAAGATTCGCGTCCTCCTCGCGCTCGCCGCGGCCCTGGCCGGCCTCGTGTGCGCGACCGACCTGCTCGTCGAGCACCGGACCGAGCGGCGCGTCGTCGCCCGGGCGGTACACCGGCTCCGGCCCCACGGGCCCGTGCACGCCGATCTCACCACGCCGTTCGCGGGGCTGCGCACCCTCGGCGGGGACGTCGGCGACGTCGAGGTCGACGCCGAGGACGTCCACCGTCAGCACACCGTGATGGATGTGAGCGTCCGTCTGGAGGACGTCACGACCAAGGGGGCGAGCGCCGGCGGCACCGGCACCGCCACCATCGGATACGACCAGGTCACCCGGCGCTTGGGCGCGCTGGGCGACGGACTGACGGCCGGCGGCCGGGACGGCGACCTGATCCTCGGCGGGAGCGTCGGCCGCCTGGGCCTGCCGGTCACCGTGCGGGCCGGGCTGTCCACCACGTCCGACACGTTCACGGTCACGCCCACGACGGTGAGCGTCCTCGGCCGCAGCGTGGCGGTCGACGACCTCGGTGGCCTGCCCGCCGCGCCGGAACTGCGGGACCGGCTCCGGGCCCGGACCGTGCCCGTCACCGGCCTGCCCCACGGCGTCGCACTGACCTCCGCGCACGCCGCCCCCGACGGCCTCGTCCTGTCCTTCTCCGTCGCCCCGGGACCCGCCCCGGGCGCCGGCGGGAACGCGGCCTGACCGTCCGGGCGGCAGCGCCGGCGGGAGCGTCGACCGGGAATCATCCGAGCCGCTGTCCGGTTCCATCAGCAGATCCCCGAGCGGCCGTCGGCCGGGCGCTCCGGGACGGTAATAGGCTGAGTGATCGTGAGACCGGCACGCCGCCGAGCGCGCCGGGCCCGAACGTGAAGGAGCGACCGATGACCGGGAGAACAGAGCGAGCCGTGCTGGCGGGCGGTTGCTTCTGGGGCATGCAGGACCTGATCCGCAAGCAGCCGGGCGTCGTGTCCACGCGCGTCGGCTACAGCGGCGGAGACACCCCGAACGCGACGTACCGCAACCACGGCGACCACGCCGAGGCGATCGAGATCCTCTTCGATCCCACGGCCACGAGCTACCGCGACATCCTGGAGTTCTTCTTCCAGATACACGATCCGACCACGAAGGACCGCCAGGGCAACGACCTCGGGCGCAGCTACCGGTCCGCCGTCTACTACACCGACGAGGAGCAGCACCGCGTCGCCCTCGACACGATCGCGGACGTCGAGGCGAGCGGCCTGTGGCCGGGCAAGGTGGTCACCGAGGTCGAGCCCGTGGGCGACTTCTGGGAGGCGGAGGCCGAGCACCAGGACTACCTGGAGCGCTACCCCAGCGGCTACACCTGCCACTTCCCGCGGCCGAACTGGAAGCTGCCGCGCCGCGCCTCCTCCACGGCGAACTGAGCCTGGAGCGACAGCCGGCGCCGAGCGCGGGACGCGTTCGACGGGATCCCGTGCGCCCGGGCGGCACACTCGCCGCCCGGGCACTCCCGTAGGGGCCGCCGGGGGCCGCCTCACGGCCGCGGGTCAGGCGGGACGCCCACCGCCCGGGACCGGCTCACGTCCGTGGTGCCGCCCCCTCGTCGACGGGCAGCGCGACGGGCTCCTCCGGCGCCCCCACCCCGGCGTCCCGGCGTCCCGCACCCGTGCCACGGGCCCCGGCCCGAACCCGTCCCGGACGCGTCCGGTGCAGACACACGTGCAGCACCGGTATGAGCACACAGGTGACCGCCGCACTGTGCCACAGCAGCGCGTCGAGCCGGCCCGCCGCGAGATACGCGCCCGCGGCGACCGCGGCCACCGCGCACACCCCTCGGTCCACGATGCTCTCCACCGACAGCAGCGTGGCCCGCGGAGCGTCGGCCGGTATCGCATCGTTCACGAGCTTGCGCTGCACCGGATAGACGAACCCGGTGATCGCGGCGAACGCGCACAACAGCCCCACCACCGCCCAGGGCCCACCGAGGGCGGTGCCCGCGAGGGTGGCGGCCAGCGCCACGCTCAGCACCGACACCCACACCGCGGGCGGCAGCCGGCGCCCCAGCCACTGGGGGCGGGCCGACGCCACCGCTTCGGCGACCGTCATCGCCGCGAGCACACCGCCGTGCGCACCCTCCCCGATCCCGTGCTCCAGCAGCACCGGCTGGAACAGGTTGACCTGGCAGATCCGGGACAGCGTGAAGACCGCCACCCCCTGCACCATCAACAGGACCAGCCACGGTGACGACCGCAGGGTGTGCCAGGCGGCGCCCGCGTCGCGCAGCAGGGTTCCACCGCGCCCGGTACGGGCCCGCCGCCCGGTGCCCGCACCGTCCGCGGCGAGCCGCGGCAGGGCCAGGGCGCAACCGAGCGAGGCGGCCGCGCTCGCCGCACTGAGCACGTACGGCGTCTGCGGGGCCAGCACCATCAGCGGCCCGACGAGCGGCCAGCACACCACCTTGGCCGCGAGCCCGAGAGCACGCGCCGTACCCTCCGCCCTCAGGTAGTGGGCGTCCGCCTTCTCCGCCCGCAACCCGTCGTAGAGGTAGGCGCTAGCGGCGCCCGACGTCAGGGACCGCCCGGCGGCGATGGCGAGGAAGTGCACCAGGAAGCCCGTGTACGACGGCGCCAGCACCGGCGTCAGGTTCGCGGCCGTCATGACCACCGCGCCCGCGCGCAGGCAGTTGCGGGCACCGATACGGTCGGCGATGGCCCCCGTCGGTATCTCGAACAGGCAGAAGGCGATGTAGTAGATGCTCTGGATGCCGAAGATCTGGCCGTCGGACAGGCCCGCGTCACGCTGGTAGGCGTAGAAGACGGGCATCCACCACAGCAGGTTGAACAGGAGCTGGAAGCCGTTGTTGAGGCGGATGATGCGCCGCGCGGCCGGAGTCGGGACCGGCCCGGGGGAAGAGGGCCACAGGGCGGGCATACGGCGCCTCACCGGGCGTAGGGGCGGACCTGGACGAGGTGGAAGGCCCCCTCGGCGGTCATGAGCCACTCGATGTCCAGGGCCTCGTCGGGATCGCCCGCACCGAAGTGCGACTGCAACAGCCGCCCCACCAGCGACAGTCGGGCGAGCGACGTCCGGGTGGCAGCCGGCAGGTCCTCGCCCGACGAGCCGACGTCGACCGTGCGCCCGCCGCCCTCGACGGTGTTGTAGAGGTACTGGTGCGGCAGGACCGTGCCGTCGACCACCCGCTCCGGCGAGCCGGACGTGCAGTTGAGATACACGTTGCGGAAGTCGTCGCGGCGGGTCGGATTGCACGTCACCAGCACACCCCCGAGGTCGGCCGGTACATACTCCTGGACGATCACGCCCATGTAGGTGTCGTCCAGGGAGATGCCGACCTGGTGCCTCATGCGCACGCTGCGCGGCGACAGCAGGGACGCCCACACCTGCCGCACGGCGTCCATGAGTTGCTCCGCGCCGCGCACCGTGGTGACCGAGTCGTAGATACCGGCGGCGGAGAAGCCGGGCAGGTCCTCGGCGTTCGAGGAGGAGCGCACCACCAGCCGGCGCCCGTCGGCCAGCAGGTCCGCCACCGATCCGGTGATCGCCCGCGCCACCTCGTCGGGCACCGGCGTACCGCGCACCAGGCTCTGCAGGCTCAGCGACAGGGAGTCGATCACGTCGAACGCCTCGAGCTCGAGGGCCATCTTCAGTTTGCCGATGCCCTGTTGCAGGGCGGGCGACGAGGTCAGGAAGAGATGGTGCAGGCGGAAGGGCAGCGCCACGCCCTCGGGCGCCCGGACCGTCTCCGCCACGCGTTCGGCCGCCGCGAACCGCAACCGCTCAGTGGTCGCGCCCGGTTCGCCGAGCCGGGCGGCGAGATGGCCGAGCAGATCGGGCCGGGGCGGACGCGGCCGCCGGTAGAAGGCCGTCAGGTCCGCCGAACGGCTGTCCAGGACGTGATGCAGCTCCCCGAGGTGGGCCGCCTTGGTGCCGTAGCTGTCCCGGTCGGCGAGTCGCAGCCGGTGCAGTTCGAGGACCGGCGCGTCGTCCAGCAGCGGTGTCTCGATCCGGATGCGCTGCTGGTGCCAGGCCGGCCTCTGCAGCGCCGGTTTACGGGACAGCCGCTCCAGGGTGATGGCGTCCTCCCGCACCCGGTAGCGCACCCAGGCGCCGTCGAGACCGTCCCGCTCCACCAGCTCGTCCAGGTCGCGGACTATCGCGTTCGGTATGCCCCAGCCCGAGGCCAGGACATTGGTGTGCGAGAGCGGAGTGGTGGGGACCGTGTTGATGAATCCGGCGATCCGGGGCACGTCGTCGGGCAGAGTGGGCATCGCGACGATGTCGGACCAGCCGAGCTCCGCGGCGGCGCGCTCGTACTCCGCCGTCCCGCGGAAATAGCGCAGCCGGCCCTCGGCCTCGCCCGGATTGAGGCAGGTGCGCGTCCGGTCGCCGAACAGTTCGTGGCTGAGGATGCGCGGTACGCGCACCTCGCTGACCGCGGCCAGCTCGTTCTCCTGCCCGTGGTTGGCGGGCTTCAGCAGCAGGGGCAGGCGCCCGTCCACCCGGCCGCGCACGAAGAGGTAGAACTCCTCGAGCAACGCGCCGTGCATGGTGTCCGCCTCGGTCGTCTCCAGCACCAGGAAGGGCCGCTCGATGCCGTCGGGTTCCTCGTCGGTGTGCAGGGACAGCACGCCGAGCAGGAACCGGCGTTCGGGGTCCATGTACACGGAGGCGTTGAACGCGTCCAGGTCGGCGTCCAGTTCGGCCAGGGTCAGGCCGAGGACCCGGGTCGCGATGTAGTTGACGTGGAAGGGGTGCACACGGGTGTCGAGCAGGTGCCACGTGTGCTCGGCACGGTCCACCACGACCTTGAGGTACGGGTGCCCGGCCAGCACCCCGGACAGGGCGCGGAACAACGGCAGCGACAGGTTGGCGCCGACGACGGTGCGGTCGCCCGAGGCGTCCGGCACACCCTCCTCCTCGAGTGCGAGAGTCATGCCCAGGCCCCCTCGGTGACGTCCGTGGGCAGGATGTCCGGCAGGGCGTCCACCAGGGCGGTGAAGTCACGGACCACGGACTGCGGCCGGTCCGCCGACAACAGGCACAGACCCGCCATGGTGTTGGCGCCGGCGGCGGGGTCGTAGACCGGCACGGGGTGCCCGTCCGGCAGTGAACTCTCGCCGACGACCGCGAGAGTGCTGCCCTCGCCGATCGGCGCGCAGCGGACGACGGCGGCGGGGTCCCACCGATGGCGCCGCGGCCACGGGGAACCGTCGCCGTGCACGGCGAGGACCACCAGGCAGCCCGCCGCACCCTCGGCGTCCCCGGGCGTCAGCGCCCGTGCGGGCCATGCCGGAGAGCCGCCGAGCAGCTGGTCGGTGAACATCCCGATCAGGTCGAGCCCGAAGACCTCCTCGATCTGCGGCACCGTCATCGCGCCGCCGAACCGGGCGGCCGTCTCGATCACGGACATCCGGCCGTCCGCGCCCAGCTTGATCTCCGTGTGGGTACCGCAGTTCTCCAGACCCAGGGCGTCCACCGAACGCCGGGCCAGCTCCACGATCCGGTTCTGGGCCTCGCTCCCGACCGCGGCCGGGACGATGCCGGCCCGCTCGGTGAACGGCGCCACCGTCGGCATCCGGCCGCTCAGGCAGACCGGCCGGAAGTCACCGTCGACGACCACGCCCTCGACACTGACGTAGTCGCCCCAGCCGGAACCGTCGAACCATTCCTCGGCACACCCGCTGACGATCTCCTCCACGATGAAGTCCTCGCAGGCACCGGCCACGTGCAGTTCCGCGAAGCCGAGCAGCGCCGACTCCGCCATCACCTCCCGCGACCGCCGCCAGGCCTCTCGTACCTCCCCGGGCCCCGCGATGATCTGGTGTGCGGTCGAACCGGCGCTCCACGCGGACTTCAGCAACAGCGGGAACGACAACTCGGCGGCTGCGCGCTCCAGTTCGGCGAGGTCGGTGACGGCACGGAACCGCGGCTGCGGTATGCCGTGCCGCTGCCAGGCGGCGCGCATCAGCCGCTTGTCGCGGGCGAGCGCGGCGGCGGGCCCGGCGCCCCTCAGCCCGAGCCGCCGGGACGCCTCGGCGACCGCCACCACCGCGTACTCGGAGAAGGTCACGACCGCGGACGCGCCCACCTCGCGGGCTCGGTCGGTGATGAGCTGGACGAGGTCGCCCTGCTGTTCCTCGGCGGGGCCGCCCCGCGGTGTCTTCGCGAAGCCGTCACCTCCCGGTGTATCGAGGGCCGAGACGATCGAGGCGCAGCGCCGTTCGGCGTCCGCCGCCACGGTGGGGGGCAGTTCGCTGAGTGCCAGCAGGTGCACCGCCGCCCTCGCGGCCACCCGCGTCAGGGCGTATCCCACGGGGGGTCCGCCCTTGGCATGCACGTACAGCACCTTGCTCACGAATACCCAACTCCTTCGATGACTTCGGGGTGGAGCGGTCGCGGACCGCGCCGTCTCCTTCAAGCGAACCAGCCTCGGCCCCCGCCCGGGCGGCCGTGCCGCCCGAACGGCTCAGGCAAATGCCCAACTGGTGCGCGGCATCACCGACATGTGAAGGTCCGGTGATGCGGTAGTGCCCGTCGGGTGCCAAGGGGCCCGGGGGAGACCCGCTCCGCATGCCTGACTCGCGACGGGATACGCATGAGGTGTTACTCAACGTAATGTGGTGGACAATTGAAGGAGTTGGGCCGTGAACGAGTCCGATCTCAAAGCCTTGCTCGCGCCCCTTCCGGTGTCCTGGTGGGAGGCCGACGGCGGACTGAGAGTGGTCGACAGCGGGGGTGGTGCGTTCGACGACGAGCGCACCGCCCGCCGCTTCCTGGAGACCCTCTGCGCCGACCACGGCGGCCCGGCCGGCCCGGCCGGCGCCGGCCCCTACCAGGCGAGCTTCGAGGGCCGGACGTTCGACGTGAACTGGCCGGCCCGCGACGAAGGCGCCGACCGGCACCGCAGCAGAGGGGTGGCGGTCGAGGTGGCGGGCCGGCCGGACCACGGCCCCTACGCCTCGTTCGCCGACCTCACACCGGCCGCGGCGTTCGTCCGCGACGCCTCCGGCCACTACCTGTGGGCCAATCACGCCTACGCCCACCTGTACGGCACCACGCGCGAGGACGTGATCGGCCGCCACCTCGCCGACCTCGACGGCCCGGAGGACGTCACCCGGTTCCTCGCCCTGGACAGGGACGTCCTGACACAGGGCCGGCCGGTCCGGCACACCCTCACCTACCGGCGTGCCGACGGCACCCCCGGGCACGCCGCGGGCTATCGGTTCCCCGTCCGCTGGGGCACGGACCGCTGTGTGGCCGGAATCTATGTCGACGTCACCGACTACACCCGGGTGCTGGACCAGCGGCGCAGAGCCGAGGAGGATTTACAGGCCCTGCGTGACCACAGCGGGCTGCCCTGCCTACGGCTGTCCCCGGACGGCCGGGTGGGCGAGGCCGGCACCGCGGTCGCCGAACTCCTGCGCGTCCGCCTCTCCGACCTCGTCGGGCTGCCGGCCGACGACCTGCTGGCGAAGACACCGGAACGCGGCGCCCTGCACCGGATCTGGGACGACCTCGTCGGTGGACGCCGCAGGAGCGCGCGTGCCTCCGCCGTGCTCGTCGACGGTGACGGCTGGCAGCGCCGGGCCCGGGTGCACCTGAGCACCGTCTGCCGCACCGCGGAGCGCGTGTCGAGTGTGTGGGCCGTCATCACCCATCTCGGCCTGCGCCAGGAGGCGCAGCCGCCCCTGACGGCCACCCAGGTGCGGATACTCGCCCTGCTGGCCGCCGGGCGCAGCAACGCGGACGTCGCCGGAACGCTGCATCTGTCCCGGCAGGCGGTGGACTACCACCTGAGCCGCCTGCGCGACCTCCTGGGCGCCGCGACCCGCCCGGCCCTGGTCGCCCGTGCCTATGTGCTGGGCATCCTCTCCCCGCAGGCCTGGCCGCCGCGGTCCGACACGGCGGCACACCCGCTGAGCCCGGTATGAGCGGCACCGCTCGGTCCGCCGGTCCCCCCAACCGCCCGGGGACCACCCGAGGACCACCGCCCCGTCACCGCACGAGCACACTCGCTCCCGCGCCGATCGTGGCCGAACCGGCGAACAGCAGACAGGCGCAGGCGGCGTACCGTCTGAGCAGGGTGCGGCGCAGAGCCGCGTAGCGGTCCTCGTACTCGGCGCGCAGACGCTTGGCCCGGTCGGCCGTGGCCTGCAGGATCTGCCGTGTCAGTTCGCGGCGCAGCTCGGTGTAATGGTGGGCGAGGTCCTCGGCCTGCCCGGAGGTGAGCCAGGAAAGGCGCGCGCAGAGGGCCTCCGCCTCGCGCTGTGCCCGCTCCTGCTCCGCGCACAGGAGCAGATAACCCTCGACCTCGTTGGCGAGCGCGCGACCCTGCCGGTCCAGCGGGGCGCCGTGCCGGCTCGCCGATGTCACGGGCGGCCGCCTTCACGCCCCGGCGTCTCCAGCGCGTCGCGCTTGCCGTGGTGCGCCTCCTGCTCCGCCATGGCGATCTCGGGGTGGTGCAGGTCGAACGCCGGGGATTCGCTGCGGATGCGGGGAAGGGTGACGAAGTTGTGCCGGGGCGGCGGGCAGGAGGTCGCCCACTCCAGCGAGCGGCCGTAGCCCCACGGGTCGTCCACGCCGACCGGCTTGCCGTACCTGCCGGTCATCCACACGTTGTACAGGAACGGCAGCATCGACAGGCCGAGCAGGAACGAGCTGATGCTGGAGATCGTGTTCAGGGCGGTGAAGCCGTCGACCGCGAGATAGTCGGCGTAACGACGCGGCATGCCCTCGGCGCCCAGCCAGTGCTGGACCAGGAAGGTGCCGTGGAAGCCGACGAACAGCGTCCAGAAGGTGATCTTGCCCAGGCGCTCGTCGAGCATCTTGCCCGTGAATTTCGGCCACCAGAAATGGAAGCCGGAGAACATCGCGAAGACGACCGTGCCGAAGACCACGTAGTGGAAGTGCGCCACCACGAAGTACGAGTCCGAGACGTGGAAGTCCATCGGCGGCGAGGCCAGGATGACACCGGTCAGACCACCGAAGAGGAAGGTGACGAGGAACCCCGTCGCCCAGAGCATGGGTGTCTCGAACGAGAGACTGCCCTTCCACATCGTGCCGATCCAGTTGAAGAACTTCACGCCGGTCGGGACCGCGATCAGGAAGGTCATGAAGGAGAAGAACGGCAGCAGCACACCGCCGGTGACGTACATGTGGTGCGCCCACACCGTCACGGACAGACCGGCGATCGCGATGGTGGCGGCGACCAGGCCCATGTAGCCGAAGATCGGCTTGCGGGAGAAGACCGGGATGACCTCGGTGACGATGCCGAAGAACGGCAGCGCGATGATGTACACCTCCGGATGGCCGAAGAACCAGAAGAGGTGCTGCCACAGTAGTGCGCCGCCGTTTGCGGCGTCGAAGACGTGCGCCCCGAACTTCCGGTCGGCCTCCAGGGCGAACAGCGCGGCCGCCAGGACCGGGAAGGCGAGCAGGACCAGGACGGCGGTCAGCAGCACGTTCCACACGAAGATCGGCATGCGGAACATCGTCATGCCCGGTGCGCGCATGCAGATGATCGTGGTGATGAAGTTGACCGCGCCGAGGATGGTGCCGAAGCCGGAGAAGGCCAGACCCATGATCCACATGTCGGCGCCGATACCCGGCGAGCGGACCGCGTCCGACAGCGGGGAGTAGGCGAACCAGCCGAAGTCGGCGGCGCCCTGCGGGGTGAGGAAGCCACCGACCGCGATCGACGAGCCGAACAGGTAGAGCCAGTAGGCGAACATGTTCAGCCGCGGGAACGCCACGTCGGGCGCACCGATCTGCAGCGGCATGATCCAGTTCGTGAATCCGGCGAACAGCGGGGTGGCGAACATCAGCAGCATCACGGTGCCGTGCATCGTGAAAGCCTGGTTGTACTGCTCGGCGGAGATGATCTGAATACCCGGCCGGGCCAGCTCGGCGCGCATCAGCAGCGCCATCACACCGCCGATCAGGAAGAACGCGAACGACGTCGTCAGATACAGCGTGCCGATCGTCTTGTGGTCGGTGGTCGTCAGCCACTTCACCACGACGTTGCCGGGCTGCTTGCGCCTGACCGGCAGTTCGTTCTCGTACGAGTCCTCGGCCGGCGTCGCACCGTGGGGTTCGTTGAGGATGCTCACAAGTAGGGGTCTCCCGAGGCTCGCGCTTCACGTCGTGCGTAAGGCGCCATCCTGGCTTCGCCGGGGGCGGGCCCGCATCCTTGAACGACCGGCGTACCCCCTACGGCATGACAGACGAACCCGACTGGAGCAACGGCGGGCCGCGCTCACCAGCCGGTCAGCAGCAGATGGTTGAGCAGCAGCGCCAGCACCGCCTGCCCGGCGAGCCAGACACGGGGACGGGGCAGGAACGCACAGGCCGGCAGCAGCCACAGGGCGAACGGGAGCCAGATGCGCTCCGTCTCCGCCTTGCTCATCCCGGACAGGTCGGCGGCGAGCAGCGCGAGCAGCGCCGCCGCCACGAGGGCCGCAAGGCGGAAGCGCGCCGTGGCGCCGCCGATCGCCTCACCGCTCCCCTCGCCGCTCCCCTCACCGGTTCGCCCGCGCCTCGCCCCGCCGGTCCCCGCACCGCTCCCGTCACCGATGCGCTCACCGCTCACCTCACCGATGCGCTCACCGCTCCCCTCACCGGTTCGCTCACACCTGGCCCCGCCGGTCCCTTCACCGCTCCCGTCACGGCCGGCGTAGGCGCCCCGGGGGCGCAGCAGTTCCGCCGCCGTCCGCCGCAGGCCCGCTGCCGTCGCGGGGCCGGTGATGAGCACGGTGCAGGCGAGGTTGGCCCACACCCAGTAGCCGTAGGGGCGGGTGCCGCCCACACCCTGGTAGTAGCGGGTGATCAAAAGATGGTAGGCCTCCCACCAGTCGAACCCGATGAGGGCGAGCACCACGGGGGTCACGGCCAGTCCGGCGAGCAGTGCGGGCAGCACCGCGGGTCGGTCCCGCAGGCCCTGCCGGCCGAGCACGAGCACGGCGGCGCCGATCAGCGCGAAGAGCGTCAGGCCGTAGGAGAGGTAGCAGGTCAGGCCGAACAGCAGGCCGGAGGCGGCCGCGTACGGCAGGGACCGGGCGGTGAGGGCGAGGGCGAGCAGGGCCACGGCCCACGCCGCGACGGCCGCGAAGTAGGCGTCGGCGGACGCGCCCATCCACACGGCAGCGGGGGCGAGCACCAGGAAGGGCGCGGCCCGCCGCGCGAGTGCCGCCCCGGCCAGCGCGCGGATCGCGATCAGCACGGCCACACATCCCGTCGCGCCGACGGTGATGCACCACATCCCGGCCCAGCCGCCGCCCCGCAGCCCCACCCGGTCGAGCAGGACGAAGGTCACCGTGGCCAGCGGGGGATGGCCGGCGACATGGGCGGGCCAGGGGTCGGGTGTGCCGCTGACGATGTGGTGCGTGAAGTCGCGGAGCGTGGCGGGGATGTCGTGGAAGCGGCCGATGACGCGCAGGTATTCGTTGTGGCTGGTCAGCTTGCCCGCGATGCCCTGCTGCCAGCCGTCGACGAGCGCCAGCGAGAGGATCCACGCCAGGGCGGCCGCCCAGGCGGCCACGAGCAGCGTCCGCCAGCGCAGGCGGGCGGCCGATGCGGGGCCGTACACGACGACGGCCACCGCCACGGCCAGGGCCGCCGGGGTCCCGGGGCCGACGTGCGGATCCCACTCGGCCAGGACCGGCGGCCAGTGCACGGACAACGTGTGGCGGGTGTCCTGGATGTGGCGGCCGATCAGTACGGCCGCCGTCACGAGCAGGGCGGAGGCAGCGACGGCGTACAGGTCGCGGCGGAGGAAGCGGGTCACGCCCAAACGCTAGGCCGCAGTGGCCGTCGCGGGCCGCCACCCGGGCCGGACGTCAGAGTTTCGTCATGGGTCGCGGGCCCATGACCGGGTGTTTTCCGTCCTACGGTCGGGACATGAGCGACCATCCTCGGCTCCCCACCTCTCCCGGCTTCTGGCGCAGCCCGCTGCGCGGACCGTGGCTCACGTCGGTGCTCGGCCTCGTCCTGCTCGTCGGCGTCACCGTGCTGTTCGTGACCGGCCTGGCCTCGTACGCCGCCTACAACCCGGGCCTGTCCCCGGCGAACGACAAGACCCCGGACAAGGGCGTCCTCGGCCTCTACCTCTTCGCCTGGCCGACCCACCCGGTGTGGCTGTACCGGCTCACCCAGGGGGTGCACGTCACGCTCGGCGTCACGCT
Source organism: Streptomyces sp. NPDC048514 (assembly GCF_043199955.1). Taxonomy (NCBI): domain Bacteria; kingdom Bacillati; phylum Actinomycetota; class Actinomycetes; order Kitasatosporales; family Streptomycetaceae; genus Streptomyces; species Streptomyces sp. NPDC048514. Next base: position 422,863 of record NZ_JBICWT010000003.1, on the reverse strand, counting down.
GATCCCCGTCCTGCTGGCCAAGCTGTGGTCGGTGGTGCCGAAGCTGTTCACGCTGCCGCCGGCCCGCTCCGTCGCCCACGCGCTGGAGCGGGTCTCGCTGCTGCTGCTGGTCGGAGGCGGACTGTTCGAGTTCACGACCGGCGTGCTCAACGTCCAGCTGGACTACGTCTTCCCCGGCTCGTTCTACCCGCTGCACTTCTACGGGGCATGGGTGTTCTTCTCCGCGTTCGTGGCCCACGCGGCGCTGAAGGCACCCGCCGCCGTTCGGAACGTGCGGCACGCCCGCCGCCGCCCGGACACGGTGCCCGGCGACGACGAGGTCCCGCCCCGCCCGGACACGGTGCCCGGCGACGATCTGGTCTCGCCCCGCCCGGAGCCGCCGACCGTCTCCCGGCGCGGCGCGCTGGCTCTGGTCGGCGGCGGCTCCCTGCTGCTGTCGCTGACCACGGTCGGACAGAGCCTGGGCGGGCCGTTCCGCCGCACCGCCCTGCTCGCGCCGCACGGCGCGGCCGAGCCCGGCGGCGGCCCGAACGGCTTCCAGATCAACAAGACGGCCCGGTACGCCGGGATCACCACGGCCGACACGCACGAGGACTCCTGGCGGCTCGTCGTCACCGGCCGCACCGGAACCGTCCGGCTCAGCCGCGCCGGGCTGCTCCGACTGCCCTTGCACAGCTCGTCGTTGCCCATCGCCTGCGTGGAGGGCTGGTCGAGCGCCGACCAGCGGTGGCGCGGGGTGCGGCTGCGCGATCTCGCGGCGCTCGTCGGCCACGACGGCGATCCGCCGGACGTGTTCGTGGAGTCGCTGCAGCGGCACGGCGCGTTCCGCCGCGCGGCCCTGCGCGCCAACCAGGTGGCCGACCCGCGTTCGTTGCTCGCCCTGCAGGTCAACGGCGAGGAGCTGTCCCCCGACCACGGCTACCCGGCGCGGATCATCGTGCCCGCCGCGCCCGGTGTGCTGAACACCAAGTGGGTGGCCCGACTGACGTTCGGAGACCTGTGATGCCCCGCCTGCTTCCGCCGCTCGGCAGCCCGCTGCAACTGCTGTTGCTGGCCTGCTCCTTCACGCTCGCCGCGTACGCCGGTGTACGGCTGTTCGCCGGTGACCCGTTCGGCGTGGCCCTGTGGATCGTGGGCGCCGCGCTGCTGCACGATCTCGTCCTGCTGCCGCTGTACACGGTGGCGGACCGGATGGTCGCGCGCGGGCTCGGCGCGGCCGGGCGGCGCGGCCGGACGACGTACGTACGGGTGCCGGCAGCGCTGTCCGGGCTGCTTCTGCTGGTCTGGTTCCCGCTGATCAGCGGGATGGTGAGCGAGCGCTACCGGTCGGCCACCACGTTGTCGCCGAGCGGCTTCCTCGCCCGCTGGCTGCTGATCACCGCGGTACTCTTCGGCGGCTCGGCGCTCCTGCTGGCGCTGCGGGCGCTGCGGGCGCGCAGGGCGGCGAAACACCGGTCGCCGCTCTCCCACTGAGCCACGGCCCGCAAACCGGCCCTGCCCGCGTAACGCAGCAGGGCCGCTGTGCCGAGACGCGCCCAGAGGAACGGAACGCCCGTGCCACGCGGGGCGTCGACGACGTCGACGACCTGGACCCGGGCGCGCTCGTCGACGTCACCCCGCACGGTCTCCGCGATCAGCAGACCACCCGGGCGCAACAGCCCGGTCACCCGCTCCAGCAGTGCGGCCGGATCGCCGCCGATGCCGATGTTGCCGTCCATGAGCAGCACGGTGTCCCAGTGGCCCTCGCCGGGCAGCGGTTCGAAGACGGAGCGGCGCAGCGCCTGCCCGACCCCACCCTCTAGGGCCCGTTCGAACACGGCGGACCCCAGGCGCTGCGCGGTGTGCTCGACGGCGGCGTCGCTGACGTCGATGCCGAGCACGCTGCGGCCCCGGGCGGCGAGTTCCGCCACCAGCCGGCCCGGACCGCAGCCGACGTCGAGGACGGCGCCCTCACAGCGGTCCAGCACCTCCCGGTCGATCCGGTCGGCCCGGGCGCACCAGCGCTCCACCTCCAGCGGCAGCAGCCAGCCGTCGGCACGGCGCAGGAACAGCGGTCCCCGGCCACTGCGCAGCGCGGTCGCGTAGGGGTCGGCGGCCGCCCAGGCGACACGGGCGGTGGGCGGGCTGCTCATCGGCCGGTGACCGGAGTACAGCGCGCGAGGCACGCGGCGAATCGGCTGTGCGGTGCGAGGGCGGCCACGGCACGGGCGTCGGCGGCCACGTCGACATCGCGGAGCCGGGGCAGTTCCCGTACCCGCAGCCCGGCGGCGACCAGGCGCGCCCGCTGCGCGGCGCCGGTCTCGGGCGTCGACATGGGAACCCCGCGCAGAAGTGCCGGGTCGGACTCGGAGAGCCCCAGCGCCCAGAACCCGCCGTCCTCCGCCGGGCCGAGGAACGCGTCGCCCTCCCCGAAGTCGACGGTGAGCAGTTCCGGCGTGACCTGCGGGGTGTCCATGCCGATCAGCAGGGCCGGCCCGCTGCAGTGCGCGAAGGCGTCCGCCAGCCGCTCGTCCAGGCCGCCGCCGCACTGCGGCAGGACCTCGAAGCCCTGCGGCAGCCACGGGCCCGGAGCGCCGTCGAGGACGAGGACGCGCCGGGTCGCGGGCGTGGCCGCCACGGCGTGCAAGGTGTCGGTGAGTGCCGCCTGAGCCAGTTCCGCCGCCTCGTGCGGGCTGAACGGGGGGGTGAGCCGGGTCTTGACCCGTCCCGGACGCGGTTCCTTGGCGATGACGAGAAGTGTGGTCACCGTACGGTCCTCCGGTCGGCCGGAGCCCCGGCGGCCGGTGCCTCGGCCAGCACACGGCTCATGTCCCGTACCGCCTGCCACGTCCCCCGCCAGGTGCCCGTGACCTTCGAGGCCCCGGTGCGCGGCAGATACGGCACGTCGTGCTCGGTGACCCGCCAGCCGGCGTCGGCCGCGCGCACCACCATCTGGAGCGGGTAGCCGCTGCGCCGGTCGGTCAGGCCCAGCCCGAGCAGAGCCTCGCGGCGGGCGGCACGCAGCGGTCCGAGGTCGTGCAGGCGCAGTCCGGTCCGGCGGCTCAGCATGCGCGCCAGCACCACGTTGCCGGCCCGCGCGTGAGCGGGCCAGGCGCCCCGGCCCCGCGGACGCCGGCGGCCGAGGACCAGGTCGGCCTCGCCGCGCCGGACCTCGCGCACGAAGGGGATGAGCAGCGAGGGGTCCAGGGAGGCGTCGCAGTCGCAGAAGCACACGATGTCGCCGGTCGCCGCGGTCAGTCCGGCGTGGCAGGCGGCGCCGAAGCCGCGCCGCGGCTCGTGCACCACCGTCGCACCGAGAGCACGGGCGGCCTCGGCGGAGCCGTCGCTGGAACCGTTGTCGACGACGATGGCGCGCCACCCGGCCGGAATCCGGGCGAGCACCCAGGGCAGGGCCTCGACCTCGTTCAGGCAGGGGAGCACCACGTCGATCTCCGTTGAAGTGGTCGTCACGGCTTCACCCTACGAAGCACAGTCGGACATACCGGACGAGCGCTCCTTACGAAACGCGGACGCCGTACCGGCCGGCCCGACGCCGGGTGGCGCGCGGTGCGAGGCTGGGGTCATGCAATCGCCGTACGCGCTCCAGGGGGGCGCAGCCACCGACGAGGCGGCCAGGGTGCTGGTGGTCGACGACGACCCGACCGTCGCCGAGGTCGTCACCGGATATCTGCACCGCGCCGGCTACGTGGTCGACCGCGCCGACGACGGGCCGACGGCCCTCGACCGCGCCGCCGCCCACCGCCCCGACCTCGTGGTGCTGGACCTGATGCTGCCCGGCATGGACGGTCTGGAGGTGTGCCGGCGGATGCGGGACGACGGCCCGGTGCCGGTCATCATGCTCACCGCCCGCGGCGACGAGGACGACCGCATCCTGGGCCTGGAGGTCGGCGCCGACGACTACGTCACCAAGCCCTTCAGCCCACGCGAACTCGTCCTGCGCGTCGAGTCCGTGCTGCGCCGCAGCCGCCCCGTCACCGCCGGGCCCCGGCTGGCCGCGGCGGGACTGTCCGTGGACGTCGAGAGCCGCAGGGCCACCAAAGGCGGCAGCGAACTCGCCCTCACACTCAGGGAGTTCGATCTGCTCGCCTTCTTCCTGCGGCATCCGGGCCGCGCCTACAGCCGGGAGGACCTGATGCGCGAGGTGTGGGGCTGGGACTTCGGCGACCTGTCGACCGTCACCGTCCACGTCCGCCGGTTGCGCGGCAAGGTCGAGGACGACCCGGCCCGGCCCCGCCTGATCCAGACCGTGTGGGGCGTCGGCTACCGGTTCGAGCCCGCCGAGGCGGTGCACTGACCATGCGCGACACGCTTCTCATCGCCCTGTACGCCTTCGCCGGCGCCGCGGCCACCGGCCTCGCCGGAGCGGGGGTGCTGCGCCTGATCCGGCGCCGCTCGCTCACCGCCTCGCTCACCGTGGTCGCCGCGGTCGGCGTGGTCGCCATGCTCACCGGCACGCTCGCCGTCGCCTGGGCGATGTTCCTGTCCCCGCACGACCTGACCGTGGTCACCACCGTCGTCGCGATGGCGGCCGCCGTCTCGCTGGCCACGGCCCTCCTGCTCGGCCGGTGGGTCGTCGCCCGCAGCCGCGAACTCGCCGAAGCCGCACGCCGCTTCGGTGACGGCGGCGAGTTCGCCGCGCCCGCCGCCCCGGCCACCGCCGAACTGGCCGCGCTCAGCCGCCAGCTGGCCGCCACCAGCGCCAGGCTCGCCGAATCGCGTGAACGGGAGCGGGCGCTGGAGACCTCCCGGCGCGAGCTGGTCGCCTGGATCTCGCACGACCTGCGCACCCCGCTGGCCGGCCTGCGGGCCATGTCGGAGGCGCTGGAGGACGGCGTGGCGGCCGACCCCGACCGCTATCTGAAGCAGATGCGCACCGAGGTCGAACGGCTCAACGACATGGTCGGCGACCTCTTCGAACTCTCCCGCATCCACGCGGGCACCCTCCCGCTGAGCCCCACCCGCATCTCGCTGTACGACCTGATCGGCGACGCGCTGGCGGGTGCCGACCCGCTCGCCCGGGAACACGGGGTGCGGCTGGTCGGAGACCGCGTCGAGCCGCTGCCGGTGGAGGTGGACGGCAAGGAGATGAGCCGGGTGCTCGGCAACCTGCTGATCAACGCCATCCGGCGGACCCCGCCCGACGGCACGGTGGCGATCGCCGCCGAGCGCACCCACGAGGGTGTGCTGCTGTCCGTCACCGACGGCTGCGGCGGCATCCCCGAGGAGGACCTGCCGAGGGTCTTCGACACCGGCTGGCGCGGCACCGACGCCCGCACCCCCCCGGCCGGCGCGGGCCTGGGCCTGGCCATCGTGCGGGGCATCGTGGAGGCCCACCGGGGCCGGGCGACCGTCCGCAACATCCCCGGCGGCTGCCGCTTCGAGGTGACCATCCCGGCCGCGCCCTGACTCACTCCACCCGCAGGCCGGCCCGCGCGAACTCCCGCATGCCCGCCGCGAAACCGACCCGCGGCCGCCAGCCCAGCTCGCTGCGCAGCCGCGCCGAGTCCGCCGTGATGTGCCGCACGTCGCCCAGCCGGTACTCGCCGGTGACCACGGGCCGCGGGCCCTCGTACGCGGCGGCCAGCGCCCGCGCCATCTCGCCGACGGTACGCGGCTCACCGCTGCCGGTGTTGTACGCCGTGAGGGCGCCCGGCGCGGTCTGCGCCTCCAGCGCCACCACGTTCGCCGCGGCCACGTCCCGCACGTGCACGAAGTCGCGCCGCTGCCGTCCGTCCTCGAACACCCGGGGCGACTCCCCGCGGGCGAGTGCCGAGCGGAAGAAGGAGGCGACCCCGGCGTAGGGGGTGTCGCGGGGCATCCGCGGGCCGTACACGTTGTGGTAGCGCAGGGACACCGCCGACCCGCCCGTGCAGCGGGCCCAGGCGGCGGCCAGGTGCTCCTGGGCCAGTTTGGTGGCCGCGTACACGTTCCGGGGGTCGGTGGGGGCGTCCTCGCCCACCAGGCCGGGGGCGAGGTCCTGCCCGCAACTCGGGCACCGCGGCTCGAACGACCCCCTGTCGAGGTCGGCCACGGCCCGCGGCCCGGGCCGCACGACACCGTGCCGGGGACACTCGTACCTGCCCTCGCCGTAGACGACCATCGAACCCGCCAGCACGAGGCGCCGCACCCCGGCCGCCGCCATGGCGGCGAGCAGCACCGCCGTGCCCAGGTCGTTGCGCGAGACGTACTCCGCCGCGTCGGCGACACCGTCGCCGAGCCCCACCATGGCCGCCTGGTGGCAGACGGCGTCCACCCCGGCCAGCGCCCCCGCCACCGCTTCCGCGTCCCGCACGTCCGCGCGGGGATCCTCCCTGACGTCGTAGACGAGCGGCTCGTGCCCGCTCTCCCGGAGTGCTTCGACGACATGGGACCCGATGAACCCGGCACCGCCGGTGACCAGTACGCGCATACGGCCCACGCTAGAGCCGACCGTGCTCCGCCCACGCGCACGCGCGCGGAACGTCAGGAGTACGTAAGACCTGGTCCGCGGCGTCGGGGCGGCACACCGGTCGCCGGGCACGCAGACCAAATGCTACAAAAGGTGCATGAGCGGACGTTCCCGCCGGCCATGGGCGAGAGCGGCGCCGCCACCCGGCACACCGCGGTCATCCGGTCCGTCCCGTGGGCCAAGGCCCCGGCCGTCACACGGGCGCCGCCTTTCGCCGTCCCTGAGCGTCCGCACGCTCGCCGCGCAGGTGTTCCTGCTGCAAGCCCTGATCGTGCTGGTCCTGGTCGCCGTGGCGGCGGCGGCCCTGGTGATCCAGGGCCGCTACGACGGCGAGCGCAGCGCCAGGGAACGGTCGCTGGCCGTCGCGGAGACGTTCGCCCACGGCCCCGGCACGGCACTCGCCCTGCAGTCGCCCCATCCCACGGCCCGGCTCCAGACGCCGGCGCAGCAGGCCGGCAAGGCCGCCCAGGTCGACTTCATCAGCGTTCTGGACGAACACGGCATCCGGGTCGCCGACCCCGAACCCGCCCTGCTCGGCACGAAGGCCCAGGGCGTCGGCCGGGCCGCCGCGGGCGAGGCCTTCACGGAGACGTTCCACGGCCGGCCGAGCGACGCCGTGCGCGCGGTCGTCCCCGTGCGGGACGCGAGCGGGCGCGTGGTCGGCATGGTCAGCGCCGGGATCCAGTACGCCACTCTCGCCAACGTGCTCGACAAGCAGCTGCCGATGCTGCTCGGAGCGGCGGCCGGGGCGCTCCTGGTGGCGACCGGCGGCACCGCCCTCGTCAGCCGACGGCTGCTGCGGCAGACCCACGGACTCGGGCCGGCCGAGATGACCCGGATGTACGAGCACCACGACGCCGTTCTGCACTCGGTGCGCGAGGGCGTGCTGATCACCGACGGTGACGGGCGGGTCCTGCTCGCCAACGACGAGGCACGCCGGCTGCTGGGCCTGCCCGAGAACGCCGACCAGCGGCGGGTGACCGAGCTGGGGCTGGGATTCGGTGTGACGCGCCTGCTGCTGTCGGCCGAGCCCGCGACCGACGTGGTGGTGCCGGCGGGAGAACGGCTGCTGGCCGTCAGCACCCGGCCCGTCGCGTCCGGGAGCGGCGCCCAGGGCCTGGTCGCCACCTTCCGGGACACCACGGAGCTGAGAGCCCTCACCGGCCAGGCCGAGCTGGCGCGGGGCCGACTGTCGTTCCTGTACGAGGCCGGCATGCGGATCGGCACCACGCTCGACGTACGGCGTACGGCCGAGGAACTCACCGAGGTGGCGGTCCCGCGCATGGCCGACATCGTCACCGTGGAACTCCTCGAATCCGTCCTGCACGGTGAGGAGCCCACGGGTGCGGTGCACCAGATGCGGCGCACCGCGCTGCGCGCCTCGCTCGACGGGCACACCCTGCAGCCGGTGGGCGAGCTGATCCGGTTCGTCGTGGCCGACACACCGATGGCGGCGGCACTGCGCGGCGGTACCGCCGTCCTGGTGCCCGACCTGCACACCGCCCAGGACTGGCGGGCCCAGGACCCGACGGGAGCGGGCCGGGCGCTGGACTACGGCATCCACTCGCTGATCACGGTGCCGCTGCGGGCCCGCGGCGTCGTCCTCGGCATGGTCAACTTCTGGCGGGCCGCGGGCTCCCCACGCTTCGAGGAGGGGGACGTGGCGGTGGCGGAGGAGCTGGTGGCCCGGGCCGCCGTGGCTATCGACAACGCGCGCCGGTACTCCCGCGAACACGCGATGGCCGTGACCCTGCAGCGCAGCCTGATGCCCCGGGGCCTGCCCGAACAGGACGCCCTGGAGATCGCCTCGCGCTACCTCCCGGCGCAGTCCGGCGTGGGCGGCGACTGGTTCGACGTCATCCCCCTGCCGGGCTTCCGGGTCGCCCTGGTCGTCGGCGACATCGTGGGACACGGCCTGCAGGCCGCGGTGACCATGGGCCGGCTGCGCACCGCCGTACTGAACTTCTCCTCACTGGACCTGGCTCCGGAGGAACTCCTCGGGCATCTCGACGAGATGGTCGCCCGGCTGGACACACAGAGCGGGCAGGCCGACGACGACCAGGTGCCGCTCACCGGCGCGACCTGCCTGTACGCCGTCTACGACCCGGTGAGCGGGCACTGCTGCTTCTCCCGCGCGGGACACATCGCACCCGCCGTGGCCGACCCGCAGGGCCGGGTGACCTTCCCCGACCTGCCGCTCTCCCCGCCGCTCGGCGTGGGAGGGCATCCCTTCGAGGCCGGTGAGCTGGAACTCGCGGAGGGCAGCCGCCTCGTTCTGTTCACCGACGGCCTGATCGAGAACCACGACCGGGACATCGACGAGGGCCTGGAGCTGCTGCGCGACACCATCGCCCGGGCCGGCCCGGCACCGGAGGAGACCTGCCGCGCCCTCATCGAGGCGATGCTGCCCGAACACCCCGACGACGACGCGGCGCTCCTGGTGGCCCGGACCCGGCTCCTCGATCCGTCCCACGTGGCGACCTGGGACGTGCCGTTCGACGTGACGGCCGTGTCGCGCACACGCGGCGAAGTCGGCAGGCGGCTCACCGAGTGGGGAATGGGGGAGCAGGCGTTCACCACGGAACTGATCCTCAGCGAGCTCCTCACCAACGCCATCCGCTATGGCGCCCCGCCCGTACGCGTCAGGCTCCTGCTCGGCCGCACCCTGGTGTGCGAGGTGTCGGACGGCAGCAACACCTCCCCCCGGCTGCGGTACGCGGCCACCACCGACGAGAGCGGCCGCGGCCTGTTCCTCGTCTCCCAGTTCGCGGAGAGCTGGGGCACCCGCTACGTGCCGCGGGGGAAGGTGATCTGGGCCGAGCAGACGCTGGACGGCGCCGCCCCAGCCGACACGTCCGTGCTCTTCGACGAGCTGGCTCTCTGACCCACCGCCGGCGTGCCCGGACGCCCGCCGCGGACCGGTCAGCCCGAGCCGGAGGGGCGGATGTTCTGGTTCAGCCGGAACAGGTTGGTCGGATCGTAGGCGTCCTTGACCCGGACCAGGCGTTCGCGCACCGGGTCGGGGTACGAGGCGCGCACCTTGTCCTCGGCGCCGTCCCCCGTGAAGTTCACGTACATGGTTCCACGGCCGTGCCGTGCGATCTCCTCGCGGGTTTCCCGGGCCCAGCCGACGTGCGCGTCGAAACCCGCAGCCTCGGGCGACCGCACGACCACGTTGCACAGCACGCTCGCGTCCCGCTGGCTGAAGGCCGTGGCCTGTGCGGGCACCCGGGCGAAGGCACCGCCGAGCTGGTGCATGTGCAGCTCGCTGAAGGGCGTGGGTGTCGTCAGGTGACGTCGCAGCACGACGTCGAGCGCGGCGTCGGACGGCTCGACGAACGCCGACGTGAAGTAGTTGTGGTGACCGGCCGTCCACAGCGGGTCGACCAGTGACTGCATCCCCGTGTACGGCATGGGGCCCATCAGGTCGGCGATGGGCGTGCCCAGCGTCCGCAACGGAGTCACGGCCCGCTCGCCGGCCGCGAGGTCGCCCGCGTACATGCCGAGCACCACCGCGACACGGGTGCCGTGGACCTCCTCGGGCAGGAACGGCAGCGGAGGCGCCGTCGTCAGGTTGACCACGGTCGTCAGTTCGTCGGGAGCGCCGTCGATCAGCTCACGCCAGCCCGTGACCACCTGCCGCGCCTGCTCCAGGGGGTAGACGATCAGCCCGCCGAGGATCTGCGGCCCCACCGGGTGCAGTCGGTACTCCAGCGAGGTCACGATCCCGAAGTTGCCGCCGCCGCCCCGCAGGGCCCAGAAGAGTTCGGAGTGCTCGTGCGGGTCCGCGCGCACCACCCGGCCGTCCGCGGTGACGACCTCGGCGGCCGTCAGGTTGTCGGAGGCCAGGCCGTGGCGGCGCAGCAGCCAGCCCACCCCGCCGCCGAGCGTGAACCCGGAGATCCCGGTGGTGGAGATCAGGCCGCCGGTCACGGCGAGGCCGAAGGCCTGCGTCTCGTGGTCCAGGTCCCCCCAGGTCATTCCGGCCTGGGCCACCACCCGGCGCCGGACCGGATCGACGATCGCGCCTTTCATGGGCGACAGGTCGATGACGATCCCGTCGTCGCAGGTGGAGAAACCGGCGATGCTGTGGGCGCCGCCGCGCACCGCCACGAGCAGGTCCTGGCTGCGGGCGAACTCGACGGCGCGGATGACGTCCGCGGTACCGGCGCAGCGCACCACCAGCGCCGGGTGTTTGTCGTGCGCGGCGTTCCAGACCGCGCGTGCCGACTCGTAGTCGGGGTCGCCGGGGCGTACGACGCTGCCGCGCAGGCCGGCCTCCAGTTCGGCGATGGTGGCGTCTCCCAGGACGCCCTTTGCCGTGTCGATCGACATGGTCGGCTCCTTGGTGTGTGTGTCTGCACCACGACGGTGTGAGTGTGTGCACCGACATCCCGGACGCTAGGAGGTGCCGCTTAGCACTCACTCAGCAGCGGCTTTGCCGGCGGGCTCGGCGGGCTCGGCGGGCTCGGCGGGGACCGCCCGCCTCAGCGCGGCCGGGCCACGGGCGTCGCCGAGGCGGGCGAAGAGGCCGGCGGCGCGGGCCGCCGTCGCCGCCGCGGCCGGGCGGTCGCCCGCCTCCCGGTGCAGCCGCGCCAGCATCAGGGCGACCCACCCGGAGGCGAACGTCGAGCCCGCGACCTGCTCCAGGCCCTGGGCCCGGGCCAGCAGGGCACGCGCCCGCGCCGAGTCACCGGTGGCCCGGGCGACGAGCCCGAGGTGGAGCAGGCAGTTGGTGACGCCGGGAATGTCGTCGGCCTCCTCGAAGCCCGCGAGGACACGGGCGATGGTCGCCTCCGCGGTCCGGGGGTCTCCGCGGGCCAGGTGCAGCAGGCCCAGACAGCCCAGGGTGATGCCCTCCTCCCGGCGGTCACCGAGCCGGCGCCTGATCGACAGTGCCGCGTCCAGATACTTGCGCGCCGCATCGTGGTCGCCGCGGCCGCGGTGGATGTTGCCGAGGACGTTCAGGGCCAGGGACTCGCCGTGCGGATCGTCGAGCGCGCGGAAGCGGTCCGCGCTGCTCTCGGCCGCCGCCGTGGCGGCGGCGGTGTCGCCGTCGAGACGGTCGGCCCACGCGAGCGTCGCGAGCGCGTAGCCGCGCGCCCGGGACGGGCCGACCGTGCGCCCGGCGAGCACCGTCTCCTCGAAGAACAGCGACACGGGCCCCGTGCCGTCGTCCCGCAGCGTGTACCCCGGGGTCATGACAGGGAAGAACGGGCCGCCGCCCGCCGCGACTCCGTCCAGCAGCCGCAGACTCTCCCCGCACGCCGCCCGGGCCACCTGCCCCTCGCCGCGGCAGACGGCCCACACCCCCTCGAGATGCGCCGCGACGGCGAGGACCGAGGGGTCGCCGGCCGTGCCGGCCAGGGCGCGGGCCAGGTCGAGGGCGGCGCGGGCGCGGTCCCAGGCACCCCGCATCCAGAGCAGGACCGCCTGCTGGCAGTGGGCGTACGCCAGCGCCGCCGGGTCCGGCCGGTCCCGGTGGATCCCGACGATCTGCTCGGCGATGCCCTCCAGCGGAGAGCCGTCGCCGAGACGGATCGCCAGCACGGCCCGCCCCATCAACGCCCGTGCCCGCTCGGGGGAGGGCTGCGGGGCGGCGGCCAGGGCGTCGTCCAGCCACCGGCGGCCCTCGGCGAGGCGGCCCCGCTCGGGCCAGAACGACCGCAGGGCGACGGCGAGCCGCAGCGCGCTGTCCGGTTCGTCGCGCAGCAGGGAGCGCAGGGCGGCCCGGAGATTGCCGTAGTCGGCCTCCAGTTCCAGTGACGTCGCCCCCGAGACGCCGGTGGGCGGTTCGCGGTCGCGGGCCTCGGCGAGTGCCAGGTAGAAACGCCGGTGCCGGGCCTCGACGGCCGCCGGTTCCCCGGAGGCCCGCAGGCGGTCCGCCGCGTACTGCCGGATCGTCTCCGGCAGCCGGTAGCGGACCTCGTCCTGCCAGGGCTCCACCGACACCAGGGACTTGTCGGCCAGCCGGCCGAGCACGTCCAGCACCGAGTCGGCGCGGGCACCGTCCACGCACACCTGCTCGGCCGCCGCGAGGGAGAACCCCCCCGCGAAGACCGCGAGCCGGCGGAACAGCCGCTTCTCCTCGTCGTCGAGCAGCCGGTGGCTCCACTCCAGCGTGGCCAGCAGCGTCTCCTGGCGGGTCGCGCCGCGCCGGCTGCCCCGGCCGAGCAGGGCCAGGGCGTCGTCGAGGCGTTCGGCGATCTGCCGCGGGGCCAGCACGCGCACCCGGGCCGCCGCGAGCTCCAGGGCCAGCGGCATCCCGTCGAGCCGGAAGCAGATCTGCGCCACCGCGGCCGCGTTCGCGGCGGTGAGCCGGAACCCCGGAGCCGCGTCGGCGGCCCGCTCCACGAACAGCCGCACGGAGGCGAAGCGGCCCAGCTCCGCGACCGACGGCAGCCGGCGCGGATCGGCCAGGCTCAAGGAAGGCACCCGGAAGGTCCGCTCGCCGTAACTGCGCAGTGCCTCCCGGCTGGTCGCGAGGACGAAGACGTCCGGGCAGTGGGCGATCACCGCGGAAGCCAGGGCGGCACACGCGTCGATCAGATGCTCGCAGTTGTCCAGCACCAGCAGCAGCTGCCGGCCGCCGAGCTGGGCGATCAGCGCGTCCCGGGCACCGCCGGACGACGGCAGGTGCAGGCCGAGCGCCGCGGCCACCGCCTCGCTCACGAGGTCCGGTTCCGCCAGCCCGGCCAGGTCCACGAACCACGCCCCGTCCCGGAAGCCGTCGCCCCGGCGGGCTGCCACGGCGAGCGCGAGCCGGGTCTTGCCGCAGCCGCCGGCCCCGGTGAGCGTGAGCAGTCCGCTCCGGCCGAGCATCTCCTCCACCTCGGCCACCTCGCGCTCCCTGCCGATCAGTTCCGTGGCCGGCGCGGGCAGCCGGCCCCGTGAGGGCAGGGACCGCGCTGCGCCCGCCTCGACCGAGCGGTGCCGGTAGCGCCGGGCCGCTGGTTCGAGCGGCTGGGCCGGGTGGGGCCGGGAGGTGGGAGCCGGTGGTTCGCCTGGCTCGGCCGGGTCGGGTTGTGCGGCCGGGGCCGGTGGTTCACGTGGCCCGGCCCTGTCGGCTCGTGCGGCCGGAGCCGGTGGTTCGCGCGTTTCGACCGAGTCGGCCAGCAACTCGCGGTAGAGGCGGCGTGTCTGCGGGTCGGGGTCGGTGCCCGTGTCCCGGCGGAGCGCGTCCCGCAACCGCTCGTAGGCGGCCAGCGCCTCCCGGCGCCGTCCCGCGTGGGCCAGGACCCGCATCAGGGCCCGGCATCCGGGCTCGTGCAGCGGATCCTCCTCGGTCAGCGCCCGCAGCACCTCCAGGGACTCGGCCGTGCGGTGCTCCCGCTCCAGCGCCTCGCCCAGCCCGAACCGCAGGGCCCTGCACCGCGTGTCCAGGACGTCGGCCGCCGCACCGGCCCAGGTCTCGTAACGGTCCTCGGGCAGCAGGCCCGTGCCGGCCAGGGCGAGCGCGGCACGGTGGCCCGCGCTCCCGCCGCCGGCGGCCCGCCGGGCCGCCTCGTCGAAGTCGTCGAGGTCGACGCGTACGCCACCATCTGGACCGAGCAGCACCATGTCGTCGCGGAGCACGACGACGTCACCCGCCGCCCCCGTGGCGGCCAGCGCGCGGCGCACCGCGTGCAGCACCTGGTGCAGGTTGTTGGACGCGGCCGCCCCGTCGAGGCCCGGCCACAGCAGGTCGTAGAGCCGTTCCCGGTGCAGCCGGTGGCCGGGTGCCAGACAGAGCAGCTTCAGCAGGCTCCGGGCCTTGCGCAGGCGCCACACCCCGGCGGCGACCGGGCGGTCGTCGACCGCCACGGCGAACCCGCCGAGGAGCCGGATGTGTACCTGATCGGTCATGGCTGCCCTCACGAGCAGGCTACCGCCGGCGAGGCCGCCCCGCCCCAGATGCATGATCATGGTCGCTGCGGAAGGATCGGGACCGGGGCAACGCCCGTTCGGGCACGCTTGACGGAGCATGGCCATGGATGCAGAACGATTCCCGAACCGCACTCCGAGCCCCGCGGGCTCGCGGGCGAACGGCACCACCGTGCCGAGGGCGGACGTCACCGACTGGGCCCTGCTGCTCGTGCGGCTGACCTTCGGCCTGCTGATGGCGGGGCACGGGGCTCAGAAACTGTTCGGGCTCTTCGGCGGAGGCGGCCTGACGGCGACCGCCCGGGGCTTCGAGGGGCTCGGCTTCCGCCCTGGCAAGCTCTTCGCCGTGATCGGCGGCCTGTCCGAGTTCCTGGGCGGCCTGGGCCTGGCCGTCGGGCTGCTGACTCCGCTGGCGGCCGCGGCCCTGATCGGAGTCATGATCAACGCGATGGCGACCGTCACCGGCGGCCACGGCCTGTGGGAAACGGACGGCGGCGTGGAGTACAGCGTCTGCATCTCGGTGGTCGCCCTGGCCCTCGCGGCCATCGGCCCCGGCCGCCTGGCCGTCGACCGGTTCTTCCCCTGGGGCACCGGCGGTTGGTGGGAGGGCGCAGTCGCCCTCGGCCTGGGCGGTGTCGGCGCCGCGATCACGCTGAGCCTCTGAAACGGCCGGCCCCTGTACTCACCCCGTCCGGCTGGAAGCCGTGCCCGCCGGTCTCGCCGCGAGCCGTCGGCATGGGCCGGCCTTGACGCCGTCGCCGTCCTGGGCGCCGCGGCGTGCTCAGCGGCCCGGTGCCCCCGTGCGCAGGCCGTCCATGACGAGGTCGAGGAGCCGGTTGGCGCGCGGCTGCCAGTCCTCGTGCGGGGCGAGCTGCCACAGCCCGGCGATGGCGAGCAGGAAGTCGTCCGCCGTGATTCCGGGGCGGATGATGCCGGCCTGTTCGTTGGCCCGGAGCAGGAGTTCCGCCGCGGAGGACACCGGCGTGTGGGCGGGCTTGGACGGGCTTCCGGGTGCGCTGGTGACCTGGCGGAGGGCGTCGGCCAGGCCCGCCTTGGCCAGGGCGAACTCGGCCAGCCGGTCCATCCAGGCCCGCAGTGCCCGTTCGGGATCCCGGGTCGCGAGCAGATGGGCCGCGCTGTCGGCGACCTGCTGCATCTCGTGGCGGTAGATCTCCAGGACGAGGGCCTCGCGGTTGGGGAAATTGCGGTAGAACGTGCCCTGTCCGACCCCGGCCTTCTTGGCGATCACGCTCAGCGGTGCGTCGGCGCAGTGCGTCAGCTCGGCGAGTGCCACCTCCAGAATGCGCTCACGGTTGCGCTGCGCGTCGGAGCGCAGGGGGGCGTCCTTCTTCGGCACTCGTCCTCCTCGAGGGTCCGTGGCTGAACCCCGGCCTTGCTAACCGGACAGGTGTCCGTTACGGTTCCATAGAGCGGACAGCTGTCCGGTTACGTCCACGATAGCCGCGGACGCCACCTCACGGCAGTCGCCGGCCCCCACCTTCGGCGGCGCCGGGGACACCGCACCCGTTCGGCCCTTGCGGCACCAGGCCCGCACCACGCACCTTCCACGACGGCCGACTCCGTCCGGCCGCCGGACCCCGCATCTGTCCTGGAAACGCGAAAGAAGCTGATCATGGCCCTATCGACGTCCAGTGTCATCACTTTGAAGATCAACGGCGAGAGGTACACGCTGCCCGTCGACCACCGCACCACCCTGCTCGACGCACTGCGCGAGCGTCTCGATCTGACCGGCACGAAGAAGGGCTGCGACCAGGGACAGTGCGGCGCCTGCACCGTGCTGCTGGACGGCCGCCGGGCCGTCGCCTGTCTGCAACTGGCCGTGGCCGCCGAGGGCCGGGAGATCACCACCATCGAAGGCGTCGCCGACGGCGAGCGGTTGCACCCGGTGCAGCAGGCGTTCCTCGACCTGGACGGCTACCAGTGCGGCTACTGCACCCCCGGCCAGATCTGCGCGGCGATCGGGGTGATCCGGGAACACGCGGCGGGCTGGCCGAGCGCCGTCACCGGTGACGTCCGCCCTGAAGCCGGACCCCAGCCCCTGACCGCCGAGGAGATTCGGGAGCGGATGAGCGGCAACCTGTGCCGGTGCGGCGCGTACGTCTCGATCGCCGAGGCGGTGGCTCGCGCCGCCGAGGCCGCGACAAACCCGGACGGGGACGCCGGGTGGTACTCGGACGGGGACACCGAGGCGCCCCCGGACGGCGACCCCGGGGCGCGCGTCGCCCCTGGGACCGACCGGACCAAGGAGGCCGTGGCATGAGGGAGTTCGGCTATCAGCGGGTTTCCGACGTCGCCGGCGCCGTCGCGCTGCTCGGAGCCGACCCGGACACGCGCCTCCTCGGCGGCGGCACCAACCTCGTCGATCTCATGAAGACCGGTGTGGAACGCCCCGCTCGGCTCATCGACATCCGCGAACTCCCGCTCGCCGGCATCGAGTCGACACCGGACGGCGGGCTGCGCATCGGAGCCACCGTCACCAACGGCGACCTGGCCGCCCACCCCGAGGTACGGCGCCGCTACCCGGCACTCGCGCAGGCCGTGCTGGCCGGGGCGTCCGGGCAGCTGCGCAACATGGCCACCGTCGGCGGGAACCTGCTGCAGCGCACCCGCTGCGGCTACTTCACCGACATCACCCAGCCGTGCAACAAGCGCGTCCCCAAAAGCGGTTGCCCGGCCGTCGAGGGAGAACACCACAACCACGCCGTCCTGGGCGCCTCCGAGCACTGCGTCGCCGTACACCCCTCCGACATGGCCGTCGCGCTCACCGCCTTCGACGCCGTCGTCCAGTACGAAACCGGTTCCGGACCGGGGGAGTTGCCGCTCGGCGAGTTCTACCTGCCCGTCGGCGACACCCCGCACCGCGAGACCGCTCTGCCGGCGGGTGCGCTCATCACCGGCGTCACGCTGCCACCCGTGCCCATCGCCGTGAACTCCCGCTACCGCAAGGTGCGCGAGCGCGCCTCGTACGCCTTCGCCATCGGCTCGGTCGCCGCCGCCCTCGACATCGAGGACGGTGTCGTCCGGGACGCCCGCCTCGCCTTCGGGGCGGTGGCCTCCCGCCCGTGGCGGGCCCTCGCGGCCGAACGCGCCCTCACCGGCGCCCCGGCCGGCGCCGAGACCTACGCGGCCGCCGCGGACGCCGAACTGACCGCGGCACGGCCGCTGCCGCACAACGCCTACAAGGTGACCCTCATGCGCAACCTGGTGGTGGCCGTACTGACCGAACTCGCCGAGGAGGCCGCCCGATGACCACCGTCACCACCGGCACACCCACGCAGCCACGCTCGGTCGGCCGCGCGCACACCCGGATCGAGGGCCGCGACAAGGTCACCGGAGCGGCCCGCTACGCGGGCGAGGTCCCCTTCGCCGACCTCGCGTACGGTTGGCTGGTGCTCTCCACGGTCGCCCGCGGCCGCATCCGAGCCCTCGACACCGAACCCGTGCTCGCCATGCCGGGCGTGCTCGCGGTCCTGGACCACCGAAACGCCCCGCGCGTCGACACCGACTACACCAGCCTGCTGGGCACGCGGCCGGACCCGACCATCGCCGTCTTCCAGCACGACCGGGTACCGCACCGGGGCTGGCCGGTGGCGCTGGTCGTCGCCGAGACGTCCGAGCAGGCCCGGGAGGCCGCCGAGGCACTCGTGGTGCACTACGAACAGGAGCCGCACGACGTCGGCTTCCGGGGCGACCACCCGGACGCCTACCCGCTGGACAGCCATGGACCGGCGGTCACGGAGAAGGGAGACCTCGACGCCCAGCTGGCGGCTTCGGCCTTCGTCGTGGACGCCGAGTACACCACCCCCGAAGAACACCACAACCCGATGGAGCCCCACGCGGCGACCGCCCGCTGGGACGGCGGCCGGCTGGAGGTGATCGACTCCAACCAGGGCGCCACCTGGGTCGTCGGCGAACTCGCGAACCTCTTCTCGCTCGACCCGGCCTCCGTACGCGTACGCTCCGAACACGTCGGCGGTGGCTTCGGCGGCAAGGGCGTGCGCGCCCACCAGGTGGCCGCCGTGATGGCCGCGACCGCCCTGCAGCGTCCCGTACGCGTCGTGCTGACCCGGCGTCAGATGTTCTCGCTGGCCGGCTACCGCAGCCCCACCGCCCAGCGGGTCAGGCTCGGCGCCGACGCCGACGGACGGCTGCGCGCCCTGGAGCACGGCTCGCTCAGCCTCACCTCCACCGTGCACGAGTTCATCGAACCGAGCGCCGGGGCGGCCCGGGTGATGTACGACGCCGACGCGCACCACACGGCCAACCGCGTCGTACGGCTCGACGTGCCGACCCCGACGTGGATGCGCGCCCCGGGCGAGGCGCCGGGCTCGTTCGCACTGGAGGCCGCGCTGGACGAACTCGCCGAGCAGTGCGGGCTCGACCCCATCGAGCTGCGCCTGCGCAACGAACCCGCCAAGGGGCCGGTCTCCGGCCTGCCGTTCGCCGGCCGCAACCTGCCCGCCTGCTTCCGGGAGGGCGCCCGGCGGTTCGGCTGGGCGGACCGGGACCCGCGCCCGGGACTGCGCCGGGAGGGCCGCTGGCTGCTGGGCACCGGCACCGCGGCGGCGTCCTTCCCCGCGGGCGCCGCTCCGTCCACGGCCACCGTGACCGCGCACCCGGACGGCGGCTTCAGCGTCCGCATCTCCGCCGCCGACATCGGCACCGGCGCCCGCACGGCGCTCACCCTGCTGGCCGCGGACGCGCTGCGCGTCACCCCGGAACGCGTCCGGGTCCTCATCGGGGACAGCGACTTCGGGCCGGCGATGATAGCCGGTGGTTCGATGGGCACCCGCTCCTGGGCCTGGGCGGTCACGGCCGCCGCCGGCGAACTGCTCGACCGCCTGGCCCTCGGCGCCGACATCCCGCCCGAGGGCATCACGGTGCGCTCGGACACCGCGGCGGCCATCGGCGCCCTCGCTCCCGCCGAACGCCATTCCTTCGGGGCGCAGTTCGCCGAGGTGGCCGTGGACACCGCCACCGGTGAGGTGCGCGTGCGACGGATGCTCGGCATCTTCGCCGCGGGCCGGATCGTCAACCCGCTCACCGCACGCAACCAGTTCCTGGGCGGCATGATCTGGGGCATCTCCATGGCCCTGCACGAGGAGGCCGTCCGGGACCGCGCCTCGGGCGGCAACGTCGGCGCCGACCTCGCGGGGTACCACGTGGCCACGCACGCCGACGTGCCGCGCATCGAGGCCGACTGGATCGAGGACCACGACCCGCGGGACCCGGTCGGGATCAAGGGCATCGGCGAGATCGGCATCGTGGGTGCGGCGGCCGCCGTCGCCAACGCGGTCTGGCACGCGACCGGCGTACGCCACCGCGACCTCCCCATCCGCCCGGACCGCGTTCTGGCGGGCACCGGCCGAGCGAGGCCCGGAACGGCGACGCCGGCGAACGGGGGAGCGCCGGATGCTTGATGTGGCCGGCGAACTGGGCCTGTGGATGCGGGAGGAGCGGGAGTTCGCCGTCGCCACCGTCGTGTCCGTCGGCGGCAGCGCGCCGCGTGGCCCCGGCGCCGCCCTCGCCGTCGACTCCGAGGGCACGGCCGTCGGCTCCGTCTCCGGCGGCTGCGTGGAGGGCGCGGTGTACGACCTGTGCCTGCAGGCCCTCGAGACGGGCCAGAGCGTCACGCAGCGCTTCGGCTACAGCGACGAGGACGCCTTCGCCGTGGGGCTGACCTGCGGCGGCACGATCGACGTACTGGTCACGCCGGTCCGCGGGCAGGGGCCGGACCGGACGGTCCTGGCGGCGGCGCTGGCGGCCGCCGGCCGGAGTGAGCCGACGGCACTGGTCCGGGTGGCCCGGGGCCCGGCCGAACTCCTCGGCCGGCCCCTGCTGGTGCGTGACGACGGCACGTACGACGGCGCTCTCGGTGGCCATGCCGACCTCGACTCGGCGGCGGCGGCCGAGGGCCGGGCCCTGCTGGAGGCCGGGCGCACCGGCACGGTCGACGTTTCGGCGGACGGCTCGCACTGCCCCGGCGGCCTCACCCTGCTGGTCGAGACCCACATCCCGCCCCCGCGCATGATCGTCTTCGGCGCGATCGACTTCGCGTCGGCGCTGGCGCGGGCGGGGAAGTTCCTCGGCTACCACGTCACCGTCTGCGACGCCCGCCCCGTGTTCGCCACGGCGGCCCGCTTCCCCGAGGCCGACGAGGTCGTCACCGACTGGCCGCACCGCTACCTGCGGCGCACCACCACCGACGCCCGCACGGTCCTGTGCGTGCTCACCCACGACGCGAAGTTCGACGTGCCCCTGCTGAAAGAGGCCCTCGGCATGCCGGTGTCGTTCGTCGGTGCCATGGGCTCACGCCGCACCCACCAGGACCGCGAGCGGCGGCTGCGGGACGAGGGCGTGAGTGAGCGGGAGCTGGCCCGGCTGCGGTCCCCGATCGGACTGGACCTCGGCGCGCGGACACCCGAGGAGACCGCCCTGTCCATCGCGGCGGAGATCGTCGCCGCCCGCCGCGGCGGGACGGGCGTCCCCCTCACCGGCGCACACACGCCGATCCATCACGACCGGCCGCCTGCCGAACCGGCGGACCGCGCCCGGCACTTCGCCGCCCACAGCAGTGCCCCGCCCGAGAACGGCTCCGGACGGGGGGAACCGCCGCCCGGGGAGCCCCCGCCCGCCCTCAGGGGTACGACACCACCGTGGAGGGAGTCGTGGCCGTTCCCGACGTCGGGGCTCCCGTCTCGTTGATCACGTGCTCGTACTGGCCGTTGCCGCCGAGCGAGACCACCAGCAGGCCGTGGAACTTCACGCCCGGCCGGTTCGGCGCGGCGAAGCCGTTGTGCTGCACGATCGACGGGTTGACGTTGTAGTAGCAGTAACTGCCCAGGCCCCAGCCCTCGTGCGCGGTGACGGCGTCGCCGACCTTGTACGCCGCGTAGCCCTTGACCGAGCCGTTCTGGACGGCGGCCTGGTTCGGGGCGTCGTACGCCTTCTCGTTCTGGAAGAAGATCGTGCGCCCGCGCTGGCCGTTCCACTGCACGTCGTACTTGTTGAAGTGCTCCACGAACAGGCCGGTGCACAGCACGTCGTCGCCGTTGACCACGACTCCGTAGTCGGCGCGGTTGGTCTCCCAGCCGACCCCGGTGCCGTGGTCGGCACGCCAGACCCAGGTGTGGTCGACGATGGTGTGCCGGTTGTTGATCACCATGCTCGTGGTCGCCCTGCCGGCGCCGGCGCCGCCGATCCGCACGAAGACGTCCTGCACGGTGGTCGGGTTGGCTGAGTGGTCCGCCGAGGCGCCGGCCGGGCCGACCTCCAGCAGCGTGGCGGAGTTGACCGGCCCGGCGTCGACGAGGAACCCGGCGAGCCGCACCCCGTCGACGTCGGCGACCTTCAGCACCGTGGCCCCGTTGTCCGGTACGAGCGTCGCGTACCCCAGGCCGAGGACCACGGTGTTGGGCCGGTCGACCTGGATCGGCCGGTCGACGTGGTAGACGCCCGGCGTCAGCAGCAGGTGAAGTCCCTGCGCGAGCGCCTGGTTCAGGGTCGCCGCGCTGACGCCCGGCTTCGCGACGTAGAACTGCGACAGCGGCAGGGACGTGCCCCTCGGGGTCCCGTTGCCCCAGGTGACCCCCCGGGCACCCGTCCGCTTCTCCGGCAGGAAGACCCGGAACTCGTTGCCGCTGACATACAGGAACGGCTTCTCGCGGGAGACCGGGGTGGTGTCGAGCGTGGTGTACGGCGGGTTCGGGAAGCCCTGCGCAGGCGCGCCCTGAACGCCGGAGAACACCATGTTCCACACGCCGTTGAGCCAGCTGCCGATGACGCTGTCACGTGTGTACCACTGCTGCTGCGAGTACGGCCCGACCTGACCGTCGATCCGGCTGTCCGCGATGTAGCCGCCGCTCGCCCAGCCGTAGCCGGACGGTGCGAGGTTGAGCCCGCCGCGCACATGCATGCGGCGGAACGGCGCCGCCTGGGCCACCGCCCACCGGTTCGTCCCGTTCGCCGGGACCAGGGCCAGGTTCTCCGCCGAACGCCAGAAGTTCTGCGTCGCGTTGCCGTTGAACCAGCCCGCGTCGACAGTGACGTCACCGTTGATCGTCGTGTCGTCCGGGGAGAGGCCGAGGCCCGCGACGGAGGTGTAGAAGCCGAGCTGGGCGTTGAGGCCGTTGTAGGTGCCCGGCTTGAACAGCAGGGCGTACCGGCCGGTGCCGAACTGCGCCGACTCCTGCTGCCGGAAGACCTGGTCCAGCTTGGCCTGGATGCCGGGTGTTGCGGGGTCGAACACGACCACGTTCGGGCCGAGGTCGCCGCCACCGGGCAGGGCGCGGGCGGAGGCGCGCGCCGCGCCGGCCGCCCGGGCGGGCGTGGACACACCGGCCAGCACGGGCACCACGGCCGCCGCCGCACCGAGGACGGCCCGGCGGCGGACGGACGGCGCGGAGACGGGGGACGTGCCGGACGCGGGGGAGGAAGGCGCGGAGGGAGAAGAGGGCGAGGCGGGGGATGCGGGGGATGCGGGGGGCATGCGCGGCTCTCCTTGTTCAGGAAATGAACGAAGCGGGGTGAGGGGAGCGCTCTCTCGACGTTGGATGTTTCATCGACGTGAACGATGCGTCAAGAGTCGCAACCGAACTTCTCTGTCCGCCGCCTGATCGCGCGTCATCTCCTCGTCGCGCTTTCGGGAAGTGAGCGAACGGGTCTGCTGATCCTTTGGTCGGTTGCCTTGACACCCTCCCGTCGCCGCCCCAACACTCCAGCGGTGGGAGAGCGCTCTCCCAGCTCCGTCCCCCCATCTCGCCTCCTGCCGAGGAGCCCCCATGTCACGGAGATCGAAGATCCTCCCGGGCGCACTGATCACCTCCGCCCTGGTGCTCGCCTCGTACGGCGTCACCGGGGTCGCCGCGTCGTCCACCCCGCAGTCCGCCGTCGGGGCGGCCGCGCACACCGGCCACACCATGGCGCTGTCGACGGCCTCCTCACCCGACGACCCCGACGGCGACGGTTACATCCCCGCCAACCCGCCCGTCAGCGGCACCCCGTCCACGCAGGTGCCGCCGCACCGCTACTTCCACGAGTTCCAGGCCAACTGCGCGGTCAGCCACACCAGGCCGGACGACCCGATCGTCTACCCGCAGCAACCCGGCAAGTCCCACGACCACACGTTCATGGGCAACACCACCACCGGCGCGAGCAGTTCGACGGCCTCCCTGAGCGCGGGCGGCACCACCTGCAAGGCACCCGGAGACCTGTCCGGGTACTGGATGCCCACCCTCTACAAAGGCGACAAGCAGATCCTGCCCGTCGGACCGCAGGTCATCTACTACAAGGCGGGCATCACCGACTACACCAGCGTCCGGCCCTTCCCCAAGGGGCTGAGGTTCGTGGTCGGCGACCCGATGCAGACCGCCGACGAGTTCCGCCACCACCGCGGCTTCGTCGAGGGCTGGGAGTGCGGCGACAGCTACTTCAACACCGAGTTCCCGGCGACCTGTCCGAACCGCGCCGACGTCCAGCTCAACATCCGCTTCCAGGCCCCCAGTTGCTGGGACGGCAGGTACCTGGACACCCCCGACCACCGGAGTCACATGGCCTACCCCGTGGTCAAGCCCGGCACGAACGACAACATGTGCCCTGCCGACCATCCGGTGGCGCTGCCGATGATCGAGTTCAAGATGGCGTTCCCCGTCAACGGAGACATGTCGCAGGTGCGGCTGGCCAGCGGCTCCGGCCACAGCTTCCACTACGACTTCTTCAACGCCTGGGACGACCGCACGCTCAAGGCGCTGGTCGACCACTGCGTCGTCGGCGGCCTGCAGTGCGACGCCCGCGGCTACGACGAGACCCACCCGGAGGCGGGCGCCGCCCTGAACGCCGACTACCGCCTGCCGTAGCGGGCGTCCCTCGCCCCGCGCGTCGCCACCCTCTCGCGCCACCCCCGCTCGCCCCCGGCCCCCACTCCCCGCGACACCCGCACACCTCACGGAGAACCCACCACCATGACCCCACCACCACGCACCCGCGCGCGCCTCCTCACCGCCCCCCTCACCGCCGGCGTGCTGACCGTCGGCGTCCTCAGCGCCCTGCCGGCCGCACAGGCCCACGCGGCCGGCAGCGTCGTCAAGGTGACCGGCACCCAGGGCAACTGGCAGCTGACCGTGGACGGGCAGCCGTACCAGGTCAAGGGCCTGACCTGGGGTCCGTCCGTGGCCGACGCCGACCGGTACCTGCCCGACCTGAAGTCCATGGGCGTCAACACGATCCGTACCTGGGGCACCGACGCCGGCAGCAAACCGCTGTTCGACTCCGCCGCCGCGCACGGCATCAAGGTCATCGCCGGATTCTGGCTCCAGCCCGGCGGCGGGCCCGGCAGCGGCGGCTGTGTGAACTACGTGACCGACACCGCCTACAAGAACCAGATGCTGGACGAGTTCCCCAAGTGGGTGCAGACCTACAAGGACAACCCCGGAGTCCTCATGTGGGACGTCGGCAACGAATCGGTGCTCGGACTCCAGAACTGCTACAGCGGAACGGAGTTGGAGCGGCAGCGCGACGCGTACACCACCTTCGTGAACGACGTCACCAAGAAGATCCACGCCGTCGACCCCAACCACCCGGTGACCTCCACGGACGCATGGGTGGGCGCATGGCCGTACTTCAAGAAGAACACGCCCGACCTCGACCTCTACGCCGTCAACTCCTACAACGCGGTCTGCGACGTGAAGTCGGCCTGGCAGCAGGGTGGGTACAGCAAGCCGTACATCGTCACCGAGACGGGCCCGGCCGGCGAGTGGGAGGTGCCCGACGACGCCAACGGCGTACCCCTGGAGCCGGGCGACCGGGCCAAGGCCGACGGATACACCCGGGCCTGGGGCTGCATCACCGGGCACAAGGGCGTCGCGCTGGGCGCCACGATGTTCCACTACGGCACCGAGTACGACTTCGGTGGCATCTGGTTCAACCTGCTGCCCGCCGGAGAGAAGCGGCTCTCCTACTACGCCGTCAAGCGCGCCTACGGCGGGGACTCCTCGCACGACGACACCCCGCCCGTCATCTCCGAACTGACCGTCGGCGGCGACCCGGGCAAGGTCCAGGCGGGCCGCCAGCTGACCCTGACCGTCCGGGCCACCGATCCGGACGGGGACCCGATCACCTACGAGGTCCTCGACAACAGCATGTACATCGACCAGGGCAAGAACCTCGCCTCACTGCCCTTCACCGACCTCGGCGGCGGCCGTCTGAAGATCACCGCACCCGACCGGCCCGGGGTGTGGAAGGTGTATGTGAAGGCGAAGGACGGCCACGGCAACGTCGGCGTCGAGACGCGGTCCATCAGGGTGGTCCCGCCCACCCCGAGCGGCACGAACATCGCGCTCGGCAAGCCCGCCACCGCCTCCTCCTTCCAGCCGAGCTACGGCGACTGCCCGTGCACCGCCGCCAACGCGGTCGACGGGAACCAGGCCACGCGCTGGGCCAGTGACTGGAGCGACCCGCAGTGGATCCGGGTCGATCTCGGCGCCCGCACCACCTTCCGGCACGTCCAGCTGCTGTGGGAGGCCTCGTACGCGAAGGCGTACACCGTGCAGACCTCCGACGACGGGCAGAACTGGCAGACCCTGCGCACGGTGACGGACGGCAACGGCGGCGTCGACGACTTCGACGTCACCGGCACCGGCCGCTACGTCCGCGTCAACGGCACCGCCCGCGGCACGGGTTACGGCTACTCGCTCTACGAGTTCGGCGTCTACGGCTGACCCCGGTGGTCGGCCACAACAGGAGGTGGGGATGACCGACGAGGACGAACTCGACCGGCTGCTCGACAAACTGACCCTGCGCTCCAGGGTCCGGCTGCTCACCGGCGCCACCACCTGGCGCACGGCGGCCCAACCGGACCTTGGTCTGGGTCAGTTGGTCCTGTCCGACGGCCCGGCCGGCGTGCGCGGGGAGGGCTGGGACGAACGGGCCACGTCCGTCCTGCTGCCCTCGGCCTCCGCGCTCGCCGCCACCTGGGACGAACGGCTGGTCGAGGAACTCGGCGGTCTCCTCGCCTCGGAGGCCAGGCGCAAGGGCGTGCACGTCGTGCTCGCCCCCCACCTCAACCTCCACCGCACCCCACTGGCCGGCCGGCACTTCGAGTGCTTCTCGGAGGACCCCCTGCTGACCGGCCGGATGGGGGCCGCCCTGATCCGGGGTGTGCAGGCACACGGCGTCGCCGCGACGGCCAAGCACTTCGTGGCCAACGACGCCGAGACGGACCGGCTGACGGTCGATGCGCGGATCGACGAGCGAACGCTGCGCGAAGTCCACCTCGCGCCGTTCGAGGCGGCGGTCAGGGCCGGCGTCCGGCTGGTGATGGCCGGATACAACCAGGTGAACGGCACCACCATGACGGCCCATCCACTGCTGACGGCACCGCTGAAGAGCGAGTGGGGGTTCGACGGCGTCGTCGTCTCCGACTGGGGCGCCGTCCGCGGCACCCGGGACACCGCGCGGGCCGGACTCGATCTGGAGATGCCGGGGCCCGCGGGGGAGTGGGGCGAGGCACTGGTCCGGGCCGTGGAGGCCGGCGACATCGGGGAACCGGCCGTGGACGACAAGGTGCGCCGGCTGCTGCGGCTGGCCGCCTGGTGCGGAGTACTCGGCAGACCGCACCGACCGGCCCGGCCGCATCTGCCCTCCCGGCGGGCCCGGGCCCTGACCCGGCGGGCCGTCGCGGCCGGAGCCGTCCTGCTGGCCAACCGGGACGTCCTGCCGCTGGACCCCACCCGCCTCCGCACGATCGCCGTCATCGGCGCGCCCGCCGCCCGCACCCGCACCCAGGGCGGCGGCAGCGCCGGCGTCTTCCCGCAGGACGAGGTGTCGATCCTGGACGGCCTGCGGGCGGGCCTGCGCGGCCGGGCCCGGGTCGTGCACGTACCCGGCCCGGCGCCGGACGGCCCGCCCCCGCCTGTGGACATGGTCCTCGGCTCCGACCCGCGCACCACCCTCCCCGGTGTGCTGCTGCGCGTCCTCGACGCCTCCGGCACCGAACTGTGTGCCGAACACCGGCGCAGCGGACGCCAGCTGGAGCCGCCCGTGCCGGCCGGGGCGCACACCGTGGAGATCAGCGCGCGGCTGCACCCGCGGATCTCGGGCGCCTGGCGGATCGGCCTCGCCGGATTCGGCCGCCTCAGCCTCCACCTCGACGGACGCCCGCTCCTGGACGGCGAGTTCGCCACCAGCACGGACGATCCCGCCGTGATCCACGTGAGTCCGCCCACCCAGACCGTCACCGCCCAGCTGACCGCCGGCACGACCCCGCTGCTGGTCGCCCGCCGCGAACTCGCCCCCGGTACCGGCCGGGCCACCGTCGTCGGTGCCGCCCCGCCCGGCCCCGACGCCCCCGCGGCCCTGGCGAGCGCGTTCCGGGCGGCCCGCGAGGCGGACGCGGCCGTGGTGGTGGTCGGCACCGGCGAACAGCACGAGTCCGAGGGACGCGACCGGAAGCACCTCGCGCTCGGCCCCGGCCAGGACGCCCTGGTCCGGGCCGTCGCCCGGGCGAACCCGCACACGGTGGCCGTGGTCAACAGCGGGGGCCCGGTGGAACTGCCCTGGCGGGACGAGGTCGGGGCGCTGCTGCTGGCCTGGTTCCCCGGTCAGGAAGGGGGCGGCGGACTGGCCGACGTGCTGCTCGGCCGTACGGAGCCCGGCGGCCGGCTCCCCACCACCTGGCCGGCCCGTCTCGCCGACGCCCCCGTCACCCGCACCCGCCCGGAGGCCGGCCGCCTCCGCTACGAGGAGGGCCTGCACATCGGCCACCGCGGCTGGCTGCGGGCCGCACGCACGCCGGCCTACTGGTTCGGGCACGGACTCGGCTATACGACATGGGCCTACGAGGAGCTGTCGGGGCCCGCGGAGCCGGTGGCGGGCGAGGACGTCACCGTCACCGTGCGGCTGCGCAACACCGGGTCGCGGGCCGGACGTGAGGTGGTGCAGGTGTACCTCGCCCGCCGCGCGCCCACCGCCGTCGAGTACCCGGAGCGATGGCTCGCCGGGTGGACGGCGGTGCGGGCTCGGCCCGGCGAGTCGGTCGTCGCGCGGGTGCGCATCCCGGCACGCGGCCTGAGCCACTGGGACGTCCGTGCGGGGGACTGGCGCACCGAACCGGGACCGTGCCGGGTGCTGGCCGGGCGCTCGGCGGGCGAGCTGCCGCTGACCCTGGAGGTACAGGTGCGCGAACGGACCTGAGAGCCGCGCCCACTGCGGAGAGCGCTCTATCCGCGCAGGCCGCCGGGCCGTTAGGGTGCGGGCATGAGCAGACAGGCCCCGACGCTCGAGGACGTCGCCCGGGAGGCGGGTGTCTCCCGGGCGACCGTGTCCCGGGTCGTCAACGGCGTGCGCAATGTGGACCCGGCGATCCAGGAACTGGTCCGCCGCGCGATCGAGCGGACCGGGTACGCACCCAACCGGGCCGCCCGCTCGCTGGTCACGCGCCGGGCCGAGACCGTGGCGCTGGTGGTGTCCGGGGCCGGTGACGCCTCGGAGGGGGACCAGGCCGCCTTCGCCGCCCGGGTGTTCGCGGACCCGTTCTTCGGCCGGGTGGTCGCCGGGATCGTCGGCTTTCTTCGGCCCCGCTCGGTGCATCCGGTGCTGATGTTCGCCGAGTCGGCCGAGTCCCGCCGTGAGGTGCTGACCTATCTGCGGCAGGGGCGGGCCGACGGCGCGCTGGTGGTCTCCAGTCACGCGGACGACCCGCTGCCCGCGATGCTGGCCGGGGCCCGGTTGCCGGCCGTGCTCTTCGCCCGCCCCTCCCGCCCGGTACCGCTCAGTCATGTCGACCTGGCCCACCGGGACGGCGGCCGGCTCGCCGCCGAGCACCTGCTCGCCCGGGGCTGCCGCCGACTCGCCACGATCAGCGGCCCGTTGGCGGTCTCCGCGAGCCAGGAACGGCTGGCCGGCTTCCGCGACACCCTCGCCCGGCACGGCCAGGTCCACGTCCCCGTCGCCGAGGGCGGCTTCACCCTGGGCAGCGGCGTCGCCGCCATGACCGGCCTGCTGGCCGAACACCCGGACCTGGACGGGGTGTTCGCGGCCAACGACCTCATGGCCCAGGGCGCCTGCCAGGTGCTGCGGGAACGCGGCCGGCGGATACCCCAGGACGTGGCCGTGGTCGGCTTCGACGACTCCTCCGTCGCCGTCACCTGCCGGCCCGGTCTGACCACCGTCCGCCAGCCCGTCGAGGACATGGCCGCCGAGATGGCCCGGCTGCTCGACGAACACATCCACGGCGCGCGCACCGCACCCACGTCGGTCGTGTTCGACCCCGAGCTGGTGGTGCGGGAGTCGGCGTGACGGCGCGGGCGGAGCCCGAGCTGCTGTGAGCCCCCCGAAAGGCCGAGCGTGCTCGTGCCCTTCCGCTGTTCGCCGTGCGGGACCGCCACACTTGGCGGACCGGCGCATCCGGTCGCGAACGAAGGGAACCCGCCCGCTCATGCAGATCGACCTGACAGGACGAACCGCCCTGGTCACCGGCTCCACGCAGGGCATCGGAGCGGCCGTCGCCGTCGCCCTCGCCCGGGCGGGAGCCCGCGTGGGTGTCAACGGCCGCGACGAACGGCGGGTGGCCGACAGTGTGGAGTCGCTGACCGGCTTGGCACCCGGCGCCGAGCTGGTGCCGGTCGCGGCCGACGTGGCCACGGAGGAAGGCGCGGCCCGGGTGGCGGAGCTGCTGCCGGACGTGGACATCCTCATCAACAACCTGGGTGTCTTCGGCGCCGCCGACCCGCTGGAGATCACCGACGACGAATGGCGGCGCTACTTCGAGGTGAACGTCCTCGCAGCCGTACGGCTGACCCGGCTCTACCTGCCGGGCATGACCGAACGCGGCTGGGGGCGCGTGCAGTACGTGGCCAGCGACTCCGCCGTCGTCATCCCCGCGGAGATGATCCACTACGGCATGTCGAAGACCGCGCTGCTCGCGGTGAGCCGCGGCTTCGCCAAGAAGGCGGCGGGCACGGGCGTGACGGTGAACTCCGTCATCGCCGGGCCCACACACACCGGCGGCGTCGAGGACTTCGTCTACGAACTCGTCGACCGCGCACTGCCCTGGGACGAGGCACAGCGCGCGTTCATGCGCGAGCACCGCCCGCAGTCCCTGTTGCAGCGCCTGATCGAGCCGGAGGAGATCGCCCACATGGTCGTCTACCTCAGCTCAGCACAGGCGTCGGCCACGACCGGAGGGGCCCTGCGGGTGGACGGCGGGTACATCGACTCCATCCTGCCCTGACGAGCGCCGGGTATGGACGGCCGGTGAAGAGATCGGCACCGATCCTTCTCGGCCGTTCCTTGGTGATTCAACCAGTGAGACGGGCTGCGCCTTCGCGATCGGGTTGCCTCGAGAGTGCGTAAGTCCTGTGGAGATCGACCGTGTGTGGGACGTCATGGCTTCGGCCAGGGCATTGATCTGTTCGCGCCAAGACGGCACGCTCCAGAGCACGCGCAGGACATCGCTGCCTGCGCGAATCCCCCCACACACGATCGAGGAGACCCCTCTTGACGGCGCATCACAAACGCATAGGCAGGGCCAGGACCGTCACCGCGATCGCGGCCGCTGCCACCGTCGTGGGCACGGCCCTGTACGTGTCGCCCGTCGCGCACGCCGAACGCCCCGCGGAGGGCACGGTGTACGGCCTGGACGCCGAAGGAGCCGTGGCCGGCAGCTACATCGTCCTGCTGGACCGGCAGGCCTCCCGGGACGAGAAGAAGGAGCTGGCCGCCGAGTACGGCGGCGAGGTGAACCGGACCTACGGCTCGGCGGTCGACGGGTTCTCCGCCGGCGATCTCACCCGGACGGAGGCCAAGCGCCTGGCAGCCGATCCGGCGGTCGCCAAGGTGGTGCAGAACAAGAAGTTCCACATCGACGCCACCCAGGACGCCCCACCGTCCTGGGGCCTGGACCGCATCGACCAGAAGGACACGACGGGCGACGGCGAGTACGCCTACCCCGACAAGGCCGGCGAGGGGGTGACCGCGTACGTGATCGACACCGGTGTGCGCATCAGCCACAAGGACTTCGGTGGGCGCGCCGGGTACGGGTTCGACGCCGTCGACAAGGACGAATCCGCCGACGACGGCAACGGCCACGGCACCCACGTGGCCGGGACCATCGCCGGCACCGCCCACGGGGTGGCGAAGAAGGCCAAGATCGTCGCCGTCAGGGTGCTCGACGACAACGGTTCCGGGACCACCGAGCAGGTCGTCGCCGGCATCGACTGGGTGACCGCGAACCACAAGGGGCCCTCGGTGGCCAACATGAGCCTCGGCGGAGGCGTGGACCCCGCTCTCGACGCGGCCGTCGCCAAGGCCATCGCCTCGGGCGTCACCTTCGCGGTCGCCGCCGGCAACGAGTCGGCGGACGCGAAGAACAGTTCACCGGCCCGAGTGCCCGAAGCCCTCACGGTGGCCTCCAGCACGAAGGACGACGCCCAGTCGGACTTCTCCGACTTCGGCTCCGTGGTGGACCTGTACGCGCCCGGTTCGGACATCACCTCCGACTGGAACGACAGCGACCAGGGCACCAAGACGATCTCCGGTACCTCCATGGCCACCCCCCATGTCACGGGAGCGGCCGCCGTCTACCTGGCCGCACACCCGGACGCCACCCCGGCCCAGGTCGCGTCGGCACTGACCGGCGGAGCGACCGTCGACAAGATCGGCAACCCGGGCGCCGGGACGCCCAACAAGCTGCTGAAGGTGACCGAGTAGGGCTGCGCCCCGCCCGGCATCGCGCGAACCCCGCGGCCCGGTGGCCAACCCCGCCCGGCGCGGCGGCACCACCACCGAGCCGCGGGGTTCGCGCTCCTCGGCGCTCCCACAGGGGGCCGACGGCCCCGCCGGCGGCATACCGGCAGCCGGTGGGGCCGGTCCGTGGGTGTCGGCGGGGCATGCCGTCACCCGGTGGGGCCGGTCCGTGGGTGTCGGCGGGGCATGCCGTCACCCGGTGGGGCCGGTCCGTGGGTGTCGGCGGGGCATGCAGGCAGCCGGTGGGGCCGGTGCGTGGGTGGCGGCGGGCATGGCGCCGGGCGGTGCGTGACGGGGCGTGGGCCTCAGCGGGCCGCCATGCCGTCCAGCATCGCCTTGGCGGTTGCGGCCGCGTCGTAGTCCTCGCTCACCCCGGGCACGAGGATGATGTCGCCCGCGATGTGCCGCGAGCGCAAGGGGGCGATCTCCTGGTAGGCGGCGGAGTCCCACCAGGCCCGGGCCCGCTCGATCGACGGGAAGCCGATCACGACGACGTGTCCGGGCCAGCTGCCCTCCCTCACCTCGTGCGTACTGCCGTGCACGAGGAAGCGGCCACCGTACGGTGCGAAGGTCCCCGTGATGCGCGCCATGTACTCGGCGAGGTCGGCGTGCGGTGCGGCTTCCCGCAGGTGGGCTATCGCGTAGGCGGACATGGCATCCTCCGGAACCTTGGTCGGCTGGTGTCGATGTCCACGACTCTGTCACCGGGGCGGCGCCGGGTCGATGACCTGTCAGGTAATGGGGGTCAGGTAATGGGGGAACGGCGCGACCCGGATCGTGGAACGCCGTCCCCGGCGCGCGGGGGACGTCCGGACGCCGTTCCGACCCTTCACTTGCCCACGAGGCCCGTGGGCAGGAGCGTCTGGAGCGAGGTGGCGGGGTGCCCGATCTCCAGTGTGCCCAGGAGACCGTTCAGGAGGGACGCTCCGGGAGCCCCGGTGGAGGGCGCGGGGGCCTGGGCGGCCTCGGCGGCGGGCGCGGTGGCCAGGAGGGAGGCGGCGAGGACGGTGACACATGCGAGTTTCTTGATCATGTTCGGCCTAACGACCGAGGCCCGGGTGGGAAACGCCCGCCGCTGGGCCGACCGGGTGGCCTGACCTCACGCCCTGCGCCGGGCCCGCGACGGACATGACCTACGCACTGCGCCGGGTCCGCGGCAGACATGACCTATGCCCTGCGTCGAGGCCGCAGAAGCACCGGGACACGGTGCCGGACTTGCCCTGCCCCGGCCCCTGCGGCGACCGCCGGTCCGCTGTGATGTGCCCCACCTGCTCTTGTCGTCACGGGGAAGGCGTACCTAAGTTCGGTCGTATGTCCCCCCATGACCACACCCCTCCCAGCGAGCCGGTCGACTTCGCCGTCGACCTCACCGAGCACGAGATGGTCCGGCGGGCCCACGTCATGGAGGCGCTCGGCCCCGGCTGGGACCCCGTCGAGATGCTGCGTCGCGAGGAGGCGGCGTACGACCTGCTGTACTCCGGACTCGACGAGGAACAGCAGCGGGTCTACGACGCCCTCGTCTCGGCCGGTGTCCTCCCGCAGCGCGGGGACGGCCGTGCTTCCGCTTGATCCGCAGGCGGACATCGGGCGCCGCGCCTGGGTGACCTGCCCGAACTGCCAGGACCACCGCGGCTGCCCCACGTGCGAGCAGCGGCGCAGGTGCACGGACCACTGGCGCTATCTGCTCTCCAACACGGGCAGCCTCCTGCACCTGCAGTGCCCCACGTGCACCCACATCTGGGACCACGAGACGGGCTTCGGTGCCACGCGCACCCGCTGGACACGCACGACGAGCGGCCTGCGACGACGCTGACCACGGGCTTCCACCACCCGGCGTGAACGGGTGCGGCGCGTGTGCCCTGTCCGTGGCGATGCGCACCGCCGTCCGAGGGGCTGCCCGTGGCGATGCCCCGCCGTGTGCGTGTGCGTGTGCGTGCGTCTATGTGAGCCCACGTGCCCCCGAGTATGTGAGCCCACGTGCCCACGGGCCAGCCGAGCCCACGAGCCAGCCGAGCCCACGGGCCAGCCGAGTCCACGGGTCTCAGTCAAGGGGGCTTTCGGGTAGCTGCTGTTCCGTCCAGATGGTCTTGCCCGTGGCCGTGTACCGCGTGCCCCAGCGCTGGGCGATCTGCGCGACCAGGAACAGGCCGCGCCCACCCTCGTCCGTGCTCCGTGCCCGGCGAAGGCGTGGGGAGGTGTTGCTGGCGTCCGACACCTCGCAGATGAGGGTCCGTTCGTGGATCAGCCGAACCCCGATCGGTCCGGACGCATGCGTGATGGCGTTCGTGACCAGCTCGCTCACGATCAGCTCGGCGGTGAAGGCGACGTCCTCCAGCCCCCACGCGGCCAGCTGGCGCGCGGTCCGCTCGCGCGCCTCGTGCACCGCCCGCGGCTCGGCGGGCACCTCCCACGAGACCACCCGGTCGGGGGCCAATGCGCGGGTGCGGGCGACGAGGAAGGCGACGTCGTCGCGTGGGTGGTCCGGCAGCAGGATGCGGACCATCGTGTCGCAGATCTCCTCCAGCGGCCGGTCGGGGTGGGCCAGGGCGAAGCACAGCCGCTCGAAACCGATGTCGACGTCGCGGTCCGAGGCCTCGATCAGGCCGTCGGTGTAGAGCGCGACCACACTGCCCTCCTCCAGCTCGATCTCCGCCGACTCGAAGGGCAGACCGCCCAGGCCCAGCGGGGGGCCGGCGGGAATGTCGGGCAGTTCGACCGGTTCGCTGAGGTGGGCGATGGCGGGCGTGGGATGCCCGGCGCGGGCCACGTTGAGTTTCCGCGAGATCGGGTCGTAGACGGCGTAGACGCAGGTCGCGCCGATCACCATCGGGTTGTCCGTGGCCGCTTCGGCCTCGTCCGCCAGGCGCAGGACGAGGTCGTCGAGGTGCGCGAGCAGCTCGTCGGGCGGCAGGTCGAGGTCGGCGAGGGTCTGCACGGCGGCCCGCAGCCGCCCCATGCTGGCGGCGGCGTGGATGCCGTGGCCGACGACGTCCCCCACGACCAGGGCGACACGGGCGCCGGACAGCGGGATGACGTCGAACCAGTCGCCGCCCACGCCCGCCTCGGCGTCGGTCGGCAGATAGCGGTAGGCGACGTCGACGGCGCAGTGATCGGGCAGGTCGGGTGGCAGCAGGCTGGTCTGCAGGGCGAGGGCGGCGTTGTGCTCGCGGACGAAACGCCGGGCGTTGTCCACGCACACCGCCGCACGTGCCACCAGCTCCTCGACGAGCAGCACGTCGTCCTCGTCGATCGGTTCGCGGTTCTCCCAGCGCAGCAGCGTGACCACTCCCATCGTCTCGCCCCGCGCCCGCAGCGGTACCACCAGGTGGGTGTGCACGCCGAGCTGGCCGAGTTTGGCCAGACGCTCCGGATCGCCGGCGAGCCACCACGTCGTCCTGTCCAGCACCGGATCACGGATCGACCGGCCGGTGGCCAGGCAACGGCGTTGCGGGGACTTGGGCGGATACCCGCTGGGCTCCCCGATCGGGATGACCGCCTCCGGCAGGTCCTCGTGGATCGACAGGTGTGCCGCCCGCTGCAGTGTGCCGTGGCCGACGGGGCCGGGAGCCAGGTCCTTGACCGCGAGGACGCCGCGGAACAGGTCGATCGCGACGAAGTCGGCGAGCTGCGGCACGAGGACCTCGGCGAGTTCCTGCACGGTGCGGTCGAGGTCCAGGGTGGTACCGATACGCTGCGCCGCCTCGTTGACCAGGGTGAGCCGCTCGTGGGCACGGTCCCGGGCGTCCACCTCGACGGCGGTGTGGCACACCCCCAGGGTCTTGCCCGCGACATCCCGCAGGGGGAACGACGAGCGGAGCCTGAGGTGGTCCCGCGTGTTGCGCCGGGCCACGCCGGGCGGGGGCGTCACACGCTCCAGGGCCGGGGTGGCCCGGCCCCACATGAGTGCCTGGCGTGCCTGCCGGTCCACGGCCGCCGGCACCTCGCCCGGTCCACGGGCGCCGTCCGTGGCGACGGAACCGTTGGTGTGCGCCAGGCCCTCCATCGCCGCCAGCACCCGGTTCACCCACTGGAACCGCAGTTCCGTGTCGAGGACACCGATGCCGATCGGGGACTCCTCCAGCAGGCCGCGCACGACCGCCTGGTCCAGCTCCCACTGGCGGGACGCGGCGACGTCACAGGCCACGGCGAGCCAGCCGGAGCCCTGCTCAGCGCGCACCGGGCAGGCCCGCACGGCGAGCTGCACGCGGTGACCGGCACGGTGGCGCAGGGCGACCAGACCCTCCCAGCCGTCCCTGACGCGGCGGGCTCCGGAGAGCGCGGACGCCGGTGAGTCCCGGTTCGCCAGGACGGACGTCACGGGCCGCCCCAGCACCTCGGCCGCCGGATGGCCGAGCAGCGCCTCCGCTCGTTCGCTCCAGAACCGGATCGTGCCGTGCACGTCCACCAGGGCGACCGCGGCCGACGTGATGTCGAACGGATCGCCTCGCCGATCGTTCACCGTATCGCTGAGACCCATGCTGTCGGCCCCATCCACGGGCGGGTTTCCTTGCACCACGGTCTCACATGGCCTCTCGTGTGTCTTCGCGCCCGGAGCCCCCGCCGCAGCCCCCCTCGTGGTCAGCGGTTGCGCTCGACAGGCATCTCCAGACGGAGTTCCCAGCCGCCGTCGGCCGTGGGGCCCCAGCTGACGGTGCCGCCGAGCAGTTCGGCACGCTGGCCCAGACCCGCCAGGCCGTGGTGGGCGCTGGGCAGCGGCAGTGCGGGGCGCGTGGCAGCGGTGTTGGTGATCGTGGCGTGCACGGCACCGTTCCGGTCCACGAGCCGGACGGTGGCGGTCGCGCCAGGGGCGTGTTTACGGACGTTGGTCAGCGCCTCCTGGACGGTGCGGTAGACGGCGCGCTGGACGGTGGGGGGAAGGTCCTGAGGCAGGTCCGTCTTCAGTTCCGCTTCGATGCCGCTGCCGGTCACGAGCCGCTGCAGGTCGGCGAGGGACGGCTGCGGGGTCAGCTCCGTGGGGCGGCTCCCGGAGGCGCGCAGCACGCTGACCATGTGCCGCAACTCGTCCAGCGTCTGCACACTGAGCCGCCGGATGGAGGCCGCCGCCTGCTTGGTGTCCTCGTCCCGGCTGCCGACCTGGAGCGCCCCGGCCTGTACGGCGATGAGGCTGACCTGGTGGGACACCACGTCGTGCATCTCCCGGGCGAGCTGCGCGCGCTCCTTCGCCAGGACGCTCTGCGCGGTCAGCAGCCGTTCGGACTCGCGGGCCGCGGTGATCTCGGCGAGCCGCAGCGACAGCTCGCGCCGGGCCTGGACGAGCTGGCCGAGGAAGACGGGGGCGGCCGCCGTCGCCAGGCTGTAGCCGAAGTGGACGACGTTGCGGGTGTCGGCCAGTTCGTCCGCCCGCAGGCGGGTCCAGGGCCAGGGCAGGAAGTCGCTGATCGCGTAGACCAGGGCGCAGCCGGCCAGCAGGACGCGATGGCGGCTGAGGGAGGAGAGCGTGTAGAGCGCCGCCACGGGGGCGACGACCGCGTCCGAGACCATGGCGGCCGGGAGCGTGAGCAGGAAGGTCACGAACGGCAGCCGGTGCCGCAGGAAGAGGGCGAACGCCGCGAGCAGCGCGCATATCGGGGCCACCGGCGGGTCCTGGAGACCGACGTGGACCCAGGTGTCGATCAGCGCCGCGCAGACGAGGGCGGCGTCCAGGAGCAGCGAGGGCGGTCGTCTGGCCGGCATGGGGCGCAGGGATGTCATGGGGCGTCCTCGTCGCGCGCCGGCCCCAGCAGGCCCGCGCGCTCTGCGATCAGGGCGGCCTGCACGCGGCTGCCGACCTCCAGCTTGTTGAGCACGGCGCTGACGTGACCCTTGACCGTGCCGGTGCTCAGGTGCATCCGCCGGCCGATGTCCGTGTTGCCGAGCCCCGTGGCCATCAGCACGAGGACCGCCCGCTCGCGATCGGTCAGCCGGGCGGTGAGGCGGGTGGCGGGTTCCCGCGCACCCTGGTCGAGATAGCCGTCCACCACCGTGCGGGTGACCTTCGACGACAGCACCGTCCCGCCCTCGGCGAGGGCCCGGACCAGGTGCGGGAGTTGCTCCGGGTCGGTGTCCTTCAGCAGGAACCCGGCGGCACCCGAGCGCAGTGCGGCAGCCACGTACTCGTCGGCGTCGAACGTCGTGAGCATGGCCACCACCGGGGGGTCGGTCATACGCCGGATCTCGCCCAGGACGGTGAGCCCGTCCACGTCCGGCATCCGGATGTCCAGCAGGACGACGTCCGGGTGCGCTTCGTGCACCGCCGGGAGGGCCTGACCGCCGGGAACCGCCGCAACCACCTCGATGTCGTCCGCCGAGCTGAGGATGTGGGTGAAGCCGCCCCGGATCAGGGCCTCGTCGTCGACCACCAGTACCCGGATCACCTGCGCTCCGCTCCTCGCACGTCCGCGGTTCGATGCGTACCACCCGGGGAGCCCTCCGCGAACATGCCCGGGGTGTTTCCGCCGATCGGCCGTACGGTCCCGGCCGACCGGCGGCGGCGGAGACTCCGGCCGGCCGGCGGGGTGCGTCGGGAAGGGGGACCGG
The DNA here is from genome assembly GCF_043199955.1 of Streptomyces sp. NPDC048514. Taxonomy (NCBI): domain Bacteria; kingdom Bacillati; phylum Actinomycetota; class Actinomycetes; order Kitasatosporales; family Streptomycetaceae; genus Streptomyces; species Streptomyces sp. NPDC048514. The sequence continues at coordinate 384,255 of NZ_JBICWT010000003.1, read as the reverse complement.
TGAGCCGCGCCGGTCTCCGCGCTGTTCGCGGGTTTCTCACTGATCATCATCACCGGCCGCCCAGGTCCCGGGAACGGGTGACGGCTGCGGGCCGCGACTCCGGCCCTCGTCGCCGCGGCCGGATCGCGCTGATCCTTTCGCAGGCTCTTCTCACGATACGGCAGTCCGCCGAGGCCGGTAACCGGGCGGACGCCGGCGCCGACCCGCCGGCTCACCTCACCGTCTCCGACGGGGTCAGGGGCGGGGTCAGGGGCGGCGCCGGGCGCGCAGCGGCGCGTACACGGCCAGTGCCGCGGCGAACGCCACCGGGTAGGCGAGGTCGGCGCCGTGCAGGGCCTTGGCGACCGGGCCCACGTACAGGCTGGTGCTCATGAACGGCACCGCCACGGCGAAGGCGACGACGAACGCGGTGAGAGCCGGCCACCACGGCTGCGGCCGGGAGGTCTCCGCCGTCAGGTCGACCGGGCGGCCACCACGGGCCCGGGCGCGCACCACCCAGTCGACGATCACGATCGCGACGAACGCGGGGATCCAGTAGCCGACGAACAGCAGCACGTTCTGGAAGCGGGCCGTCGTGTCGGCCGCGTGCATCCACAGCACCAGCGGGAACCCGAGGACCGCGGCGAGGGCGGCGGCCACCGGCCGCGGCAGCCGCACCCCCATGGTCTGGAGCGCCAGCGAGCCGCTGTAGTCGTTCATGGCGTTGCTGCACAGGGCCGCGAGAGCGACGGCGAGCAGCCCGAACGCGCCGAGTGCGCCGCCGCCGAGCAGGTCGTCGACGCCACGGGCGGTCTGGTCGGTGAACCGCGCGGCACCCCACAGGCCCAGCGCCTGCACCGCGACGAAGGACACGGCGACGCCGAGCAGGGTGTACCAGAACATGCGCGGACGGGACGCGGACCGGGGCAGATAACGGCTGAAGTCGCTGGCGTACGGGGCCCAGGACAGGGCGAGGCTCAGCGCGACGGTGCAGGTCAGCACGAACGCACCGGCCCGGTCGGCGCCGTGCACCGTCGCCGCCGTCGCGGGCTGGGCGCCCTTCAGGAGCTTCACCGCCAAGGCCGCGAACGACGCGGCGAGCGCGAAGGTCATCACCGTCTGCAGCCGGTGGATCGCCTCGTACCCGAGCACCCCGAGCACCCCTTGTGCCGCCATCATCAGCAGGACGCCCACCCAGAAGGGCAGGCCGCACAGTTGGGCCAGCGCGTCCCCGCCGAACAGGCCGATCAGCGCGTCCCAGGCGATGGACGACAGCCACTGCAGCGTGCCCGGCAGGGTGACGCCCCGGCCGAAGGCCAGTTGGGCCAGGGGCAGCTGCCCCGCACCGGTCTGACTGCCCCAGGTGCCGAGGTAGGCGGTGGGTATCGCGCCCAGCACGGTGCCGAGCACCACGGCGAGGAGCGCGGTGGCGAAGTCCAGCCCGAGGGCCGCGCCGACGGTGCCGGTGAACACGCCGGTCATGGTCAGGTTGGGGGCGAACCAGACGGTGAACAACCGCCCGGGGCTGCCGTAGCGGGCGTCCTCCGGCACCGGCGTTATGCCTCGCGCCTCCATCCGCAGATCACCGGAAGCCGCCGGCATCCGCCCGTCGAAGACGTGCTCCGGCTCGGCGACCGCCGCCGCGTCATGGGCATGCGGCAATGACATGTGACATCCCTCCGCCAGTCCTAACTGGTTCAGGTTCGACGGGTGTGATCTCAGCCCCTCGTGGGGCACCCCGTGTCCAGGTACGGCGGCAAGGATAGCTGGCCCGGACACCGGCACGGGCCGGGGGGGAAGAGCGCCGCGGGCGCTGCACGGCCCGCACCGCGCACGCTGCCTGACCCGGGAGCCGGTACGGCGGCGGCCGGCCGGTGACGGTGGTACGGCGGCGTCTCGTCCGCTCGGTGTGCCCGCGGCCCCCGGCGGCGTCACGGTCGCCGACCCCCGGGCCCCGGCGGGGCGTTGTGCGCCGTGGACTCAGGCCAGCGGGCGGGCCCCGGGTCCCGGCAGCACCGTGACGTCGGCCGGGGCGAGCGCCTCGCGGTGGTCGCCCGAGCACTCGACCACGACCCGGACGGGCGCCCCGCAGTCGCTGTGCCGGATGTCCAGGACCGGCCCCTCGGGGTCGGCGACGTACGACTCGCCCCACTGCCGCAGCGCCACGAGAACGGGCCACAGGTCCCGGCCCTTGCGGGTGAGGCGGTACTCCTGACGGGTCCTGCTGCCCTCCTCCCGGTACGGCACGGTCCGCAGGATGCCGGCGCCCAGCAGCTTGCGGAGCCGGTCGGCGAGCACGGCCTCCGACAGCCCCACATGGCGGCGGAAATCGTCGAAGCGCCGCACTCCGTTGAAGGCGTCACGCACGATCAGCAGCGTCCACTTCTCGCCGACCAGGTCGAGGGTGCGCTGGACCGTGCAGTTCTGGGTGCTCATCTCCAGCCACTTCATGCCGCCAGGGTAGAGAAGCACGCTGGCTTTGTCATTGACAGTCAGCGTCGGGCACGGCTAGCTTCGCTGACTGAAGCCAGCTGAGGAGGCACAGCCGCATGGGACGGTCGCGTACGTACGAGTGGGAGGACCCCACGATCTCGGCATCCGCGGTCGGCGTCGCCTCGGGGCTGGAGTTCCTCCGGGAGATCGCCGCCGGCCGCATTCCCGCACCACCCGTCTGCGCCACCCTGGGCTTCGGTCTCGAAGAGGTGGCGCACGGACGCGCGGTCTTCAGCCTGGTGCCGGGCGAGGAGCACTACAACCCCATCGGCAGCGTGCACGGCGGCGTCTACGCGACCCTGCTCGATTCGGCGGCCGGCTGCGCGGTGCAGTCCACACTGCCGGCCGGAATGGGCTACACCTCGCTCGACCTCGCCGTGAAGTTCCTGCGCCCGGTCACCCTCGACACGGGGACGGTACGTGCCGTCGGCAGCGTCCTGACCAGCGGCCGCCGTACCGCACTCGCCGAGGCCCACCTGTACGACGAGGCGGACCGCCTGCTGGCGCACGCCACGAGCACCTGCATGCTGCTGCCCCTGCCCGCCCCCTGACCGAGGAAAAGGTGTCCGGCCGCGCTCGCCGAGGCCGCCGAACACGTGCAGGGTGGAAGATGTGGGCTCCCAGGAACGACGGGCCGGCATGGGGGCGCAGTGGCAGCGCAGCCACGCGCTGCTGGTGATCCCGGTCGTCCTCATCGTGGTGATCACCGTCGTGGACCAGCTGCTCCCGGCCGACGTCCACCTCGGTCCGTTGCTGGTCATCGCCCCCGCGATCACCGCCTCCTTCGCGGGCCCCTGGGGGACCGGCCTGATCGGGCTGCTGGCCATGGGGGCACAGACGTACATCGGCTGGCACTTCGGCGTGCTGTTCTCGCGCAACGTGCTCGTCCAGATCCTCGCGCTGGCGGTGCTGTCGGCCCTCATCGTGTTCTTCTGCGTGGTGCGTGAGCGCCACCGCCGCCAGCTCGCCCAGGTGCGCTCGGTCGCCGAGGCCACGCAGCACGTCCTGCTGTGGCCGCTGCCGGAGGAGATCGGCCCCCTGCGGATCGCCTGTCTGTATCTGGCGGCCGAGGACGAGGCCCAGGTCGGCGGTGACCTCTACGCCGCCACGTCCACCGACCACGGCGTACGCGTCATGATCGGCGATGTGCGGGGCAAGGGGCTGGCGGCCATCGGCGAGGCCGCCCTGCTGATCGGAGCGTTCCGCGAGGCCGCCCATCAGCACGCCGACCTGCCGGCTCTGGCCACCGCGCTGGAACAGAGCGTCTCCCGCAACCTCTCCGACCTCGAGCCCGAGGAGGAGTCGGGGGAGCGGTTCGCCACCGCGCTACTGGTGGAGGTGCCGGAATCGGACCACGTCACGCGGGTGATCAGTTGCGGACACCCGCCGCCGCTGCTGCTGAGCCCCGGCAGTGCCGTCAGCGTTCCCGTGCACCCGGCGCTCCCGCTGGGGATCAGCGGACCGGCACCGGCGGACCACGCGGTCGACGTGTTCTCCTTCCAGCCCGGGGACACCCTGCTGCTCTACACCGACGGCGTCATCGAGGCCCGGGACGGCACCGGCGCCTTCTATCCGTTCGCCGAACGGGTCGCGCAGTGGGCCGGCAACGGCCCGGACCGGCTTCTGCACCTGATCCGGCACGACCTTCTCGCACATGTGGGGGGCCGCCTCGACGACGACGCGGCCGTCATCGCCCTGGCCCGTGGACCCGACGCGCACCGCGGCCGCCGCCACCATGGCGCGCGCCCGTAGGGGCACGGGGCGAGTACCTGCGGCACCGCGACTTCCCCGGCCGGCCGGCCCCGTCCCGGCCGGCCCGTCGCGCCGTCATCGGGCGATGCGGCGTCCCTTGCCCCCTCGCCGGAAGCGCACCGCGATGTACACGAGATCGGCGAGGAGGACGACGGCACCGATGACCAGCAGATAGAACAGGCCGTGGACGGCGAAGCCGATGATGCCCAGGACCACGGCCACGAGGATCAGGAACAGGAACAGGCTCATCGGAACTCCCGGCGGCTGCGGTGCGTCAACGGCGGGCGAGGCGTCGTTCGCCGCCGCCGCCCGGCGCGTAGTCCAGTTCGTAGTGGGCGAAGACGGCCGGCTCCTCGGCGGCGGGCAGTTCACCGTCGGTGTCGATCGCCGGGGCCTTCTTGACCACGTCCTTGGTGTGGGCGACCTTCACATACCCCGGGCCGACCGTGGCACCGAGGAGCGGGACGAACGCCAGGCGGCGACGGGTGGGCAGGCCCATGGTCACCGTGGCGAAGAAAGCCTGGTCGGTGACCGTGTCCACATAGACCGACTCCAGTGCGCCGATCTTGTGGCCGTCCCGGTCCACCACGTCGTGGCCCCGCCATTCGCGGATGTCGCCGGCCTCGAACATCATGACCTCCTCCAGTGGAGTACCCCGGATCGCCCCCGTGATGTGTCCGCCACCACCGGCCGCCCGCGCGTCCGCCGCCCGTGCGGGGCCGAGCGGTGGTCGTGGAATTCAGCTGCCGGCCAGGGGGTCGTGACCCCAGTTCATCAGCGAGCGCCGCCAGGTCGTGTCGCGTACGTCGCCGGCGGGGCGCTGTGCCAGGTGGCGGCGGATGTATCCGTTGACCTTGCGCATGTGGGCGTAGTCCGAGTCCGAGAGGTCGCCCTTCTTCTTCCGCAGGATCTCCACGATGGTGCGGCCCGAGGCGTGCCCGGTGGACTCCCCGCCGCCCTTGTGCTGTCCCGCCGCCCGCGATTCGCCGGTCGCCAGCCATTTCTCCAGGGCGGACGGTGTCATGTTGACCAGTTCGCGGAAGGTGTCCCAGCTCTCGCGCTGCTCGTCGTGGTTCGTCGCGTCGGCCACTGCCTCACTCTCCTCGCCTGCCGGGGTGGGCACCCCTCCCACCCTGAGGGAGTGCCGCCGCGTCCGCACCTGGGCGAAGGGCCGGCGCTCCCGTACGGCCACTTGTACGTCCACTTGTACGGCCACTCGTACGGCCACTCGTACGGCCGCCCTCCCCGTGCGCCGCGGGCCGGCCGGGGCGAGGGTGGGCGCTGTGCCCCAGGTGATCGTGTACCCACCCGCGGAGGACGGCGGCCGCCGCGTCCGTGTCGGCGCCTCCTTCGCCGGAATGGCATACACGGTGATCGACATCGTCGAGTTCCTGCGGGCGGCCGGTATGGACGACGTCGAACCGGAAGACGTGACGAGCGCCGGGTGGATCGAGTGGCGGGGCGGGGGCCCGGCGGCCTGGCCGAGCTGATCACCCGGCGGGCCGACGGCGCCACCGAAGACGAGCGCCGTCACGGTGACGCTGAGCAAAATCCCCCGGGGCCTCGACGGTGACGGCTGATGCAACTCGGGTGGGCAAGCCTGTCGGCTCCGGGCGTCCGGCCGCTGCCAGCGGCACTGGACAGGGCACGAGTCGGCAGGATCCGGATGAAGCCGCTCCCCGCCGCGCCATCGCGAACGCCCTGCGCGTGGTCGACCAGCTGGAACGACTCGGCTGACCCGGCACCGCGGCCGACCGAGCGAAGATCGTCGGCCGGGCAGCGCAACGCGCACCGCCACGAGGGGCCGGCACCGCGTCGCGATGCTTGGCTGGCCGAACCCCCGGGCCCGCCGCCCGGCCGGCCCGGGCACGTAGTGGAGGAGCAGGTCACCGTGAGTTCAACCGAGGGCACATCGCGGAACGTGATTCCCGCGCAGCTGCTGCGGGGCCAGAAGGCGCTGGTCACCGGCGCGAACTCCGGAATCGGCAGAGCGACCGCCATCGCGCTGGGCCGGGCCGGCGCCGATGTCGTGGTGAACTACGTGGCGGGCCGGGAGGAGGCGGAGAAAGCGGTCGAGGAGATCACCGCCTTCGGGGTCCGGGCCGCCGCCTACGAGGCGGACGTCTCGGTCGAGGACCAGGTCGTCGCCATGACGAACCGGATGGTCCAGGAGTTCGGCACCATCGACATCCTGGTCGCCAACGCGGGACTGCAACGCGACGCCGCCCTCACCGACATGACCCTCGCCCAGTGGCAGAAGGTCCTGGACGTCAACCTCACCGGGCAGTTCCTCTGCGCCCGCGAGGCGACGAAGGAGTTCCTGCGCCGCGGAGTCGTACCGGAGGTCTCGCGCGCCGCCGGAAAGATCATCTGCATGAGTTCGGTGCACCAGATCATCCCGTGGGCCGGCCACGTGAACTACGCCTCCTCCAAGGGCGGCGTGCAGATGATGATGGCGACGATGGCCCAGGAACTCGCCCCGAAGCGGATCCGGGTGAACGCCGTCGCCCCCGGCGCCATCAAGACCCCCATCAACCGCAGTGCCTGGGAGACGGCACAGGCACAGGAGGATCTCCTGCAGCTGATCCCGTACAAGCGGATCGGCGACCCCGAGGACGTCGCCCACGCCGTGGTCGGCCTCGCCTCCGACCTCATGGACTACGTCGTGGGGACCACCCTCTACGTCGACGGGGGCATGACCCTCTTCCCCGGCTTCGCGACCGGCGGCTGACCCGCCCCACCCGTGTCCGCCGCCCGGCGGCGCCGGCCCCGCGTCCGGCCGCGTGTGCGGGCGGTGCCGGCCTCGCACCCGCTCGGCACGGTGGCCCGCGACGGGCTGACCGTGCCCGCATCGGCCGTACCCACCAGGCGTGCCCGTCCGCTTCGTCGGATAGTGGTGGCGGGACGATGTCCCCGGCAGCTCCCGTCCCCGGCACAGGAGGCCCCATGCCCGCATCACGGTCCATGGCCGCTCTCACCGGCATCGCCGTGCTCGGCCTGGCGCTCACCGCCTGCCAGGACCGGGCATCCGGTCAGATCGAGGCGTGGAACGGTGTCCGGCACGTGGAGACCATCTCGAATCCACCGATCGAGGGCTGTCACCGCTTCCGCCAGGACGTGTCCCGGATCGTCAACTACACGCCGAGCAGCATGCTCCTGTACACGACACCCGACTGCACCGTGCCCCGCGGCGGGGAGAGCATCTACCTGGACATGCAGTCCGCGGACGAGGCCGTCAGAGCCAACGGCCTGTGGCGCAGCTTCTCGTTCGCCTCCCCGTGACCCGGCCGGCCCCGTATCGGCCGGCACCGCGGGCTCAGGTGTCCTCCGGATCGTCGTCGCTGCGGAGCCGTCGCCAGATGTGGGTGCGGTGCAGCACGTACAGGGCGAGGAGCAGGACGGCCCCCTGCAGGCCGACGGCGAGCAGCCAGAAGACGGTCCTGCTCTCCATCTCGTCGGTGAGATAGTTGAAGTTCATACCGAAGTAGCCGGTCAGGAACGTCAGCGGCAGGAAGATCGTCGACACGATGGCCAGCCGGTTGATCACGCCGTTCTGCTCGCCCGACACGAGGGAGGAGTAGCCGGCGAAGGCCCGCCTGGCGGCCTCCTGCAGAGTCTGGATGTCGGTGAGCACCAGCCGGCTGGAGTGCTGGAACTCCCTGGCGAGCCGCTGACGCTCCGCCGGGAAAGCGCTGTTGAGCATCCTGCGTGTGAAGACCTCGTCCGTCACCTGGAGGTAGGGGAGGAGGAAGTGGTGCAGCAGCGCGGCCCGCCGCCTCAGCCGGGTCAGCCGGTAGATCTGGTCCGGACGTCGCCGGTCGAACATCTCGTCCTCCAGTTCCTCCACCGCCAGCAGATCGGCGACCGCGGCCCGGCGGAACGTGTCCAGCGCCTCCTCCAGCAACAGGAACAGCACGGCAGCGGTGTCGGGCGGACTCTCCTGCGCCAGCCGCGCGACGAGGCTCGTCAGCGGTTCCAGCGGCCCCCGGTGGAGCGTGACCAGGTGGCGCTCGGTGGCCAGGACGTGCACATGGGCGATGCGGCCGCCCTCGACGACGGGTACGACGAAACCGGCCCGGTCGCCGAGGAACTGGGCCCGTGCCGGTCCACCCGCCCTGCCGAACCACGGCGGGGTCTCGGACTCCAGGCCGAGCCCGCCTACGACCCGCTCCTCGCCGCCCGCAGGCTCCTCGGGAAGCTGCACGTCGACGAGCAGGAAATCGGAGGAGGCGAGGTACTCCCGCGCCTCCGACAGGCCCGTACGAGTGGTGGTCCCCGCGGGCATCGACACCACCGACACGATCATCTTCCCTCACCGTCGCCCAAGGCCGAACATTCCACGCTGCGCACACTCCGGCGTCCTTCGCGCGGACACACGCAGGCGCAGCGACGGGTGCCTCGAACGGGTGAGAGGCCGGGTGTTCCGTCCTCGTCCCCGTCGGCGGCGATCCACCCGGACCCGGATGGTCCGTGAGTGGCACCATCCGGGGACGCCGAGGCGCGACCGCGGAATTCCGCGATTTCATCCGCCGGCCGGCCGCGCAACGGGATGCGGATTTCACGCAGCCGCCGGAACGTGCGCCGAATTACCCGAAAAAGAAGCGTGGTTCGGAATCGTCGAAGCCTGTTCCCGCACCTCGGAATTCGGCTATAGGAATCGAGCCATCTGCGCCATCGTGGCCGAACTGGCCTTCCATCCAGACCCGAGTGGACGTCGACCACCGGAGCGCAGACTGTGCGGCAACGGATTCCACTTCCGGATCGCTGTCAGGAGGTACGGGTTGTCTCTGGCCGAGCAGTTGACGTACCCGGCTGCCGATCTCGACGAGATCGAGTCGTCGTCCATCTGGGTCGAGTCGCATCCGGTCGTCCGGGTACCGCTGGACTCGCTGGTCTTCGACGACTCACCCCGGCTGGACGGGGTGGACCAGGCCCACGTCCGGGTGCTGGCGGAGGCCGGGGACAGGCTGCCTCCCATCACCGTGCACCGCCCCACCCTGCGGGTCATCGACGGCGCCCACCGGATCCGCGCGGCCCTGCTCAACGGCCGCACCGACATCGACGCGCGGCTGCTGGACTGCGACAGCGCCGCCGCCTTCGTCCTGTCCGTCAGAGCCAACGTCACCCACGGTCTGCCGCTCTCCCGTACCGACCGGGCGGCCGCGGCGGCACGCATCATCCTGACCCACCCGCGCTGGTCCAACCGCGCCATCGCCGCGGCCACCGGGATCTCCGACAAGACCGTCTCCCGCATCCGGGCGCAGTCGCCCACCGCGGACCTGGCACAGTTGGGCGCGCGCCTGGGCCGGGACGGCCGGGCGCGCCCCCTGGACATCGGCCGGCGCCGTCGCCGCGCCGCGGCCCTCCTCCTCGACCGGCCCGACGCCGGCCTGCGCGAGGTCGCCCGTGCCACCGGTCTCTCCCCGGCCACCGTGCGGGACGTGCGCCTGCGCATCGACCGCGGCGAGGACCCGGTTCCCGGCCGCTATCGCGAATCCCCGGGCGTGGCACGCACATCCGTCGCGGACCGGCGGCACGGGGCGGTCGCCCGCCTCGACCGCGAGGCCGTCCCGGTGGACCGGCGCAAGCTGCTCGCCAAACTCAGCGAGGACCCCTCGCTGCGGCTCAACGAAGCCGGCCGGCGGGCCCTGCGCTGGCTGCGCCAGTACTCCGTCGACGGCGACGGCCTCGAGACCCTCCAGCGCGGACTGCCCGGCCACTGGGCCCCCGAGGTCGCCGACCTGGCCCGCAGCTGCGCGGCCGCCTGGAGCGAGCTGGCCGAACAGCTCCAGCAGAGCCCCGAATAGGGCACCCGCCGCAGGACGTACAGCCCGGGAGCACAGCGCACCCGCACCGGCACCCGGGGGGCCGGACACCACCGTCAGCCGGGCGCACCGGACACACCGTCACCGCTTCCGCCTCACCCAGGGGACGAGGCCCCGCACGCTCAGGGCAGGAGCCGCTCCGGTCACGGCCGGCACCCGCACCACCGTTCCGGCCCACCACCGGAACGCGCACCACCGCCTTTCCCGGCTCCGCCCGCCCACCCGGGGCGAGGGCGAGCGGTCCGCCCCTGGGCCAGGGCCCCGCCTTCGGTACCCCGGCCCGTCAGAACCGACGCACTCCAGGAGGACTTCCGTGTCCGAGCTCGCCGAGACACCCGCCGCACGCAACAGAGTCCCGGGCGGGCCCGGCACGGGCGTGTGGTTCATCGGGGCCCGCGGCTCCGTCGCCACGACCGCGGTCGCCGGCTGCGCCGCGGTCGCGGCGGGGCTGCGCCCGCCGACGGGAATGGTCACCGAGACCGAGCCCTTCGCCGCCGCCGGACTGCCCGCGCTGTCCTCACTCGTCTTCGGCGGCCACGACACCGTCGACTGGCCCCTGCCCAAACGCGCCGAGGCGCTGGCCGAACAGGGCGTCCTGCCGCACGGCCTCCCCCAGGCCGTCCTCGGTGAACTCGGCGCCGCCGACGGGGAGATCCGCACCGGCGGGCCCCTGGCCGGCGACACGCGCACCGACGAGGAGCTGATCGCGGCCTTCGCCGCCGACATCGAGGACTTCACGCGCCGCACCGGGGTGGCCCGCACCGTCGTGGTGAACGTCGCCTCCACCGAGCCCGTCCCGGCCGACGGCGCCACCCGGCTGCCCGCCAGCTCGCTGTACGCGGCGGCCGCCCTGCGCGCGGGCTGCTCGTACGTGAACTTCACCCCGTCGGCAGGGATACGCCACCCGGCCCTCGCGGAGCAGGCCCGGTCGGCCGCGGTGCCGTACGCGGGCCGGGACGGGAAGACCGGGCAGACCCTGCTGCGGGCGGTACTGGCGCCGATGTTCCGGCAGCGGGCCCTGGAGGTACGGGCCTGGTCCGGCACCAACCTGCTCGGCGGCGGTGACGGGGCCGCGCTCGCCGACTCGGCGGCCGCCGCGGCGAAGAACGCGGGCAAGAACCGGGTTCTGGAGGACAGCCTCGGGGTGCTGCCCGAGGGCGAGGTGCACATCGACGACGTGCCCGCGCTCGGCGAGTGGAAGACCGCCTGGGACCACGTCGCCTTCGAGGGCTTCCTCGGTACGCGGATGGTGCTGCAGACCACCTGGCAGGGCTGCGACTCGTCACTGGCGGCACCGCTCGTGCTCGACCTGGCCCGGCTGGCCGCCCGCGCCCACGAAGCGGGGATCACCGGGAGCCTTGCCGAGCTGGGCTTCTACTTCAAGGATCCGGACGGCGGGTCCGCGGCGCTGGCCGAACAGTACGACGCCCTCCTCGGCCTCGCCGGACGGCTGGGGGAGTCCCGGTGAGCCCTGCCCGCGACTGGGCCGAACTCCTGCGCGTCTCGGCCCTGTTCACCGTCCCCGGCGACGCACTCGCCGGGGCCGCGGCCACCGGCGTGCGCCCCGGCGCCCGCACCGCCCTCGCGGCCGGTGCCTCCCTGTGCCTGTACGAGGCGGGCATGGCACTGAACGACTGGGCGGACCGGGTGGAGGACGCCGCCGAACGGCCGCACCGCCCCATTCCCTCGGGCCGTATCGCCCCCGCACAGGCGCTGACGGCCGCGGCCGGCCTGACCGCCGCCGGGCTCGGCCTCGCCCTCGCCGCGGGCCGCCCCGCAGCACTGTGCGCCACCGCGCTCGCCGGCACCGTCTGGGCGTACGACCTGCGGCTGAAGCACACCCCGGCGGGCCCGGCGACGATGGCCGCGGCCCGGGCCCTCGACGTGCTGCTCGGCGCCGTGGCCACCGCGGGATCCTCTCCGACCGCACGACACCCGGCCCGCTCCGCCGGGAAGGGAGGGACGGTGCGCGGCGCCCTGCCGGCTGCCGCCTCCGCCGGCTCCCGTACGACGGGGAGGGCTGCCGCAGCCTCGGCCGGCTCCGGCACCCGAGTGCCTGGTGCGGTGCCGCCCGGCGCCTCCGCCGGCTCCCGCTCGGCGGTGCGGCGCGCGCTGGTCTCCGCCGCCGCGATCGGCGCCCACACCTATGCGGTCACCAGCGTCTCGCGCACCGAGACCCAGGGCGGTTCGCCGGGGCGGTCGCTCATCGCGCTCGGCGCGACCGCCGCGCTCGGTGCGCTCACCGGTGGCCGGCGGGGCGGCGGTGAGCCGGACGGGAAGCGCTGGACCACGCCGCCCCGGTCCCCGTCCGAGTTCGCCCGGACCGCTCTCGCCGGCGCCTATGTGGCGACCGCCGCCAAGCCGTTCCTGCACGCCGCGCTCAACCCGTCGCCGCCGCTGACCCAGCGGGCCGTCGGCGGCGGCATCCGCGCGCTGATCCCGCTCCAGGCGGCTCTCGCGGCACGCTCCGGCGCACTCACCGGCGCCGCACTGCTCACCGGACTCGTGCCCGTCGCCCGCCGGCTGGCCCGGAAGGTGAGCCCCACATGAGCATCCGTCTCGGCTACGGCACCAACGGCCTGACCGACCTGCGGCTGGACGACGCCCTCGGCGTCCTGGCCGACCTCGGCTACGACGGCGTCGGCCTGACTCTCGACCACATGCACCTCGACCCGCTGGGCCCCGGCCTCGCGGGCCGGGTCGCGCACGTCGCCGACCGGCTCGGCGCGCTGGGCCTCGGCGTCACGGTCGAGACCGGCGCCCGCTATGTGCTCGACCCCCGCCGCAAGCACGGTCCGAGCCTGCTCGACCCGGTCCCCGAGGCACGGGCGGCCCGGACCGAGCTGCTGGTCACCGCGGTGAAGGTGGCCGCCGACCTGGGCGCCCACGCGGTCCACTGCTTCAGCGGCATCCGGCCCGCCGGCGTCGGCGAGGACACCGCCTGGGAACTGCTGGGCGCCTCCCTGGACCCGGTCCTCGACGCCGCGGCGGCGGCCCGGATCCCGCTCGCCGTCGAGCCGGAGCCCGGACACCTGCTGGAGTCGCTCGCCGACTTCCACCGGCTCCGCACCCGGCTCGGCGACCACCCGCTGCTCGGCCTCACCCTCGACATCGGACACTGCCAGTGCCTGGAGCCGCTGTCCCCGGCCGACTGCGTGCGCGCCGCGGGGCCCTGGCTGCGGCACGTGCAGATCGAGGACATGCGGCGCGGTGTGCACGAACACCTGCCCTTCGGCGACGGTGAGATCGACTTCCCGCCCGTGCTCGCCGCGCTCGACGCCACCGGCTACCAGGGGCTGACCGTGGTCGAACTGCCCCGTCACTCCCACGCCGGCCCCGAACTCGCCCGGCACTCCATGGAGTTTCTGCGCGCCCGGCTCACCGAGGCCGAGCGGGCACGGTCCGGCGGCCACGGCCCGGCCACCGCCGAGCGCACCCCGCCACATCCCGACCGCCCCGACGCGCGCTCGTCCGCGCCCACCCCCCTCTCCCCGGCACCGTCCGCATAAGGAAGCCCGCATGCTGATCCACCGCGAGGAACTGCTGGCCCGCCTCCGTCCCGAGGGAGCCGCCTGGCTCGACGCCGCACTCGCCGACGCGCGCGAGACGGCGCACCCCGACCCGGCCGCGGCCCCGAGCCGGGGAGTACCGGCATGGGAACTGCGGTTCGCGGCGGCCGGCCGGGAGTGCGGCTTCCCCGAGGCGGCGGAGGCGGCCCGGGTACTGCTGCTGTACACGGCGCGACCCGGGGCGAGCGCCGTGACCCGGCTCTACCAGCGCGGAACGGGTGCCGAGCGGCGTGCCGTCCTGCTGGCCCTGCCCCACCTCACGCTCACCCCGGACACGGGTGTTCCGCTGGTCGAGGACGCGCTGCGCGCCAATGACACCCGGCTCGTCGCCGCGGCTGTCGGACCCTACGCCGCCGCGCACCTGGACGCCCACGCCTGGCGGCACGCCGTCCTGAAGTGCCTGTTCACCGGGGTTCCGGCGGCCGCCGTGGCCCACCTCGCGGACCGGGCCCGCGGCGACGCCGAACTCGCCCGCATGCTCCAGGACTTCGCCGCGGAACGCACCGCCGCCGGGCGGCTCGTGCCGGACGACCTGCACCACGTACTCGCCCTGACCGCCAAGGAAGCCTGATGCGCATCTTCGACCCGCACATCCACATGACCTCGCGCACCACCGACGACTACCAGGCGATGTACGCGGCCGGTGTGCGCGCCCTGGTCGAACCCTCCTTCTGGCTCGGCCAGCCGCGCACGTCGCCGGAGAGCTTCTACGACTACTTCGACGCGCTGCTCGGCTGGGAGCCGTTCCGGGCCGCGCAGTACGGGATCGCGCACCACTGCACCATCGCCCTGAACCCCAAGGAGGCGAACGACCCGCGCTGTGCGCCCGTCCTCGACGAACTGCCACGCTATCTGAGCAAGGACGGCGTGGTCGCGGTCGGCGAGATCGGCTACGACTCGGTGACCCCGGCCGAGGACATCGCACTGGCCGCGCAGCTCGAACTCGCCGCCCGGCACGGACTGCCCGCCCTGGTGCACACCCCGCACCGCGACAAGCTCATGGGCCTGCGCCGTACCCTCGACGTCGTGGCCGAGTCCGAGCTGCCCGTCGAACGGGTCCTGGTCGACCACCTCAACGAGACCACGGTCGAGGAGGCCAAGGACGCCGGCGCCTGGCTCGGCTTCTCCGTCTATCCCGACACCAAGATGGACGAGCACCGCATGGTCGCCGTCCTGCAGGAGTACGGCCCCGAGCGGGTCCTGGTCAACTCCGCGGCGGACTGGGGCAAGAGCGACCCGCTGAAGACCCGCAAGGTCGGCGACGCGATGCTCGCCGCGGGATTCGACGAGGACGACGTGGACCGCGTGCTGTGGCGCAACCCCGTCGCCTTCTACGGGCTGAGCGGCCGGCTGGACCTGGACGTGGCGAAGGCCGGGGCCCTGCACGAGGGCAACTCCATTCTGCGCGGGGGCGAATGAGCCGTGCGCTTCCGGCATCCGGACGGCTCGACCGTTCACCTCGCCTACTGCACCAACGTCCACCCCGCCGAGACACTCGACGGCGTCATCGCCCAGCTGACCGCCCACTGTGAACCGGTCCGGCACCGCCTGGGCACCGAACGCCTCGGCGTGGGACTGTGGCTGGCCCGCGACGCGGTCCGCGCGCTGAGCGCCGACCCCGGCGCACCGGGGCGGCTGCGCACCGAGCTGGACCGGCGAGGCCTGGAGGTGGTCACCCTCAACGGCTTCCCCTACCGGGGCTTCGGCGCCGAACAGGTCAAGTACCGCGTCTACAAGCCCGACTGGACCGACCCGGAACGCCTCGACCACACCGTGGCTCTGGCCGGGCTGCTCGCCGGCCTGCTGCCGCCGGACGTCACCGAGGGCACCATCTCCACCCTGCCGCTGGCCTGGCGCACCGGCTTCGACCGGGCCGCCGCCGAGGCGGCCCACACGGCACTGACCGAACTGGCCGGGCGGCTGGACGACCTGGAGGAGACGTCAGGGCGCTCCATCCGCATCGCCCTGGAACCGGAACCCGGCTGCGCCGTCGAGACCACCGCCGACGCGATCGCCCCCCTCGCCGCCCTGCCCGGCCACCGCATCGGCCTGTGCCTGGACACCTGCCATCTGGCCACCAGCTTCGAGGACCCCACGGCGGCCCTCGACGGCCTGGCACGGGCCGGCATCACCGTGCCCAAGGTGCAGCTCTCCGCCGCCCTGCACGCCGAGACCCCCCGGGACCCCGCGGTCCGGGCGGCGCTCGCCGCCTTCGACGAGCCGCGCTTCCTGCACCAGACCCGCGCCAGACTGGACGGCGTCCTGCACGGCACCGACGACCTCGGCCCGGCGCTGGCCGGGGGCGCGCTGCCGGACACGGTGCCCTGGCGCGCCCATTTCCACGTACCGCTGCACGCTCCGCCCGCACCGCCGCTGACCTCCACCCTCGACGTGCTGCGCGAGACGCTCGCCGTCCTGGTCGGCGGCCCCGTGGCACGCAGCCGTCACTTCGAGGTCGAGACCTACACCTGGCAGGCCCTGCCGGCCGAGGCGCGCCCGGCCTCGGACGCCCAGCTCGCCGACGGAATCGCCGCCGAACTCGGCCTCGCCCGAGACCTGTTGACCGACCTCGGACTCAAGGAGCAGCAGTGACGAAGCCCCCGACACCCCTGCTCGTCGTGAACGTGGTGGGACTGACCCCCACACTGCTGGACCACATGCCCCGCCTGAAGGCGCTCCGGGGCAACGGGTCGCACGCCGAACTCGGCACCGTGCTGCCCGCCGTCACCTGCGCCGCCCAGTCCACCTTCCTGACGGGCACGCCCCCCGCCGAGCACGGCATCGTCGGCAACGGCTGGTACTTCCGCGACCTCGGAGAGGTCCTGCTGTGGCGCCAGCACAACGGACTGGTGGAAGGCGACAAACTCTGGGACGCCGCCCGCCGCCTGCACCCCGGGTACACGGTCGCCAACGTCTGCTGGTGGTACGCGATGGGGGCGGACACCGACTGGACGGTGACCCCGCGTCCCGTCTACTACGCCGACGGCCGCAAGGAGCCCGACTTCTACGCCCGGCCCGCCGCCCTGCACGACGAACTGGAGGCCGAGCTGGGCACCTTCCCGCTGTTCAACTTCTGGGGCCCCACCGCCGACCTGGTGTCCAGCAAGTGGATCATCGACGCCACCCGGCACCTCAACCGCACCCGCCGGCCCGATCTGACGCTGTGCTATGTCCCGCACCTGGACTACGACCTCCAGCGCTTCGGCCCCGAGGACCCGCGCTCGCTGCAGGCCGCCACGGAACTGGACGAGGCACTCGCCCCGCTGCTGGACGAGGCCGCCGACGAGGGCCGCACCGTGGTCGTCCTCTCCGAGTACGGGATCACCCGGGTCAGCAGGCCCGTCGACATCAACCGGGCCCTGCGCCGCGCCGGTTACCTGGAGGTGCACACCCAGGACGGCATGGAGTACCTGGACACCATGGCCTCGCGCGCCTTCGCGGTCGCCGACCATCAGCTGGCGCACGTCTACGTGCGGCGGCCCGAGGACCTGGCCGGGGTACGGGAGACGCTCGAAGGCATCGCCGGCGTCGGTGAACTCCTCGACGACCGGGGCAAGAAGGAGCACGGCCTGGACCACCCGCGGTCCGGGGAACTCGTGGCGGTCGCGGAACCGGACGCCTGGTTCACGTACTACTACTGGCTGGACGACGCCCACGCCCCCGACTTCGCACAGCTCGTGGAGATCCACCGCAAACCCGGCTACGACCCGGCCGAGCTGTTCATGGACCCCCTCGACCCCTATGTGAAGGTCAAGGCCGCCAAGGCACTGGCTCGCAAGAAGCTCGGCATGCGCTACCGGATGGCCGTCGTCCCGCTCGACCCCTCGCCGGTGCGCGGCAGCCACGGCCGGCTTCCGGACCGCCCCGAGGACGGACCGGTCCTGCTCTGTTCGCACCCCGGCGAGGTCTCCGGGCGACTCGCCGCCACGGAAGTGAAATCGCTGCTGCTGCGGCTGGCGGGAATCGGCTGACGGACCGGACTGCGCTAACGGCGGAGCCCCTCGCGGAATCCAGTGGTCCACCCTGTTCCCCCGCCTGCGGACAGCCTCGGCCGGCGCACCCCTTTTCCGGTCGCGGGGCCCGGTGTGCAATTGCGGAATTCCGCCGTCGCACACCATGTCTTCGGCCAACTCCGTTTAAGTTGAGGGGTTTTACGCAGAGGACGGATGAGTCGTCCGGCGTCTATGGTGACGCCGGTCGAATTCGCCCCCGACTGCGGGGGCGTGCCAATTTGAGGAGAGACATGTCGAGAACGAGCAAGTCCTGGGCGGCGGCCTTCCTGGCAGCGGCGGTCGTGGGCAGCCTCACGGCCACCGTGATACCGAGCCAGGCCGCATCCCAGGCGGCCGCCGGCAGGCACGGGCACAGGATCTCGTCGACCCCCCAAGTCCTGGCGACCGGCCTGCACAATCCGCGCGCCGTCCGGATCCAGAGCGACGGCTCGCTCCTGGTCGCGGAGGCCGGCAGCGGGCCGGCGACGCCGTGCACCGAGCCGAACACCCAGTGCCTCGGCTTCAGCGGCTCCATCTTCAGGATCAAGGGCGCCAAGAAGGGCCGTGTCGTCACGGGCCTGCCCTCCGAGATGGACGTCCGCCCCGACGGCGAGTCCACGATCATGGGTGTGACCCAGGCCGAGAACGCCCCCAACGGCACCTACCGCGTGGTCAGCAACCTCAGTGGCGACCCGGACACCCGTGCGGCGCTCGGCCCGGGCAGCGACCCGCTGGGCACGCTGTACATCGCCAAGGGCAAGATCCTGGGTGACCTCGGCAAGCACGAGGCCCTGCACGACCCAGACTCCGTGACCGGAAACGGCCAGGTCTTCTCCAACCCGTGGTCCTTCATCCGGGACGGCAGGGACTACCTGGTCGTCGACGCCGGTGCCAACGACATGATCCGGGTCCACCCCGACGGCACCACCGAGACCGAGGCCGTCTTCCCGAACAACAAGCTGCCGGCCCCGCCGGCCGGCACGTCCTCGGCCCTGAAGTCCTCGCCCGTCCAGGCGCTGAACCCGCCCGGGGAGGCGCAGGCGGTACCGACGGGCATCGTGCGGGGCCGCGACGGGGCCTTCTACATCTCCGACCTGAGCAGCATGCAGCCCGGCATCAGCCGTATCTGGCGCTACGTGCCGGGTGGCAAGCCGACCGTCTTCGCCACGGGCCTGACGAACACCATCGGCCTGCGCGTGGCCCCCAACGGCGACCTGATCGCGCTGTCGTACGCCACCGGCTACTCCTCGACCGGCCTGCTGCCGGGCGGCCTGACCCGGATCGACCGGCACACCGGTGCCGCCACGCCGATCGACACCGGCGACCGCCTGGTCCAGCCCACGGGCCTGGACATCGCCGCCAACGGTGACCTCTACGTCACCAACAACACGGTCGGCAACAACGGTGAGCTGCTGAAGTTCCCGGCCTCCTGACCGGTTCACCCGCGGGCCCGTCCCCGGCTTTCCAGCGCGGGGCGGGCCCGTCCACACCTCCGGGCGAGGTGAGGCACACGCCGAGGGGCGGCCCCGTACGGGACCGCCCCTCATGCGCGGTTGGCACCGGCTCCGGACGGTTCAGCCCCGCTTCGTCGCGCAGAGGACGACGCGGGTGATGATGGCGTCCGCCGGAACGTCGGCGGGATCCTTGGCGGTCACCTTGGTGACCTCGAAGCCGCACTCCTCCAGCCAACTGCGGTAGGTGGAGAGCTTCTGCAGACCTCCGTGGCCCATCACGCAACCGAGGATGTAGGCCGGGAAGAAGTCGGCCTGGTAGTCGTCGGTGTCCGTGATGTCCTCCGGGTACACCGGCGCCAGGACGACGATCTGTCCACCGGGCTCCAGGGCCTGATGGGCGTTCCTCAGGATGGTGAGGACCTCGTCCTTGTCGTACATGTCCACGAAGTGCTTCAGCAGCAGCACGTCGAAGCCGCCGGGCAGGGACTCCAGCACGTCACCGCCCACGAAGGAGGAGTGCTCCGCCACGCCCTGCGCCTCGAAGTTCCGCAGGCACTCCGCCTCCAGCGCGGGCCGGTCGAAGGTGGTCACCCGCAGACCGGGCGACCCCTTCAGCTGGTGGGTCATGATCGCCCCGAGCCCGTTGCCCCCCAGCACGTCCAGCACTCGCGCCCCGTCCGGAACGTCGAAGCTCCGGAAGAACCAGGGGTACACACTGGCGGTCTCCTGTTGCGCCAGCGGCCCCCACGCGGCGCGCACCTCGGCGACCTGGCCCGCGGCCTCGAACAACGTGCCTTCGAAGCCGTAGAACTCCTTCAGCCCGACAACGTTGCCGGTGCGCACGCTGTCGGCGAGGTAGTACAACTGCCGCAGCATGCCTGTCTTGATCATGCCCATGAAGGTCAGAGCACGCTGGAGGTCCTGCTCGCCGACGTCCGCGAGCGCGGCGAGGGTGTAGCCGCCGGTGGCGTCGTCGTGGGTGACGAAGCCCTCCTTCACCAGCAGATGCAGCAACTGCTCGACGGCGTCGGGCTTTGCGCCGACGGCCTCGCCCAGGTCGGCGGCGGTCAGGCCGGCCTCCTTGCGCAGCGCGTCGACGATGCCCAGCTCGAAGCAGGCATAGAGGTTCATGAACCGTGTGGGTCCCACCATGTACTCGCGCATCCGGGCGAGTAAGGCATCCGGGCTCGTCACAGGAATCCCTTCGGATCGACATGTTGAGGCGGGGCGCGCCCCCGTGCTCCCCGGTCATCAAGCATCGGCAGCGGTCCTCGAGAGGCGGTGGAGCGGTATGTCCCGCGTGTCCCGCGACCTGGCCCTCCGGTCCCCGCCCGCCGCGCCAAGACGCCGCCAAGTCGGCGCCAACCCGCCGAACAGTCCCCGCCAAGCCCCGATGTCCATACTCGCTGCACGCCGCGGCGGGAGGGGGATGAGGACCATCGGATCGATCACGACGGCTGCGTCCGGCCGACGGACTTCGGGGCCCCCTCCGTTTGCACAGTAGCGCGTCCTGCACCGGCCGCCGCGACCCGGCACCGCCGTGCGGCCGACGGCTCCCGGCTCACCCGCTCGTTTGCTGACCCACGACCACTGACCAGACATCGGACCGGTTCGTCCGACGTATCAAGATGACCAAATCGAAAGGGATCGGTGAAGTGTCCACAGACGCTACGCTCGCGCAACTTCGCGGATACATGGTGGGCCCGACGCGGTTCATCAACCTGCTGTCCTGCTTCGAACTCGGCCTCATCGACAAGATCCGGGAGAGCCCCGGCGTCACCGCGGCGCAACTCGCCGGCGCGGTCGGCGCCAAGGAGGACGCCGTGGAGCAGCTGCTGAACCTTCCGGTCCAGGAGGACTTCGTCACCTACGACGACGCCACCGGCGGCTACACCCTCGGCACGCTCGCCGACGTCGAGGGGGAGGACCTCAAGCGGGTGCTCGCCTTCATGGACCTGGTGAAGGTCACCGTTCTGCGGCAGGGGTTCTACCTGACCGAGAGCGTCCAGGCCGGTACGGTCGTCGGCCTCAAGGAGTTCTACGGCTACGAGGGCACCCTGTTCGGTGCCGTGGCCGAACACAAGGACCTGCGGGAGTCCTGGGCGACGGCGATGGACTCGGAGACCGCCCGGGTCGATCCGTGGTTCTTCAGCAACGTCGAGATCCCGGCCGGCGCGCAGGTGCTGGACCTCGCCGGGAACACCGGGCTCGGCGCGATCCACACCTACAAGCTGAACGCCTCGCCCGGTCTGCGGGTGACCACCTTCGACCTGCCCGAGAAGGAGGAGGAGTGCCTGGCGAACTTCCGGGCGCACGGCGTCGCCGAGCACTGCTCGTTCGTCGGCGGTGACGTCTTCAAGAGCGTTCCCCAGGGCTTCGACGTCGTGCTGATCAAGCACTTCCTGGCGCTGTGGGACAAGGACAAGGTGTTCGAGATCTTCGGCGCCGCCAACAACGCCCTGAAGGTCGGCGGCAAGGTCAACCTCCTGGTGCCGCTGTACGCCGAGAACAACAAGGACTCCGTCGACCCCCGCTGCGTCGACTTCTATCCCGCCTTCTTCCTCGGCTGCGCCATGGGACAGGGCGGCGGAGTGAAGCTGTCGGCGTACCGGCGCATGCTGGAGGACCGCGGCTTCGAGTGGGGCGAGGTGACGTACGAGACCCCCGCCGACATGCCGGCGGACTCCTTCCCCATCCACGCCATCGTGTCGGCGACGAAGGTCGCGGACATCTAGGACCTGACCGGCGGACCGGCGGAGCGGCTGCCCCGCCGGTCCGCCGCACCGCTGGACCACCGGCGGACGGATCCCCGGCGGACCGCCGACGCGAACCTCATGACCTGCACCGATGCATGACCTGAACACCGGTCGGACGCAACGTCCGCGACAACGAGGTGGAGAAAATATGAAATTCGGTGTGTTCTGGATGAACACGGACGAGGGAATCGACCCGCTGGAGCTCGCCCGCGAGACCGAGGGACTCGGCCTCGAGTCGGTCTTCGTCCCCGACCACAGCCACGTGCCGGTCAACCGCGGAACCTCCTGGGCCAACACGTCCGACACCGTCAAGCTCACCGACCGCGACGACCTGGGCGAAGCGGCGACGAGCGACATGCCCCGCGACTTCCACCGCAACCGCGACCAGCTCCTGACCCTGACCGCGATGGCCACCGTCACCTCGACCCTGCGGGTCGGCACGGGCATCTGCCTCGTGGTGCAGCGCGACCCCATCTATCTGGCCAAGGAGATCGCCACTCTCGACCAGATGTCCCAGGGGCGGCTGCTGTTCGGCGTCGGCGTCGCCTCGCCGTGGAACCGCGAGGAGATCCGCAACCACGGCACCGACCCCCGCACCCGGATGAAGCTGATGGCCGAGCGGATGGCCGCGATGCAGGAGATCTGGACGAACGACCAGGCGCAGTACCACGGCGACTTCGTCGACTTCGACCCCATCTACTCCTGGCCGAAGCCCTTCCAGAAGCCCAGGCCGCCCGTGTTCGTCGGCGGGGACCACCCGAACGCCCTCGACCGGGTGCTCGCCTACGGCGACGGATGGATGCCCGGCCACCACGACGACTCGGGGCTGTTCCGGGCCCGGGTCGCCGAGTTGCAGGAGCGCGCGGCGGAGGCCGGTCGCGGGCGCATGGAGATCACCGTCACCCTCGCCCACCTGGACTCGCTCGACGAGTACAAGGCGGCCGGCGCCGACCGCGTCCTGGTCATGCTGCCGACCGGGCAGGAGCGCAAGGTGCTCAAGGAGGTGGCCGAGGCCGCGAGCCGCTTCTGACCGGGCCGGAGGTTCGGTGACGTACGTCACGCTCCCTCCTGTCACAACGTGTCGGGCCGGTGGGTCTTACAGGTATAAGCACCAATAACGGCACAGCAAAGGAGTCGGTCATGGGTGGCCGTTTGAACGTCTACGAGAACCCGGTCACGGTCAAATTCCTGAAGCACGTCAGCGCGGCGGCGAGGGCGTACTCGTCGAAGCTGCCGATCCTGACGGTGGAGCTGGTGTCGCTGCGAGTGAGCCAGATCAACGGCTGTGGCTTCTGCACGGACATGCACATCAAGGAGGCCACACACCACGGCGAGAGCACCCTGCGTCTCGGCCTGGTCGCGGTGTGGCGGGAGACCAACGTGTTCACCGAGGCCGAGAGGGCCGCCCTGGAGCTGGCGGAACAGGGCACCCGCCTCGCCGACGGCGCCGAGGGGATCACCGACGAGGCCTGGCAGAACGCCGCCAAGCACTACGACGAGGACGGGCTCGGCGCCCTGGTGTCCCTGATCTCCTTCATGAACACCGTCAACCGGATGAACGTCCTCACCAAGCAGCACGGTGGTGACTACCAGGTCGGCTGGCTCACCCAGTGGTGACAGTCGGCAGCGACCGGCCCCCGCACCGGGGCCGTCCCGTGACAGCCGCTCCGGGGCCCGCTGGGCGGGCCCGGGGGCGGCTGTCCCGCTTTCCGTGAGTCACCGGGCGCCGGAGCGGTGCCGCCCACGGACCATCGTCGAGCAGCCTTCGAGCCGTGTTGGATCTCGGCTGACTACGGTTGCCGCATAGTCCGTCCGCATCACTGCGCCACCGCGACGAACGGAACGGAGTGGGCCGGTTGCCGCCCGGCTCTCCGGGCTCCTGATGCGGACCTTCCCATCTGAGGGAGGGAACTCCCGACACATGACTGACGCCGTAGTTGTGGGGACCTCGCATCACGCGCCGAGGGACCATGTCCGACGGACCGAGGCTCAGCCGCCGGAGACGCGGGTCATGGTGGAGTTCAATGCGCTGGGCCCCCTGGAGGCAGCCGTCGACGGCCGGCTGGTGGATCTCGGGACGCCGAAGCAACGCGCCCTGCTCGCACTGCTGGTGAGCCGGGTGGGACAGCCGGTGACCGTGGATCTGATGCTGGAAGCCCTGTGGGCGGGGCATCCACCGCCGTCGGCGACGACCTCGTTGCAGGCCTACGTGGCCAATCTGCGCAAGGCGCTGGAACCGCAGCGGGCACCGCGGACACCGGCGACGGTGCTGCGCAAGTGCCCCCAGGGCTACCTGGTGGACAGCCGAGTGGTCGACGTCGACGTCCACCGGTTCGGTGAGCACGCCAGGGCGGGATGGCAGGCGTGGGACCGGGGCGACCCGCGGGAGGCGCTGATTCGGTTCGAGACCGGGCTGGCGCTGTGGCGGGGACAGGCCTACGCGGAGGTCGCCGGGGCCACCTGGCTGGCACCGGAGCTGGCGCGTCTGGACGGACTGCGACTGTCCGTGCTCGAGATGCGCTGCGCGGCACTGCTGGGCGTCGGAGCGCATGAGATGGCGGTGGCCGAGCTGGAGGCCTTCGTGCAGAGCCACCCGCTGCGCGAGTACGGCTGTGAACTGCTGGTGCTGGCGCTGTACCGGGCCGGCCGGCAGGCCGACGCGCTCGAGGTGCTGCGCAGCACCCAGATGCGCCTCGCGGAGGAGCTGGGCATCGACCCCAGACCGACGCTGAAACAACTCGAGTGGGAGATCCTGAACCAGGCTCCGACCCTCGACTGGCAGCCGCCCCCCGCCGCCCCGGCCGTACGGGGGACCGACGTCTCCACGGCCGCACCGCGGGTCCGCACCACCGAGCCGCCGCCCGCCCCGGTCACGGACAAGGAGATCTTCGTCGGCCGCGACCGGGAACTGGGGCAGCTGGCCGACTCGTTGGCCGCGGCGGCCGACCAGGGCCGGGTGGTGACCGTCTCCGGGGAGCCGGGCAGCGGAAAGACCCTCCTGCTGCGGCGCTTCGCCGAACACGCAGGCGTACCCGTCCTGTCGGGCACCTGCCCCGAGCACGTCGACGCACCACCGCTGTGGCTCTGGGAGCAGGTGCTGCGCGCCGCGAGCACCTGCCTGCCGCACTGTCCGGTTCCCGAGCCGGTGGCCGAGCTGCTGCGAGGGGCCACCGAGGAGCTGGTGTGCGGCACGGAGATGATCGGCACCACCCTGCGCCGGTTCGAGGCCATCGTCCGGTACCTCAGCGACGCGTCCGACACCACCCCTCTGGTGATCCTGCTCGAGAACCTGCACCGCGCGGATCTCAGCTCCCTGCGGCTGCTCGCCCACCTGGCCGAGTCGGTGCCGACGAGCAGGCTGCTGCTGGTGGTGTCCTACCGCTCGGACGAAGCCGCGCCCCTGGCGGAGACACTGGCCGCGTTGGCCCGCGCCGGGATGACCCGGGTGGAACTGAAGGGGCTCAGCGCGCGGGAGACGCAGACCCTGGCGAGCGCCGTCCTCGGCCGTGAGGTCGGCAGGCGTACCGCCGACGCCCTGTGGTCGCGCACCGACGGCAACCCGTTCTTCCTGCGCGAACTCATCAAACTGCTGACCGGCGAACAGCACCTGGACCAGGCGGACACCGCACCCGTGCCGGTACCGGTGCGCGAGGTGGTGCTGCGGCGGATCGCCCGGCTGCCCCGCACGGCGGCCAAACTGCTGTCCGTCGCCGCGATCGCCGGCCGGTCCTTCGACATCGAGGTCGTCGCCGAAGCCGCCGCGGTGGAGATCGAGGCGGCCCTGGAGGCGCTGGAGACCGCCATCGCTGCGGGCCTGATCGGAGAGGACCAGCAACGGCTGGGCTGGTTCCGCTTCACCCACGCCCTCTTCGCCGAGACGCTGTACGAGACGACCGGACGGCTGCGCCGGGCACGGCTGCATCGGCTGATCGGTGCGGCAACCGACCGGGCGTGGACCGGGAGCACGGAGCGGGACGCCGAGACCGCCCGGCACCGGCTGCCGGCCGCCGAACTGACCCCCGCCGCGGCCCACTTCCCGGCTGCCGGCCCCGCCGTCGTCGTGGCCGGCGCCGCCGATGCCCGGGCCGCTCCCGAGAGCGGCCGTCCGGGGCCGCCACGAAGCCCGCACGACCCATGACCGCGACCGTCCTCCCCGCACCGGCAGCCGGCCTGGCGGCCCGTCACCAGGCCTGACAGGAGGCCGACTTGTACCTTCGGCCGGCATCGGTACGCTGCCGGTGTACGTCCCTGGTCACAGCGCCCGCCCGGCCGTCCGTGCCACGGGAGATCGCTTGCTCGTCACATCGAACAGATATGAGGTGCCACCGTAATGGCAGGTCGCAACAGAGGAGTACGACCTGATGGCTGACCCCAGCGGGTTGACGGAGGGCTTCGAGCAGAACCGGGTCCGCCTGCGGGCGGTGGCCTACCGGATGCTCGGTTCGCTCGCCGAGGCCGACGACGCCGTCCAGGAGGCCTGGCTGCGTCTCAGCCGGTCGGACACCGACGAGATCAAGAGCCTCGACGCGTGGCTGACCACGGTCGTCGTCCGCGTGTGCCTGAACATGCTGCGCTCGCGCAGCGCGCGGCGTGAGGACTTCATGGGTGTGCGGGTACCCGACCCCGTCGTCAGCCTGACGAGCGGCACGAATCCCGAGGACGCGGCGCTGCTGGCCGATTCGGTCGGACTGGCGCTCCAGGTCGTGCTCGACACGCTGGCCCCGGCCGAGCGGCTGGCATTCGTCCTGCACGACATGTTCGACCTGCCCTTCGACGAGATCGCCCCCATGGTCGGACGTTCGCCCGCCACCGCGAGGCAGCTGGCCAGCCGCGCCCGGCGCCGGGTGCGGGGAAACGAGATCCCGGCTCCCGATCCCGACATCGCCCAGCAGCGGGAGGTCGTCGACGCCTTCTTCGCCGCGGCGCGGCGCGGCGAACTCGGCGCGCTCGTCGCCGTCCTCGATCCCAATGTCGTGCTGCGAGCCGACGAGGGGCCCGCGCGTCCGGACGCGTCCGTCGTGGTCCACGGTGCGACCGCGGTCGCGGCCCGGGCGATCATGTTCGAGCGCCCCAGCGCGCGGGTGCTGCCGGCACTGGTGAACGGCGCCGCGGGTGTGGTCGTGACCGTGGCCGGGAAGCCGGTCTCGGTCATGGGGTTCATCGTCTCGCGCGGCAGGATCGTGCAGATCGACGTGATGGGAGACCCCGAACGACTCGCCCGGCTGGACCTGGCCATCCCCGGCTGACCGGATCCGGCAGGCACGGACGATGCGGCGACCGCTCGGAAACGGGCGGTCGCCGCGCGTCTCCGCCCTCGCCGGACCACCCGCCCCGGCGTTCTCCGCATTATTTTCCGGTTCCCTGTCACACCGCGCGGCTCTGAAGTGTCACCCATATAACGTGACTGAAAGGATCCTGAACATGCGCAAGTGGCTGCCGCTTGTCGCGATCTGCGCCGGCACCTTCATGCTGCTGGTCGACGTGACAATCGTGACCGTAGCGCTACCCGACATGTCCGTAAGCCTGGATGCCTCGCTCTCGGACCTGCAATGGGTGCTCAGCCTGTACGCGCTCGTGCTGGCCGCTCTGGTGATGACCGCGGGCTCGCTCGCGGACCGGATCGGGCGACGCAGCGTGTACCTGGGTGGCCTCGTACTCTTTGCGATCGGCTCGCTGCTGTGCGGCGTGTCCGGGAACGTCGGCCTGCTCATCGCCTCGCGGGGCATCCAGGGCCTGGCCGCGGCGGCGATGTTCGCCACCACGCTGGCCCTGATCACCAGCTCCTACGAAGGCCGGGACCGGGGCATCGCCTTCGGCGCCTGGGCCGCGGTCAACGGTGCCGCGTCGGCGGCGGGACCGGTGATCGGCGGCGTGCTCACCTCCAACCTCAGCTGGCGGTGGATCTTCTTCGTGAACCTGCCGGTCTGCGTCCTCGCCATCGTCCTCACGCTGATGGCGGTGAACGAGTCCCGCAACCCCAGCCCGCAGCGCATCGACCTGCCCGGCATGGTGAGCTTCACCGTCGCCATCGCCGCTCTCGTCTACGCGCTGATCAGAGGGTCCTGGAGCTCCGGCCTCACCCTCGGGATGTTCGCGCTCGCCGCCGTCGGCCTGATCGTGTTCGTCGTCGTCGAGGGCCGGCGGGAGAACCCGATGCTGGACCTCTCGCTGTTCCGCAACCCGTCCTTCCCGACGGTACTGCTCGCGGCTGCGGCGCTGCCCGCGGCGGCCTGGGCCTACTGGGCCTACCTGACCCTGTGGCTGCAGTCGGTGCTCGGCCTGAGCGCGATCCAGGCCGGTCTGGTGTTCCTCCCGGCGAGCCTCACCACCTTCACGGTGTCCATGGTGCTCGGCCGGGTGATGCACAAGTTCGCACCCGGCCGGCTGATCGGGACCGGAATGCTCTTCATCGCCGCGGGCGTGTTCGCCCAGACCACGCTCGGGCCCGGATCCGGTCGGGCCGTCGTGCTGCCGGGGCTGTTCCTCGTCGGCCTGGGCGCGGGCCTGGTGCTGGGCCCGCTGTCCGCAGCCGCGATGGCGGCGGTGCCCGGACCGCGCGCGGGCATGGCGTCCGGCGCCGTCAACACCTTCCGCCAGACCGGCTACGCGTTCGGCGTCGCCGTGCTCGGCGCGGTCTTCCACAGCAAGCTGGAGGACACCGCGGGGCACAACCTCGTCGGCCAGCTCAGCAACGGCGAGGCGGGTACCTTGATCGCCCGGGGCAACGACGTGGCGGACCTGGTGCGCCAGGCGTACGCCGACGCCCTGGACGAGATCCTGTTGGTGGCCACGGGCCTGAGCCTGGTCGCGGCGATCGCGGTGTTCGTGTTCGTGCGCCCGCCCCGGCCCGTGGCGGAGCCGAAGGCGGCGCCGGAGCCGTCGCTGGCCGCCGACGCGTGATCACCTGAGACGTCGCCGCCGTGGCCGGGCCGTGTCCGGTAAACCCCCGGCCGGACGACGATCAGCGTCCGGCCCGGCCACGGTGTGCGGCACCACGCGGCTCGAGCGATCCTGCCGCGTACCGACCGCGAAGAGCACACGTCGCGGTCCAGAGCGCCCTGACCGGCGCTCGGCGAGAACCCCGCCCCTGACATCGGGGGCGGGGTTCCGTCGTACCCGCGCGCGTCCACGCACGGTCGCTGTCGTGTGCCGCCACGAGGCCGTCGTGGTGCGGGCGTCCGGGCCGGCACGGTGTAACGGCCCAGGCGGCGGCCGGGGCGGCGGCTGGGCCGTTACGCCGTGCCGGGGACGTACCTCAGGACGCGGAGCCCGGGTACGCGCCGGCGCTCGCGTGGTCGGCCAGGTAGACGGTGGCGCCGTTGGCGATGGGCACGCCCGCCAGATACTCCTCCGGCAGGTCGAAGGCGTCGACCAGGGTCGTCAGGTGCGGAGCCAGTTCGTCCATCATCTCGTCGATGACGAAAGGCAGTTCACGCACCTGATCGGCGCTCAGATGCCCGTCGGCCAGCAGATCGCCGGTGCGGCCGGCGAGCTGGTCCAGCAGGAACAGCGCGCACAGCCGCTCCATCAGCCTCCGTGCCTCGGGGTCCGCGGCCTGCTCGGCCGCCGCGACGAAGGCGTCGGCCGCCCGCAGCGAGGCATGTACGGCGACCATCTCCAGGGCCGCGGAGGACGCCTTGTTCCAGCGGGCCACAGGGTTCTTGGCGGGACCACGGCGCAGAGCGACGCGCGCCCGCGCCTGCCAGGCGGCCTCGGACCGGGCGAGCAGTCCCAGCAGATACCGTGGGTCCGTCAGCGCGTCGGGCCCGGCCTGCGGCATCTCACCGGACGTGGTCTCGTGGCCGAACAGCATCTCCGCCGCCGCCTTGGCCCAGATCACCAGGTTGTCGCCCTCGGCGGTGATCGTCCCCTCGGTGTACTGGGGCAGTCCGATCAGCCCGTTGACCGCGAACAGGCCCTGGGCGCCGCACCGTTCGCGCGCCTCGATGGTGATGGAGCGGGCCTGCCAGGTGATCCACCCCTTGGCGACGGCCACCGCGCGCTCCATGTCGTCGCGGTCGTCCTCGGTGTGCGCGGCCCAGCCGGCGAGCGCCGAACGGTGCAGGAACGTCATCGCGTAGACCGAGGCCAGCGATTTCAGCAGCCGGCCGTGGTGGCTGCGATGGCTGTTCACCGGTATGCGCTCGCCCGCCTTCGGGCCGGCCACCTCCCGGTGCTCGCCGTAGCGCACGGCGATGGCCAGGGCGGCCCGCGCCGCCCCGACGGCGGCGCCGCTCATGCACAGCTTGCCCATGGTGACCCGGCCGATGGAGCGCAGGAACCGCTTGCGCCGGTTGCCCACGTTGCTGACCAGGGTGCCGTCCTCGCCGTACCGGCCGTGCTCCGCCTCCAGCAGGGCCTCGCGGGGCAGCCGCACCCGGTCGAACGCGGTGAGGCAGTGGTCGACGGGCGCGCCGGGGCGCAGTGGCAGCCGGCGCACCCGGACGCCTGGCAGCAGGCCCCGCTCGTCGCTCAGCGGCGTCAGGAAGAGGAACACGCCCTGGTCCTGGCCGTCCACGATGAGCCGGGCGGCGACCACGGAGGTCTTGGGTCCGCCGGTGGTGCTGGTGTTGGGCATGAACTTCTCCGCGCCCGCGTGCGGCGTGTGGAGGATGAACCCGCCCGTCTCGCGGTCGAGTTCGGCGGTCGTCTCCAGCGCCGCGCTGTCGTTGCCGTGGTCCAGTTCGGTGCACAGGAAGGTGCCGATGCGGCGCAGCGACGTGAACTCGGACAGGTCCCGGCCGGTGGTGTCGTGGTCGAGCAGACTGCCGAGGAACAGGTTGTAGTGGATGCTCGCCACCGTGCACAGACCCCCGCCGCCGTCCACGATCGCCGCCCACTCGTGCAGACCCGCAAGCAGACTCGGGTCGGTGGCGAGGCTCACCGCGTCTCCCGCGGTGTCGTTCACCAGCCGCAGCCACTGGTAGAACTGGGCCGCCTGCTCGGCGGGGGAGCGGTCGGGCTGATGACGGAACGTGTCGTCGCCTATCAGCCGCCGCCACCTGTGGTGCACCCTCGCCCGCTCGTCGTCCCGGCCGAAGAGCAGCCGGGCCAGTTCGCCTGCGGGCGCGGGCGCGGGCGCGGTTCCCGCGGGATCGCTCACCGGCAGAGGCTCACTCGCACGCGGAACCATATCCTCTGGTGGGTGCTGCGCCGGCTCACCGGTGGGACGCGTGGCGGGCTGGACTGTCAGAAGGGCCATGACCCTCTCTCCCCGTTGTCGCAGATCCGGAGCTGGATGTGCAGAACACAAAAGATACGGACCCACCGGTTTTCTTATCAAGCCAATTTGAGATAAATCACAATCGGTCGGCAGTGTGGTTCTTGACGGTGATTCAAGTGGATCCGGAGCGGAATACCCTATTCCAACCGGCGGTTCGAGAGTGCCCCGGCACGTAGTATCGCGGATCGGGCGGAAAGAATACCAAGCGGAAGGTTTCCTTCCGATGAAGGACATGTAGAACCCAACGCCTTTGACGGGCGCGTGCCGTGCGCGGCCGGGTGGGCAGCCCCCTATGGTTGACCGCTGGACTTGGGGTGGCGGGATACAAACCTGTCGGTTTATTTTCTAGGCAGGATCGGATGAACTGCGCGGAGGTATCGAACCGTGGCACTGCAGGAACGGGCCATCAGGACGAGGAGGGCCATCCTCGTCGCGGCCGCCGCGGTCTTCGCCGAGGTGGGTTACGAGGCGGCGACGATCTCCGAGATCCTGAACCGGGCCGACGTCACCAAGGGAGCCCTCTACTTCCACTTCGCGTCGAAGGAGGAGCTGGCCCAGGCCGTCCTGGCCGGCCAGCTCGCCGCCATACCGACCGCGCCCCAGCAGCAGCTGAAGCTCCAGCAGGGCCTGGACGAAGCGTTTCTGCTCGCTCATCTGCTCGCCGAGGGTGACCCGGTCGTGCAGGGCAGCATCAGGCTGACGGTGGACCAGGGGGCCCCGAACGACGCCCTGGACCGCCGGGTGCCGATGAGCGCCTGGATCGGGCACAACGTCGACCTGCTCGGCAAGGCCAAGGTGAACGGGGAACTGCTGCCCCACGTGGACGTGGAGGCGGCGGCCCGGATGTTCGTCGGCGCGTTCACCGGCGTTCAGGTACTGTCGAAAATCATGTCCGACCATGCCGATCTGCCGGAGCGAGTGGCGGATCTGCAACGGCACCTCATGGCGAGCATCGCGGTCCCGGCGGTGCTCATGCAGCTCGACACGGCCGCCGACCGGGGGGCTCGGGTGTACAAGGCCGCGTTGAAGCTGCGTGAGGAGACCGAACAGGGTGCGCCGGACGAGACCGTCCCGGCCGCCGAACAGGCCGGTGCCACCGGCTGACGCACCACCGGGCCCGGCCCGGAAACACCACAACTGAACAGTCGTTGGGGGCGTGGGATCCGTGCGCCCTCGGAGGGGAGGGCGGGGGACCCCTCCCCTGGGCACGGCACGACGCAAACACGTGCACGACCGATACCCGGGGAGAAACGACCATGAAGACGACGTCCTGCCCCTATGCCCTCGATGTGACGGGGCGTGACCTGGCAGGTGAGGCGGCGATGTTGCGGGCCCAGGGCCCGGCCGTCCAGGTGGAGTTGCCGGGCGGTGTCATCGCCTGGGGGGTGATGGGGCAGCAGCACATAGAGCGGCTGCTGACCGATGAGCGTGTCTCGAAGGACCCCCGCCTGCACTGGCCCGCGTTCATCGAGGGGAAGATCACCGAGGACTGGCCGCTGTATCCGTGGGTGGCCAACGAGAACATGCTGTTCGCCTACGGCGAGAGCCACGCCCGGCTGCGCCGGCTGGTCGCCGGGGCGTTCACCGCCCGGCGGACCGACGCGCTGCGCCCCAGGGTCGCCGAGATCACGGCGGAACTGGTGGACCGGCTCGCCGCCGTCCCGGCCGGCACACCGGTCGACCTGCGCGCCGCCTTCGCCGAAATCCTGCCCATGCGCGTCATATGCGAACTGTTCGGGGTTCCGCAGGGCGAGGCGACGGACGCCCTGTGCGTCGCGCTGCACAAGGTCTTCGGCACCACTCTCTCCGGGCAGGAGATAGAGGCCGCCCGCATGGAGGCGTTCACGCTGCTGGCCCACCACGTGGCGGCCCGGCGGGCCGAGCCCGGCGACGATCTGACCTCGTCCCTCATCGAGGCACGGGACCACGGGGACCGGCTCAGCGAGCAGGAGTTGTTCGGCACCCTCTTCCTCATGATCGCCGGTGGGCAGGACACCACCGCCGCGCTGATCACCAACGCCGTGGGCGCGCTGCTGAGCAACCCCGAGCAGCTGGAGCACGTCCGCGCGGGCCGGGCCACCTGGCAGGACGTGTCGGCCGAGACCATGCGCGTGCACACCCCCGGCGCCTACTCGCCGATGCGGTTCGCCGTCGAGGACATCGATCTGGACGGCGTGGCCATCCGCAAGGGCGACGCGATCCTGGTCAACTTCGCGGCCGGCGGCCGCGATCCCGAGCGCTACGGCGAGCACGCCGACCGCTTCGACGTATTGCGCACGGACCGCGAGAAGAACAGCATCGGGTTCGGCTACGGCACGCACCGTTGCATGGGTGCCCCGCTCGCCGAGGTGGAGGCCACCGGGGCCTTCGCCGAGCTGTTCGAGCGCTTTCCCCGGATGCGGCTGGCCTGCGCACCGGAGGAACTGCGGCCCATGCAGAGCTTCCTGATGAACTCCTACCGGGAACTGCCGGTCATCCTGACTCCGGCGGACTGACGCGGGCGTCACGGACGGCGGGACTCCGCCACCCCGGACCGGGGTGGCGGAGTCCCGCTGCTTTCCGGCAGGGGGAGGCGCTGCCGGTCCCGTGCGGGCCCGGCAGCGCAAGGCCGCGCGGACGGGCCCCCACAAACATACCAAGCGTGCGGTTTGCTAGGATCCCCGTTCCCGGGCGAGAGGAGGCACGGTGGCCAAGCAGGACCGAGCGGTGCGGACACGCCAGATCCTGATCCGCGCGGCGGCCGAGGTGTTCGCCGCCGACGGGTACGCCCTGGCCTCCCTTTCCATGATCAGCAAACGCGCCGGGGTGAGCCCCGGCGCCCTGCACTTCCACTTCGCCAGTAAGGACGACCTGGCCAGGGAGGTCGAGTCCGAGGCGACGGACTCCGGGCGGCAACTGGCGGAGGGCTGCCGCGGCACTGCCGGCTCCGCGCTCCAGGTGCTGGTCCGTACGGCGTTCGGTCTGGTGCTCGCGGCCGCCGACGATCCGGTTCTGCGGGCCGGACTGAAGCTGAGCGGCGACCCCTCGCGCAAGAGCGACGCGGAGCTGCTCAACTGGTGGCGCGGCCTCGTGCGGGAGCTGGTCGTGCAGGCGCGGGACGCCGGGGAGCTGGCACAGGACGTCTCGGCCGACGACGCGACGACGACGATAGTGGCGGCCACGGTCGGGTTCGCGGTCATCGCCATGGCGGAGGCGGAGTGGCCCTCCGCCGAGCGCCTGACGCGCTTCTGGTCCCTCGTGCTGCCGTGGCTGGCGGCGGCCCCCGAACGGGTGCCCGACCTGGTGACGCACGGCGCCCAGCGGCACCACCGCGTCCACTGAGCCGAGTGCTGTTCCAGCGGGCCAAAAGCTCCTCTTGAGCGCGATGTCGGACGGTTGCGGAAAAGAGGAGGCGGCATGGACGAGGGGTTCGCCCGAGGGGGAGCCGCGCCGACGGGCGGCGCGCACACCCTGCTCCGGGTGGAGCGGGGCCGGGCCACGGACGCGGAACTGGCCGCGATCACCGTCGTGTTGTTCTCGCTGCTGGCCGACCAGGGCGCGGACGCGAGCGTACGGCGCAGCCCCGATGTCCCGCGGTGGCGCCCCGAACGGGTGTCCGCCGCCTACAGCTCCCCCTACAGCTGGCGGTGAAGCCGCCGTCGTCCATGGCTCATTCGTATGCGGCCCGTACCCCCGCCTGCATCGGCCGCACAGGCGGTCCGGTGCCGGAAGCGACCTCCTCAGGGCTCCGGGCCTCACCATGTGGGAGGGATACGCCGTGACCGTTGTCAATGACATACCCAGGGCTTCGGAGGAGGTGGCCGTCGCCCGTGCACGCGTTGCCGAACTGCAGATGGTGCGCGCGGAGGCGCTGGCCGGTCCCAGCGAGAAGGCGACCGAGGCGCAGCACGCCAAGGGCAAGCTGACGGCGCGGGAGCGGATCGAGCTGCTCCTGGACCCGGGTTCCTTCCAGGAGGTCGAGCAGCTGCGCCGGCATCGGGCGACCGGTTTCGGGCTGGAGGCGAAGAAGCCGTACACCGACGGGGTGGTGACCGGCTGGGGCACGGTGGAGGGCCGCACGGTCTTCGTCTACGCGCACGACTTCCGGATCTTCGGTGGTGCGCTGGGCGAGGCCCACGCCACCAAGATCCACAAGATCATGGACATGGCCATCGCGGCCGGTGCCCCGCTGGTCTCGCTGAACGACGGGGCCGGCGCCCGTATCCAGGAGGGTGTCTCGGCGCTCGCCGGTTACGGCGGCATCTTCCAGCGCAACACCCGGGCGAGCGGCGTCATCCCGCAGATCTCGGTCATGCTCGGTCCGTGCGCGGGCGGTGCGGCCTACAGCCCCGCCCTCACCGACTTCGTCTTCATGGTCCGTGAGACCTCGCAGATGTTCATCACCGGCCCGGACGTGGTCAAGGCGGTGACCGGCGAGGAGATCACCCAGAACGGCCTGGGCGGCGCCGACGTCCATGCCGAGACCTCCGGCGTCTGCCACTTCGCCTACGACGACGAGGAGACGTGCATCGAGGAGGTCCGTTACCTGCTGTCGCTGCTCCCGCAGAACAACCGCGAGTATCCGCCGCACGGCCCGAGCACGGATCCGCCGGCGCGGCGGTCGGAGGCCCTGCTCGATCTCGTGCCGGCGGACGGCAACCGTCCGTACGACATGACCAAGGTCATCGAGGAGATCGTCGACGACGGCGAGTACCTGGAGGTCCACGAGCGCTGGGCCCGCAACATCATCTGCGCCCTGGCCCGCCTGGACGGCCAGGTCGTCGGGATCGTCGCCAACCAGCCGCAGGCCCTGGCCGGGGTCCTGGACATCGAGGCGAGTGAGAAGGCTGCCCGGTTCGTCCAGATGTGCGACGCCTTCAACATCCCCATCGTGACCCTGCTGGACGTGCCGGGGTTCCTCCCCGGTGTCGACCAGGAGCACGGCGGAATCATCCGTCACGGCGCGAAGCTCCTGTACGCCTACTGCAACGCCACCGTGCCCCGCGTCTCGATCATCCTGCGCAAGGCCTACGGCGGCGCGTACATCGTCATGGACTCCCAGTCGATCGGCGCCGACCTCACCTACGCCTGGCCGACGAACGAGATCGCCGTGATGGGCGCCGACGGTGCCGCGAACGTCATCTTCCGCCGGCAGATCGCCGAGGCCGACGACCCCGACGCGACGCGCGAGCGCATGGTCAAGGAGTACAAGGCCGAGCTGATGCACCCCTACTACGCGGCCGAGCGCGGCCTGGTGGACGACGTCATCGACCCCGCCGAAACCCGGCAGGTGCTGAGCCGCTCCCTCGCGATGCTGCGCAGCAAGCACGCCGAGGTGCCTTCCCGCAAGCACGGCAACCCCCCGCAGTAGCGGACCCGGTCGGCCGCACCGGCGGGCGCCCCGGAAGGCGGCCCCAGCGCCCCGGCCCACCACGCTCCCTCGCGTCGGCAGACGTGTCTCTGCCGCCTCGTCGCCACCGGCCGCCCGCCGACGCGGACGCCGGACCCGACGGGGTGCCACGCCGAGCCCCGGCCGAGCGCCGAGCCGGCCCAAGGGCGCTGAGGAAAGCGGTCTTGACACCTCGAAGCAAACGGACCGACACGTTTTTGTCGCCGAGGCTTCAGCGGCCGGTCACGGCTGCGTCGAGGCGCTGGTCGGCATGGCTCCATGGCCCCTCCCGCTCGGGACACCCTGCGGGGAGGGGCCACTACACATTTTCAGCCCGCCCGTTCCGGACTTCCGGTGGCGCCTTGTTTTCGCTGCTCCGTGCCCTGTGGAAGCGGAATGTGACGGTCAGCCTGCGGTTTCTCCTGGCCGGGTCGAGAGGAATGCGAACGTCCGTTTGATAAGTGTGGCTGAAAGGCGTCGCTTCAGCGAGACTTGAGTCGTCTTGGATTGACAAACCGACTGTGCTGTTTTTTTATCGGGGGGTCCAATTGCGAGGCAGAGCATCGGGCCGCGGCAGCGGAAGCGCACACGCCGAGTACCGGTCTCCAGCCTGAACTCATGGGGGAGAATGTGGACATCAATGTGCTGGGCCCGCTATCAGTGCGCGAGAACGGGGTGTCGGTCGTCCCGACGGCGCCCAAACCACGGCAGGTTCTCGCCCTGCTCGCCCTCCACGCCGATCAGGTCGTCTCGGTGAACGGCCTGGTGGAGGAGCTGTGGGGAGGCAAGCCTCCGCGCAGCGCACGCACCACCCTGCAGACCTACGTGCTGCAACTCCGTGAGCTGATCGCCGAGGCGCTCGCCCACGGTGAGAACGAACGGTGCACCCCGAAGGACATCCTCGCCACCGTCCCCGGCGGCTACCGCCTGGAGACGCGTGCCGGGAACGTCGACTTCCGGGAGTTCGAACGCGGCGCGGGAGCCGGATACCGCGCCATGGACGCGGAGGACTACACCGGCGCGGCCCGTAGGCTGGCCGATGCGCTCTCGCTGTGGAACGGACCCGCACTCACCGACATCCAGGCGGGCATCCGGATCGACATGGAGGCCAGGAGGCTGGAGGAGGCCCGGCTGTGCGCGCTCGATCAGCGCATCGAGGCCGACCTGCGGCTGGGCCGGCACCGCGAACTGCTGCCGGAGCTGACGGTGCTGGTCAACCAGTACCGGATGCACGAGAGTCTGCACGGGCAGTTCATGCTGGCGCTCCACCGCTCGGGCCGGCGTGGCGAGGCGCTCGACGCCTACCAGCGGCTGCGCACCACGCTCGTCTCCGAGCTGGGCCTGGAGCCGTCAGCCGCGCTCAGCCGGCTGCAGCGCTCGATCCTGATGGCCCGTCCGGAGAGCTCGCCGGCTGCGGCGCCGAACACCGCGGGCCACGGCCTGGTCGCCCGCACGGTCTGACACCCACCGTCCTCCGGCCCACCGTGCCCGGCCGGGCCGGGGGAGTGGGTGTCGCGGAGTCGGCGTGGCTGCCCGGCCACGGCACGTCGGGCAACGCGTAGTCCGCGAACACCTTCGATGCGCAACACCATCCCCTCAGCGGGCGTCACCGCCCGGTGGGGGGATTACGCGTGCCCACTGCCCTCGCCCCGCCCCGCGCCCTGTGGGTCGCGCGGGTCCGGTAGTTCTCCGAGCAGGCCCCACAACGCCGCGAGCGACGACCCAGGACGGCGGCCCGGGCCGGACGCCGCGTGGCCCTGAGCGCCCCTGGACGGTGGCACGGGCTGCGCGCCCCCGCCGCGCGCAGCCCGGTCGCCCCGCGTCCGCACGGAGCTCCGCGAGTGGAGGGGGTGGGACCCTGACGGCGAGTGGCCGGCCTGCCGTCCCGCCCGTGCGGGAGGGATCTCGCCGCTCGCTCCCGGCATCAGGCCGCGTACAGGTCGAACGTGGACGTACGGCGCGGTCCCGCGGCGACGTCCAGGCCGGGATCGACGGCGAGCATCGCCTGATGCATGCGCTGCAGCTGCGGAGAGGGCTCCACGCCGAGTTCGTCGATGAGACGCGTGCGCAGCCGGCGGTACACGTCGAGCGCGGCGGCCTGCCGGCCCGAGCGGTACAGGGCCACCATCGCCTGCGAGTGCAGCCCCTCGTGCTGCGGGTGACGGGCGATCAGGTCGGTCAGCTCGGGAATCAGTTCGACGTGCCGGCCCAGTCGCAGCTCGGCGTCGATACGGCGCTCCCTGGCGACCAGGCGGCTCTGCTCCAGCCGCATCACCTCGACCTCCAGCACCGGCCCGAGCCGGACGTCCACCAGCGCCGGGCCCTCCCAGAGGTCCAGCGCCTCGCGCAACAGGGAGGCCGCGCCGCCGTCCTGGCCGTCGTCGAACGCCTGCCGGCCCTCGACGACCAGCCTCTCGTACCGGTAGACGTCCACCGCCTCGGCCGGGATCTGCAGCAGATAGCCGCCGTAGCGGGTGGCGAGCACGTCCTTGGCCGAGCCGGGTACGTCCGGGCCCATGGCGGTGCCCAGCAGACGGCGCAGCTGCAGGATGTACGTCTGGAGTGTCGTCAGCGAGCTCTGCGGCAGCTCGGTGCCCCAGATCTCCTCCATGAGGGTGGGTACCGGCACGACCCGGCCGGGGTTCAGGGCGAGCAGCGCCAGGATCTGGCGGGGCTTACCCGCGGTCGGAACGATCGAGATTCCGTTCACTTCCGCGTTCAGCGCGCCCAGAACTTTTATGTTCATTCTTCCTCCGTATCGTTTCCGGTCCTGCCGGAACAGTGCGTCGGCGAGGCTTCAGATGGTGTCTTCAATGGCCATTCCCCTGCGGTTTTCGCGGGCCAGCCGCGAGGGGGGTTGCAGCTTCCGTCGAGATTCGCGCGAGGCGGTGTCGAGCATTTCTCGAGCGGCCCGACGCGACCAGCGCTGACGGACCGCTGACGCCGCCCTGACGAGGCAATCGGTGCGCCGGTGACGCACGCCGGACCACCTGTTCCGGCCGGGCCCGTGCTGCTAGCTTTCCAGCCATGGCGACGGAAACGAAGCGTTCAACCGCCTATCGCGACGGGGACACGCTCATCATGGGACTGCTCGCCCGTCTGGCCCCGGCGGGCGGCTGCGACTTCCTGCCGGACCTGCCGGGCCGCAGGCTCCTCACCCTGGTCGGCCGATATCACCGGCGCCCGGTGCAGGTGGGGTTCCCGGAGCCGGCCGCCGAGCGTGCTTGATTTCCCCTGGAGAACGACTCCACGCAAAACCGGGTCCCGCTGGTGGATCCTGCAATCCCCGGGCATGCCGACTACGGTGCCGAGGACTCTTTGGATATCCCCGTGCGAGGACGGCATGGAGTTTCGGATTCTGGGTTCCGTGCAGATCTGCGACGCCCGCACCGATCTGCGGATCGTGCCCGTGGGCGCCAAGCAGCGCGCCCTGCTCGGCGCCCTCGTGGTCAAGGCGGGACAGGTGGTGCCCACCGGCCGTCTCGTCGACGAGCTGTGGGGCGACGAACCCCCGGCGAACGCGGTGAACGCCCTGCAGGCCCACGTGGCCCGGCTGCGCAGGCTGCTGCCGGCGCCCGAGGCCGGCCCGGGGGAGCGGCAGCACGAGTGGCTGGCGACCCGCCCCACCGGCTACGTGCTGCGCCCGGGCGACGTCGAAGTGGACGTCGACGCACGCCGCTTCACGCGCCTGGTCGCCGAGGGCCGGACGCTGCTCGCCACCGACCCCGCCCGCTCGGCCGACGTGCTGCGTACGGCCCTCGGACTCTGGCGGGGTGCGGCCCTTGAGGGCAGCGGCCGCGGCGCCATCTGCTCGGCGGAGGCCGCCCTGCTGGAGGAAGGCAGACTCGTCGCCCTGGAGACCCTGTACGACGCGAGCCTGCGCGCGGGAGCCGCACGGGAGATCACCGGCGAGCTGGAAGAGCTGACGATCGTCCATCCACTGCGCGAGCGCTTCCACGAGCTGCTGATGACCGCGCTCTACCGGTGCGGCCGCCAGGCGGAGGCCCTGGTCGTCTACGAACGGGCCCGCCGCAGGCTCGTCCACGACCTGGGCGTCGAGCCGGGACCCGCGCTGCGCCGCCGGATGGAGTCGATCCTGCACCACCGGGACTTCGACGCGGACCTGGGCGGGCCCGTCCGGCCGGCGCCCCGGCGGCCGGAGACCGGCCTCGTAGGACTGCCGGGCGCGGCATCGGGCGAACCACCGGCCGACGAGACCGACGTACGGCTGCTGCGGGACGAGATCGCCTGGCTGCGCCGCCACGTCGAGCGACTCGCCCAGCAGCAGCAGGACCTGCTCAGCCGGCTCGACCGGCTCACGCTGCGCGAGGCGTCGGTCTTCTGACGCCGGTGGGTGCTCGTGGTCGTCACCGGCCGGATGGCCGACGAAGGACCGCGCCTCGCACGCGGGACGGTGGCCGCCGTCGCCCCGGCCGCGCTCGAGCGGCTTCAGGCACCGAGGGACGCGTCGGCATCCAGCGCCGCCCGAGTGCGGCACATGCCGGGCACGAGAGGTTTCGGACAGTATCGGGTCGCAGACCGTCGGTGAGGCCTCGCCGGAGCGGCTCTCACCACCCTCTGCGGACATCGGCGGGGCCGCGCGGTGCGAGTACCGGCGATGCCGCACCGGGACAGGGAAACCGGTCGACGCGGGCCGGAGTGCGGGACGTCGGTGCGGCGCAGGCAGCCGCGGATCACATGGGGGTGGCAGATGTCGGTTGCGCGAGTGCACCGGATGGTCTCGGAGGTGACCACCTCGGCCCCGGCGGGAGTGCTGTACGGCCTGATCGCCGACGCCACCCAGTGGCCGCTGTTCTTCCCGCACTGCCTGCACGTGGAGCGGCTGGGCTTCGACGGCGCCCACGAGCGGCTGCGCATGTGGGCCATGACCGAGGGCCGGGTCTCCTCCTGGGTGTCCACCCGTGACCTGGACGTCGGCCGCCGGTGTGTGACGTTCCGCCAGGACTTGACCGACGCTCCCGTCGAGTCCATGACCGGCATGTGGACGATACGGCCGCTGGGCCACCGCTGTCAGGTGGTGCTCGAGTACCAGTTCACCGTCACCGGGGACGCCCCCGACCAGGTGGCCTGGGCGGAGCGGGTCACCCGCGCCAACGGCCGGGATCAGCTGGACCGGCTGGTCTGGGTCGCCGAACGCTGGCCCAGACTGGACGAACTCGAACTGGCCGTCGAAGACTCCGTGCGCCTCGAGGGCTCCGCCGACGCGGCGTTCGACTTCCTCTACCGGGCCGAGGACTGGACCGCCGGCCTGCCCGACGTGCGCGGTGTGCGCCTGGTGGAGGACTACCCGGGCGTCCAGATCATGACGGTCGACGGCCTCGCCGGCGACGGCAGCGCACACCACACCGAGTCCGTCCGCATCTGCTTCCCCGGCGCGGGCCGGCTCGTCCACAAGGAGACCGTCACCTCCCCCCTGCTGTCGGCGCACACCGGCGAATGGTCGGTCGAGCCCGACGAGTCGGGCGTGAACCTCACCGCCCGGCACCATGTGCTGCTGCGCGAGGATGCCATCGCCGACGTGCTCGGTGCCGGCGCGACCCTGGCCGAGGCGCGGCAGCACGTGCGCGAAGCCCTCAGCCGGCAGGAACACCTCGTACTCCACCAGGCCATACGGCACGCCGCGGGCGCGGTGCGGGTGCTGTGACGCCCGGCGGTCGGCCGCCGTCGGGCACGGCGGTCCCGGCTTCCCGACACCGGGCCGGCA
Organism: Streptomyces sp. NPDC048514; assembly: GCF_043199955.1. NCBI lineage: Bacteria > Bacillati > Actinomycetota > Actinomycetes > Kitasatosporales > Streptomycetaceae > Streptomyces > Streptomyces sp. NPDC048514. The sequence continues at coordinate 342,119 of NZ_JBICWT010000003.1, read as the reverse complement.
CCAGGACGCGGTCCCGGCTCCCCGAAGCCGGCACCCGGCCGTGGTCCCGTGGTCCCGGCTCCTCGAAGTCGGCACCCGACCGTGGTCCCGGCTCCCCGAAGCCGGCACCCGGCCGCGGCCGTTCGCTCGGCGGGCCCCAGCCGTTGTCCAGGTATTCACGAGCGGACCTCTAGTCGCGTTGACGGACCGTCAGGTCCATGGCGGAGGCGCCCGGCACCATGTCGTCCGGTGTGCCGCTTCCCGGCATTCCTGTGGCCTGCGGTCCTGTCCGGGATGAGGCAGTGACTGCGAGGAGGACGAGACATGGCGAGGTCGAGCCGTTGGCGCCGTGTACGGATCCGTAACGATCGCCGCACAGCGGTGCCCGACGAAGCCGGGCGGCCGTCCCTGCCCGTGCCCCGGCAGCGCTGTGACGCGCTGCTCGACTCCGCCGCCGACCGGTTCACGGCACGGCACGTCGAGCAGGTCTGGTGGCGTTGGCACGGACCGCTGGACACCGAGAGGTTCGTGGCCGCCTGGCAGTCGGTCGCGGACAGGGAAGCCATCCTGCGGGCGGCCTTCGAGCGGCGGCCCAGTCCGCGCATCGTCTTCCACCCGCACGTCCACACCCAGGTGCTACGGCACCTCGCGGGCACCGTCGACTGGGACGAACTGCTGGCGGAGGACCGGCTGCGCGGCTTCGACGTGAGCCGTCCCGGTCCGCTGCGGGTCACGCTGGTCGACACCGGCGTACCGGACGGCACCCGGGTCCTGCTCACCTTCCACCACGGACTGCTGGACGCCCGCAGCGCCTTCGTCCTGGTGAACGAGTTCAGCCGCGCCTACCTCGCGGGAGGTGTGCTCCCCGGCGGGGAACGCCGGCCGGACATCCGTGACTGGATGTGCTGGCTGGAGCATCAGGACACCACATCGGCCCGGGACTTCCTCAGCCGGGCACTGCCCGCCGGCACGCCCGTCGTCCTGCCGGTGCTGCCCGGTCCTCGCACGCGGCAGCACGGACGTGGCCGGGCCGAGGCCCGGCTGACCACCGCCGAGGCGAACCGGCTGCACCGGTGGGCGGCCTGCCGGGGCCTGCCGGACTCCAGCATGGTGCACGTCGTGTGGGCGCTGCTGCTGTACCGCGCGGCGAAGTCGGCCGGCCCCGTCCCGGTGACGTTCGGCGTCACCGTCTCCGGGCGCGGCATCACGCTGGAGTGTGCCGAGCGCCTGGTGGGTCCGCTGCGTGCCCGCCTGCCGGTGACCGTCCTGGTGGACCCCTCCTGGCCGATCGGCCGGCTGCTGGCTGCCCTGCGGGACCGGGTGCTGGAGATGGCGGCGTACGAATGGGTCTCTCCCGGGCAGGTCCGGGAGTGGGCCGGCCGGCCGGCCTCATCGCCGCAGAGCTTCGTCTCCGTGGAGCACACCCCGTGCTGGCCCGCCGATCTTCGAGCCCAACTCGCCGAGGAGGGCATCCGGTTCGGGCGGCAGCACGCCGGCGGCGCGCACCCCGCCGAGCCGTTGGCCCTGCTCGTGCGGAGCGGCGCCGACGGGTCGCGGTCCCTCGCCGTCGTCCACGACCGGGCCCGCGTCGCCGACGCCGACGCGAGCCGGCTGGCCGGCCAGTGCGTACGGCTGCTGCGCCATCTGCCCACCCTCGACGGCACCCAGAGCGTGACCGAAGTGCTGGACGTGCTCGGTACGCAGGAACCGCCACGCGCGGCCCTGCCACGACCCGGTGCGGGCCACTGAGACACCCCGGCCTCCGGCGTGGGCCACTGACACGTCCCGCCCCGGGTCCCAGGCGCTCGGTGCCCTGCCACGGAGACACTTCGGCCGGGCCCGCGCTTCGATGCGCAAGCGGGTGGGCCGGCCCCCGCGCCCTCGATGCGCAAGGTGTGCGGCTGCTGCGCAAGGGGCCCGAGGGCTCCGCATCCCGTGTCCGAGGCCGGTGATCGAGGGCCCCACCGGGCCGGGCGTACCGCGGCCGAGGCCGGTGCTAGTCGTCGTCCATGTGCTCACAAGTCGCCGCCCACCAGCGGGCCGTCGAGCATCGATCGGCGTTCGACCTGTTCTCCACCCGTTCCTGAGCGCCACCCGGTCCCGCCTCGATTGCAGGCGGGGCGGAGCTGGGCCGCCGCCGGGATCCACAGGCGGTGCCCGTACCCCCTCACCCCAGCGTCACGACTGGGCCCACACACCTGAAAGAGGGCCTGCGGCCTGTGTGTTCGTCCTCCCGGCCCAGGATCCGCACGGGTGTCCGCAGGTGCGTGCCCCCGTCGGTGCCGGGCCGTCGCGCCGTACGACGCAGCGGAAGAGGGGGAGTTGGGATGTGACCTGGGTCACTCTCTGATGAGCTTGGCGAGGGGGCCCCGGCCGTGTCACGATTTCCGCACACCTCCCCTGCCCGAAAACAGCCGCAAGGCAGTGGATCGACTGTCGACCGCCGGTCCCCACAGGCGAGACCGAGCTTCCGTGATCCACGGCAGTCGCCTTCTCCCCACGGGCAGTTGAAGTCCCTTCCCTCCTTTGAAGGACAGGGGCAACTCGCCGTCGACGCTTCCCCCTCCGACCGGCTGCCACCATCGCCTGCCCGTGGCCGAACACATCAAACGCAACGGCCACGGACAGGCGGCACGCTGACCCGAAGGAACCGCCCGCCAGGGCCTGCGGCGTTCGACCGGGAGTTGCCACCTGCCCGCCAAGCTCATCGGCGGGCATGTCAGGCCACCGTGAAGAACCTCGTCAACAACCACACCGAGGGATGGCGCACAAGGCGACCTGCACCGAGCTCAACGCCCCACTGCCCTTGCTGTCGAGACTCTAAAGAAGTGGATTCCAGATATGCCGAGGCTATGCAAGCCGGCGATGAATGCGCCTGAACACATCATCACAGTGGAAGAGACTCTGGAATTTGCCGAGAAAGCACATGCCGGCAAGCCGCAGCTTGCTCTGGCGCTCCGTCTCATCCGCAACACCGGCGTGAAGAAGCGGCACATCGTCCAGCCGATCGAGAAGACGCTCTACCACCCGGGTTTTGAAGAGCGCAACCGCATCTACGAGGTCGAGTCGAAGAAGCGCACCCCCCAGGTCATCGAGCAGGCTCTGGCCAACGCCGAGGTGAACGCCCGCGACATCGACGCGATCATCTACGTGTCGTGCACCGGCTTCCTGATGCCGTCCCTGACGGCGTGGCTGATCAACAAGATGGGCTTCCGCTCCGACACCCGGCAGATACCGATCGCCCAGCTGGGCTGCGCTGCGGGCGGAGCGGCGATCAACCGGGCGCACGACTTCTGCATGGCCCACCCCGGCAGCAACGTCCTCATCGTCTCCTGCGAACTGTGCTCGCTGTGCTACCAGCCGGAGGCGGACGACATCGGCTCGCTGCTGTCCGACGGCCTGTTCGGTGACGCCGTCGCGGCCGCCGTGGTGCGCGACGAGGGCGGCGTCGGCATCGAGCTGGAGCGCAACGCCTCCTACCTCATCCCGAACACCGAGGACTGGATCTCCTACGCCGTCAAGGACACGGGCTTCCACTTCCAGCTGGACCGCCGCGTGCCCGGCACGATGGAGCCGCTCGCCCCGGTCCTGCGCGAGCTGGCCAAGGACCACAGCTGGGACGCCGGCAAGCTCGACTTCTACATCATCCACGCCGGCGGCCCGCGCATCCTCGACGACCTCGCCAAGTTCCTCGAGGTCGACCGGGACGTGTTCCGGCACAGCTGGTCGACCCTGAGCGAGTACGGCAACATCGCCAGCGCCGTCGTGCTCGAGGCCGCCCGCAGGCTGTTCGAGGAGGACACCCCCGCGCCCGGTGCCACCGGCCTGATCGCGGGCTTCGGTCCCGGCATCACCGCCGAGATGGCGCTCGGCACCTGGGCCGTGGACGCCCCGCAGACCCTCGCCTGAGCCCCGGACGGAAAAGGAAGCGAAGCATATGACTGACCTCATCGTGCCGGCAGGCGCTGGGCGCAAGCTGGTCACTCCGGCGCAGGAGGTGACCTTCAAGGCCACGAAGGAGATGGGATCCTCCGTCTCGATCTTCGAGGTGGTCGTTCCGCCCGGATTCGATGTCGGGGCGCACGTGCACAACAACTCCCAGGAGTTCTTCTACGTCCTGCAGGGCGAGCTGGACCTGCTGTGCTTCGAGCCGACCGAGCGCACGGCGGACACCTGGCACCACTGGGAGTCCCCGAAGGGCGACCGCGTCGTCCGCGCCGGTGAGGGCAGTTGCATGTTCGTGCCGCCGGGCACCCCGCACGCGTTCCGGAACGCCACGGACAAGCCGGTGAAGATGCTCTTCCAGAGCTTCCCGTCGCCCGAGCACGAAGCCTACTTCGAGGAGATCGCGGAGATCTGGTCGCGCGGTACCGCTGTGGACCCCGCGGCCGTGGAGGCCATGCGTCAGCGGTACGACGTCAGCCAGCTCACGCCGCTGCGCTTCGAGCCGCCGTCGGTAGCCGGGATCCCCGGCCAGGGAACGAACGCGAAGCGGAGCGAGAGGTGACCACGATGGACCCGATCCCCCTGGTTCACGCGAGCCTGGGCGAGCAGGAACTGGCGGCCGTCGCCGAGGTGTTCGCCTCCGGCTGGCCGGCCGGACAGGGCCCGAAGGGCAAGGCCCTGGAGGCCCAGCTGGTCGCGCGGTACGGGGTCGGCGACGCCGTCGCGATGTGCAACGCCGGCGCGGCGCTGCACGTCGCCCTGCTCGCGCTGGGGGTCAAGCCGGGCGACGAGGTGATCGTCGCCGACTACGGGTTCCCGGCACCGGCGCACGCCGTGCGCTACCTGGACGCGGTCCCGGTCTGCGCCGACGTGCGCGCCGACACCGGCACCATCGACCCGCAGGCCGTGGCCGACCTGATCACCCCCCGGACCGTCGGCGTGATCGCGGTGGACACGGTCGGCATCCCCGCCGACTACGTCGAACTGCAGGCCATCGCCGACCGCCACGGCCTGTTCGTCATCGAGGACGCCGCCTGCGCGGTCGGCGCGAAGTACCAGGGCCGCGAGGCGGGCGCGCTCACCGAGGTGGGTGTCCTGTCCTTCCACGGACGCAAGGGAGCCAGCAGCGGTGAGGGCGGCGCGCTGCTCGCCGCCGACCCGAAGATCGGGGCCGACGCGCGGCTGCGCTCCTCCTTCGGCATCGGCAGCATCTTCGACATGGGCAAGGTCGTCGGCCTGCCCATCCCGGAGTTCACCCAGATCGGCTACAACTACAAGCTCTCCGACATCGCCGCGGCCATCCTCCAGGTGCAGCTGGGGCGGATCGACGAGCTGCTGGCCCGCCGCGACGCCGTCGCCACCCGGTACGCCGAACTGCTCGCCGACGAAGAGCTGCTGACCGTGCCGTACGTGCCTCAGGACCGTACGCACGCCTGGCAGACGTACATGGTGACGCTGGATGCGAGCGTGGACCGGGCGGCCGTCGCCACCGAGCTGCGCGGCAAGGGCATCGGCTGCGGGCACGGCACGTTCGCGGCCCACATACAGCCCGTCTTCGAGTCGAAGCACAAGTGCCCGGTCTCGGCCGACCTCCACCAGCGCCATCTCGCCATACCCATGCACGCGGAACTCAGCACCAACCAGGTCGAACGGGTCGTCGATGCCCTGCGCAGCGCGGTCCGGACCCACTCGGTGCCCACTCGGACCCTTGGAGGGGCAGCATGACGGACCAACAGCCGGCACCGGACGGGGTACTGCGCCTGATCAACGGCTACTGGGCCACCGGCGTCGTCGGCGCCGCGGCCGCCCACTCGCTCTTCACGCACCTCGAGAACGGCGCGGACACCGCGGCGAAACTGGCCATCCGCGCCGACATCGCCGAGCGGGGCGCCCAGACCCTTCTCGACGGACTGCTCGGCGTGGGCCTGGTCGAGCTGGACGAGGGCCGGTACCGCAACACACCCGAGGCGTCCGCCTACCTGGTCGACGGCAAGCCCACCTCCCTGAGCAGCTTCGCCCAGCTGAAGCTGAAGCACATGGGCAGCCTCGTCGCGCTGCCCGAGGTGGTCGGCGCCGGGGGACCGGTGACGGACCCGACGACCGAGGTGGCCCGCAACCCGCACTGGGAGGAGATCGTCCCGGCCATCGCCGCGCAGTCCGTACCGGCCGCGACGGTCGCGGCCGAGGTGCTCGGGCTGGCCGACGCCGGTGAGATCTCGATCCTCGACGTGGGCGGCGGCTCGGGCGTCTACTCGGCCATCTGGCTGGAGACCAATCCGGCCGCCCGCTCGACCCAGCTCGACTGGGAGCCGATCAACGCGATCGCCCGCCGGCTGCTGGCGGAACGGGGCGTGGCGGACCGGTTCACCACCATCGACGGTGACTTCCACACCACCGACTTCGGCATCGCGAAGTACGACGTCGCGCTGTACTCCCACATCGCGCACCAGGAGGGACCGGAGGACAACGTCGCCGTCTTCGCCCGCTTCCGGGACGCCCTCAAGCCCGGCGGCGCCGTGGTGATCTGCGACTACGTCGTGGACGACGACCGCAGTGGCCCGGCTTTCCCGTTGATCTTCGCTGCGGAAATGCTGCTCAAGAGCAAACAGGGCGGTACCTGGCGGCAGTCGGACTACCGCGACTGGCTCGTCAAGGCCGGATTCAAGGATGTCTCGTTTCATTCGGCACCGCCCGCCACCTTGGTCATCGCTCGATAGGGTGAATTCGGTTCGCCGCTCGTGGGGGGTGTCGGCCGCGCAGAGCAGTCCGGCCACAGAGCGAGCACAACGCACCGATCACGACTGCCGCTTCCCCCGTGCTCCAGTCGCTTCACGTACCGAAATCTCAGGTGGAAAAAGCTCTGCCGCCGTCCGGCGACCGGACAGCGGCGCCGCCAGGTAGCAAGCGAGAAAAGGAAACCGATCGTGGAATCCGTGAACGTAGCCATCATCTACTACAGCGCCTCCGGTACTGTGCACGCCCTGGCGAAGGCCGCTGCGGAGGGAGCCGAGAAGGCCGGTGCGACCGTGCGCCTGCGCAAGGTCCGCGAGACGGCCCCGCAGGAGGCCATCAACTCCAACCCGGCCTGGGCACAGCACGTCCAGGACAGCGCCGACGTCACCGAGGCCACCCTCGACGACCTGGCCTGGGCCGACGCGCTGCTGCTCGGCACCCCCACCCGCTTCGGCAACGTGTCCGCCCAGCTGAAGGGGTTCATCGACACCGCCGGCCCGCTGTGGCAGCAGGGCAAGCTCGCCAACAAGGTCTGCTCGGCCTTCACCTCCACCGGCACCACGCACGGCGGCCGGGAGTCCACGATCCTGGCGATGAGCAACACCTTCTACCACTGGGGCGGCATCATCGTGCCGCCCGGGTACACCGACCCCATCCAGTTCCAGACGGGCACCCCCTACGGCACCGCCGCCGGGTCCGGCGCACCCAGCGACGAGATCCTGCAGGCGATCCGCTACCAGGCCCGCCGCGTCGTGGACACCGCTGCCGCGCTCAAGGCCGGCCGCGCTGCCGCCTGACGCCCCACCGCCGGTGACGTCGCCCCGGGCGACGTCACCGCGCGACCCGAACCACCGTCCCAGCGGCGGTCCCTGGCATCCGTGCCCGGGGCCGCCGCTGCGGTCGTTCGCGGCGAAGCCTCCGCAGAACGAGCGACCCCCGACACACCCACGTGTCCTCGGCGCTCGCCACATGTGTCGTCCCGGCACCCGCACCGCGCCGGTGACAGCCGACGCATGTCCCCCGACCACCGCAAAGGAGACAGCCCGATGAAGGGCTCTGTGGCCTATCGATCGATACAGAAGCGCGGTCTTCACATCGGCCTGCTGCCGGCGTTGGCCGCGGCCGTCAACGGGGCGACGCCGATCACTCTCGACCACGATCTGGACGTCCTCCCCGAGGTGGGTCGGCACCTGACGGTCTCCCGGCTCGCCGAGCTGGTCGACGACCTGGCGGCTCGCCTGTGGGCGGCCGGTGTGCGGACGGACGAGCACATCGTGCTGCACAAGCGGCCGAACGCCGACGTGTGGGTGCTGGCCTGTGCCGCGTCCCGGATCGGCGCGGTGCCGGTGATGCTCTCGCCCAGCCTGGACGCGGCGACCGTCGGCGCCCTGCTGGAGCGGGTGAACCGGCCCAACCTGCTGACCGACGAGCACAAACTCGACGTGCTGTCCGGGCTGCCCCTGGCGGAACTGACCCGGCGGGTGATCACCGTGTCCGGCGAGCGGCCGCAGACGATCTCGCTCGGCAAGCTCGCCGGCTCGCCGCGGATCAAGCCGGTCGTGCGGCCCATCGACGAAGCGGCGGTGATCACCCACACCTCCGGCACCACCGGACTGCCCAAGCTCGTCGTGCACACGCCCCGCACCCAGGGCATCCGGCTCAAGCCGCAGTGGCGGCTGCTCTCCCTCATGCGCAAGCGGGAGAACGTCGCGATCCACATCCCCTTCGTGCACTCCCGGAACGTCGCGGCGATGGCCCTGGCGCTCCTGAAGGAGATGCCGGTCCTGCTCATGAACGAGTCGGACCCCGACACCGTCGCCGAGCTGTTCCTGCAGAACCGGCCCGGACTCATCGAGGCACTGCCCAACTCGCTGATGGCCTGGGAAGGCCTGTCCGACGACCCGCGCAAGCCGTTCGCCTCGGTGAAGTACTTCAGCAGCACCTTCGACGCGATCCACCCCGGGACGATGAGCAAGCTGCTCAAGTCGTCCGAACGGCGGGGGGCGATGTTCTTCCAGATCTACGGTCAGAGCGAGGTCGGGCCCGCCGTCGGCCGCGCCTACTTCCGCAACTCCGCCCACAAGGCGAACGGCCGCTGCGTCGGCTGGCAGATGCCCCTCGGCTCGGCGAAGGTCCGTGTCGTCAGCCGAGACGGCAACCGGCCGACCGAGCAGAACCCGGGGCGCATCGAGGTCTCCTGGCCCGGCCTGGCCAAGACGTACTTCGCCGAGCAGGAGCGCTACGACGACAACCGGGACGGCGACTGGTGGGGGACCGGCGACGTCGGATACTTCACCAGGTTCGGGTGCCTGCACATGCTCGACCGTGAGATCGACATGATCCCCGGGGTCCGCAGCTCCCTGGAGATCGAGGACCGGGTCCTGAGCCGGCTGCCGGAGCTGAGCGAGCTGGTCATCGTCCCCGGTGCCGGCTCCGCGGCCGTTCCGGTGATCTGCACCCACGACGACCGGCCGCTGGACCCGGGCCGCTGGCGCTCGGCCGCCGCCGACTTCCCCCAGCTGGCCGACCCGGTCCACATCCCGCAGGCGGAGCTGCCCCGCACCGGCACCCTCAAGGTGCAGCGCCTCGCCCTGGTGGAGCGGCTCAAGGACCAGCTCGGAGACCGGGCGTGACCCGTGACCGGCAGGCCGGCACGACGGTGGAAACTACCTACGCGAAAGAGACGAGTCCAATGACATCGGAAGCCACGCTCGCCCGATTCCGTGAGTACATGGTGGGCCCCTCGCGGTTCATGACCTTGCTGTCCAGCTTCGAACTCGGCCTCGTCGACAAGATCCGCGAGACGCCGGGCGTCACCGCGGCCGAACTGGGCGAGGCGGTCGGCGCCAAGGCGGACGCCGTCGAGCAGCTCCTCCTGCTGCTGGTCAAGGAGGACTTCGTCGCACAGGACGAGGCGTCCGGCGGCTACACCCTCGGCGCCCTCGCCGATGTCGCCGAGAAGGACCTGAAGCGCGCCCTCGCCTACATGAACATGATCAAGGTGGTGGCGCTGCGGCAGCTGTTCTACCTCACCGAGAGCACCCGGACCGGCGGCCTCGTCGGCCTCAAGGAGCTGTACGGGGTGAACGAAGGCACCCTGTACGGCGCCGTGGCCGAGCACAAGGACCTGCGCGACGCCTGGGCGAACCTGATGAACACGGTCACCGCCCACATCGACCCCTGGTTCTTCGGCAACGTCGACATCCCCGCCGGCGCCCAGGTGCTCGACCTCGCCGGCAACACCGGCCTCGGCGCGATCCACACCTACCAGCACAAGGCCTCTCCCGGGCTGCGGGTCACCACCTTCGACCTGCCGGAGAAGGAGAACGAGGCCCTGGAGAACTTCAAGGCCCACGGGGTCGCCGAACACTGCTCCTTCATCGGCGGCGACGTCTTCGACGGGATCCCCAAGGGCTTCGACATCGTCCTGATCAAGCACTTCCTGGACATGTTCGACAAGGACGACGTGGTCCGGATCCTCAAGGGCGTCAACGCCTCCCTCGAGGTCGGCGGCCAGGTCAACATCATGGTGCCGGTGTACCCGGAGGACATCACGGACACCGACAACTACAACGTCGACTTCTTCCCGGCCTTCTTCATCGGCTGCGCCATGGGCCAGGGCGGACCGCAGAAGCTGTCGACCTATCAGAGCTGGCTGGAGGAGTGCGGCTTCAAGGTGACGAAGGCGATCACCAAGGACGCCTCCGAGATCCCGCCGGACGTCATCCCGGTCCAGGCCATCCTGTCCGCGACGAAGGTCGCGTGACCGGCTGAGTCCGGATCCTCTCCGACACCGCGGCGCGCCCGGACCGGCACCCGGGCGCCCCGCCGGGGACCATCACCACCTGGAGCACTCGTGAAGATAGCTGTGTCTGGCACATACTCCTCGGGCAAGACCTCGACGGTGATGGCCTTGTCGCACTACACCGGCGTTCCGCGCAGCCTTGCCCGGACGATCCGGGAGATCATGCCGGAGACCTTCCCGGGCCTGAAGCTGGCGGACGTCACGCCGGCGCAGTTCCTCCAGCTCACGCTCCGCCGGCACACCGGCCGGGCCGTCCAGGAGGCGCTGCTCGGCGACGACTTCATCTCGGACGGCTCCTCCCTGCAGGAATGGCTGTACGGGGTGGGCCGGGTCAGGTTCGGCACCATGAACCCGAACGCCACCGCGGACAACGAGGGCGGCCGGGCGGCCGAGGCCCCCGCGGAGATGGCCTTCTTCGCCCAGGTCGTCGAGCAGTACGGGCAGGCCTTCAAGAGCCACGTCAAGAACACGTACGACGCTTACGTCCACCTGCGGCACGAACTGCCGATCGACGCGGACGGGCACCGGCCCATGAACAACGAGTTCCGCGCGACCATCGACACGATGCTGCTGGCCACGCTGGACGAACTGGAGATCCCGTACCACGTGGTCGGCGGAAGCATGGGCGAGCGCCTCGAGACCATCGCGGGCATCTTCGGCCTGAAGCCGGTCATGACCACCGCCGAGGCCATCGAGCTGGCCCGGCGGGAGTACGGCCGGCAGGACTTCCGCATGGAGACCGAGCGGGTTCCCGCCCGGACGTGAGCCGCCCACTTTCTAGGAGAACAACCGATGGAGAATCCGCCCACACTGGCCATTGCCTATCACTCCGGCAGAGGTCACACCGACGTCCTGGCACAGGCGGTCCGAGCCGGTGCCGAAGCCGCGGGCGCCAAGGTGAACATGGTGACCGTCGAGGCCATGGACGACGCCAAGTGGGAGACACTCGACGCGGCCGACGCGATAGTCTTCGGTTCGCCCACCTACATGGGATCGGCGTCGGGACAGTTCCACATGTTCGCCGCATCGACCAACAAGCGCTGGGTCCGGCAGGCCTGGAAGGACAAGCTCGGGTCGGGCTTCACCATCGGCGCCTGCAAGGCCGGGGACAAGGACTCCACCCTCGGCTACTTCGCGACTCTCGGCCACCAGCACGGGATGATCTGGGTCAGCCTCGGCCTGCTCCCCGGCTGGCACCTCAGCCACGAGAGCGAGAACGACCTGAACCGGCTCGGCTACTTCAACGGAGCGGCCGGCACCCTGCCCGGCGACCTGCCCGCCGACGAGATCCACAAGGCGGACATCGCCACGGCGGAGCACCTCGGGCGGCGTGTCACCGAGCAGACGGCGATATACCTCGCCGGACGCGCGGCCCTGGCAAACCAGTAACAACGAGCGGAGAGAAGTGACATGACGACAGAGCAGCAGTCCACCCAGGCGGTCCTGGACTCGTTCTTCGAGAAGTTCGGGGCCGGTGATCTGCCGGGCCTGCTGGACCTGTTCGCCGAAAGGGTGGACTTCCGCGTCCTGGGAAGCCCCGACGTGCCGTGGACGGGCGCCCGCACCACCAAGCCGGAGATCTCCGAGTTCTTCCAGATCTTCCCCAAGGTGCTGACCGGGCCGGAGAGCTTCGCCCTCAACGCCCGCCTCATCGACGGCGAGCACGCGGTGGTGACGGCGGAGGCCGTCTTCGGTGTCCTTTCCACCGGAAAGAAGTTCACCAACACCTACGCCCTGCACGTGACCGTCGAGAACGGTCACATCACCCGATACCACATGTACGAAGACAGTTACGCCATCGCAGAAGCATTCGCCGAATGACCCGTAGCGGGCGCTGAGCACCTTCGCCCGCGGGTCCGGACGGCGCTTCTTCGGTGAGACATGGAGCGCCTGTGCCAACTCTGAAATTCGCCTCCATCGACGACTTCCTCGGCCCGCGTGAGACACGGTTCCTCGGTGAGGGATTCAAGCGGGTCGAGCACTCTCTGAGCGATGTCACGGTGACGCCCGGAGACGAAGGAGCCGGAGCGATCGAAGCGACGGCCCACCTCGCCATTCCCGGCCTCTGGTCGATCAAGGGCGAGCAGCGGCCGAAGCCCCACCTGAGCACCATCGACGCGATGCTCTTCGCCGCCCGGCTCACCGGCCTGTACGCGGCCCACACGGCCGGGCTCACGCCCGGCGCGTGGTTCGTCGTACAGTCCGTCGACATGCGGGCCGGCTCCAGTCCGGACGAGGACGACCTCGGGAAGTTCCCCGTCAGTGGGCGGCTCGTGGCCGCCGACCGCAGCGGGCAGGAGTGGTCGACCACGCTGGACTGCCGCATCGGGTCACTGTCGGCCAGGGTGCACGCCCGGCACAGCGCGGGCCGCGCCCCTGCCGGCCCCGGCCAGGTCCACCACCTGGCCGGGGACCTGCCCGGGCCCTGGAACGACGCGCCGTTCGGTCTTCCGCACGGCGCCCGGCACCAGCTGCTCACCGCGGTCGACGTCAGGGTGAACAGCGCGGACGACGTCCAGGCGTCCGCCCGGGCCGAGCTGACTTCGGATCAGGCGCGAGCCGTCCCCGAGGGCACCCCGGCCACCATGATCGACGCGTTCGTCGCCGTGCTCCAGCTCGGGCAGGTCCTCCTGTACGCGCTGGACGGCATCGACCGCGCCGGCAGCAACAACCTGTGGATGCGGCGTACCCGCGTCACGGCCGGACCCACCCCCACCCGGCCGACGGACGAGGTGACCGCCTCGCTCCGGCAGACCATGCTCCTGCCGTCGCCGGCCGGCGTATGGCGGTCGGCGGAGGTCATCGGCAGCCTGCACGGCGTCCAGGCGCGGGCCAGCGTCGCGCACCTGCTGCCGGAGACCTCACCCAGCGTCAACCTGCTTGAAGGGGGGAACCGATGAGTACCCATGCGGCCGTACTGACCGGGCTGGGCGGCTACCTGCCGCCCCGCACGGTAACCAACGACGAACTGTCAGACCGCCTCGACACCAGCGACGAGTGGATCCGCAAACGGACCGGCATCCGGCAGCGGCACGTCGTCGACCCCGGCGTGGCCACCGGCGACCTCGCCGTCGAGGCGGGTCACCGGGCCCTGAAGTCGGCCGGATCCCGCGGATGGGACGCCGTCGACATGGTGATCGTGGCCACCACCACACCGGACCATCCGCTGCCCGGCACCGCGCCGAGCGTCGCCGCCCGGCTGGGTCTGGGCCGGGTCGCCGCCCTCGACGTGCAGGCCGGGTGCTCGGGATTCGTGTACGCGCTGGCCGCCGCGACCGCCGCGCTCGCCGCGGGGCACGCCGAAGGCGTGCTCGTCATCGGTGCGGAGGTCTTCTCGAACGTACTGAACCCGGCCGACCGCACCACGGCGGTCATCTTCGGCGACGGTGCCGGTGCGGTCGTCCTGCGCGCCGGGAACCGCGACGAGCCCGGCGCCGTACTCGGCGTCGACCTGGGCTCCGACGGCACCGGCGTGGACCTGGCCACCATCCCGGCCGGCGGAGCCCGGCAGCGGGCCTCCGGCCGGGAGCCGAGTCCCGACGACCGGTATGTGCACATGAACGGCAAGGAGATCTTCCTCCAGGCCGTGCGCCGGATGGCGGCGTCCTCGACGGTCGTGCTCGGCAAGGTGGGCTGGAACGTCGATCAGATCGACCACGTGGTCGGCCACCAGGCGAATCTGCGCATCCTGCACTCGCTGGCACGGCAACTGGGCGTGGACAAGGAGCGCGTGGTCTCCCACATCGAGTCGGCCGGCAACACCTCGGCCGCCTCCATCCCGCTGGCTCTCGCCGACGCCGCCGCCCGCGACCGCTTCCGGCCCCACGACCGGCTGCTGCTGACCGCCTTCGGCGCCGGTCTCACCTGGGGCTCCGCCGCCCTCACCTGGCCGCAGCTCACCCTCGTCTGACAGCACCGCCGCTCCCCGAAAAGGAACTCCCATGAACAACCGGACCGGCATACAGCCCGAGCCCATACTCGACGTTCTCAAGACGCAATTCGAGGTCCCCGCCGACACGACCGCCGACACCGACTTCGAGAACCTCGACCTGGATTCCCTGGTCCTGATCGAGCTGGCGGTCATCCTGACGAAGCAGTACGGCATCGACGTGACCGGAGAGGAGCTGGCCACCGCCGGCAACGTGGCCAACGTCGCCGAACTGCTGTCGGCGAAGGGCGCCGACAGCTGAGCCGACGCCAGATCGCTCGCTCCTGCGTATTCATGCGTTGACCCGTGACCACCGACTCATGCCTTGGAGTGCCATGTCCCGCCGCCTGTTCACCTCGGAATCCGTGACCGAGGGTCACCCCGACAAGATCGCCGACCAGATCAGCGACACGATCCTCGACGCGCTGCTGCGGCAGGACCCCACTTCGCGCGTCGCCGTGGAAACCCTGATCACCACCGGTCAGGTGCACATCGCGGGTGAGGTCACCACCGCCGCCTACGCCGACATCGCCACCCTGGTCCGGGAGAAGATCCTGGACATCGGCTACGACTCCTCCGCCAAGGGCTTCGACGGCGCCTCCTGCGGCGTCTCCGTGTCCATCGGCGCGCAGTCCCCGGACATCGCACAGGGCGTGGACACCGCCTACGAGTCCCGGGTCGAGGACGGCGCCGACGAGCTGGACCGGCAGGGCGCGGGCGACCAGGGCCTGATGTTCGGGTACGCGACCAGCGAGACGCCCACCCTGATGCCGCTGCCGATCGAGCTGGCCCACCGCCTCTCGCGCCGGCTGACCGAGGTCCGCAAGGACGGCACCCTGCCCTACCTGCGTCCCGACGGGAAGACCCAGGTCACCATCGAGTACCTGGGCAACCGCCCGGTCCGTCTGGACACCGTCGTCGTCTCCTCGCAGCACGTCAGCGACATCGACCTGGACGGGCTGCTCACTCCGGACGTCCGCCAGCATGTCGTGGAGCCCGTGCTGAGGCAGCTCGCGGACGACGGCATGAAGCTGGAGACCGAGGACTACCGGCTGCTGGTCAACCCGACCGGCCGCTTCGAGATCGGCGGTCCGATGGGTGACGCCGGCCTGACCGGCCGCAAGATCATCATCGACACATACGGCGGCATGGCCCGGCACGGCGGCGGCGCCTTCTCCGGCAAGGACCCGTCCAAGGTGGACCGTTCGGCGGCCTACGCCATGCGCTGGGTCGCCAAGAACGTCGTGGCGGCCGGCCTCGCCGAGCGCTGCGAGGTGCAGGTGGCGTACGCGATCGGCAAGGCCGAGCCGGTGGGTCTGTTCGTCGAGACGTTCGGCACCAACACGGTCGCCGTCGAGAAGATCGAGGAAGCCATCACCGAGATCTTCGACCTGCGTCCGGCCGCGATCATCCGCGACCTCGACCTGCTGCGCCCGATCTACTCCCAGACCGCCGCCTACGGCCACTTCGGCCGTGAGCTGCCCGACTTCACCTGGGAGCGCACCGACCGCGCGGACGCCCTGCGCAAGGCGGTCGCGGCGGTCTGACGCCGCACCGCACCGCTGCCGGGACGCTCCCGGCTCCACAGCCAGCGGGGAGCGGAGGCACCCCCCGTCCCACCGCTCCCCGCTGATTTCCCGCAGAGCCCAGTCGTCCTCTCCGCCGACACCGGCCCGGATCGTCCCGCCCCGAGCTTCAAGGAGCACGTGCTGTGCGTATCGCCGTGACCGGATCGATCGCGACCGACCATCTGATGGTGTTTCCCGGACGCTTCGCCGAGCAGCTGATCAAAGACCAGCTGGAGCGGGTCTCGCTGTCCTTCCTCGCCGACCGGCTGGAGGTGCACCGGGGCGGCGTCGCCGCCAACATCACCTTCGGGCTCGGCCTGCTCGGCCTCGACCCGGTCCTGGTCGGCGCCGCGGGGCTGGACTTCGCCGAGTACGACGCCTGGCTACGGGCCAACGGCGTCGACACATCGGCGGTCCGGGTGAGCGAGACCCTGCACACCGCGCGGTTCGTGTGCACCACCGACGAGGACCAGAACCAGATCGCCACCTTCTACGCCGGCGCCATGGCCGAGGCCCCCCGCATCGACCTGGCCGAGACGGCCGAGCGCACCGGCGGCCTCGCCCTCGTCCTGGTCGGCGCCGACGACCCGGCCGCCATGCTGCGGCACACCGCCACCGCCCACCGGCTCGGCGTCCCCGTCGCCGCCGACCCCTCCCAGCAGCTGGCCCGCCTCGACCGCGAACAGGCCCGCCGACTCGTCGACGGGGCGAAGTGGCTGTTCACCAACGAGTACGAGGCCGCCCTGCTCCTCGAACGCACCGGCTGGAGCGAGGAGGACCTCCTCGGCCGGGTCGGTACCTGGATCACCACACTCGGCGCGGAGGGCGTGGCGCTGGCCCGCTCCGGCACGCCCCGGCTGCATGTCCCGGCCGTGCCCACGGAGAAGATCGCCGACCCGACGGGTGCGGGCGACGCCTTCCGTGCCGGCTTCCTCGCCGGTCTCGCCTGGGAACTGCCGCCGGAGCAGGCCGCCCGGCTCGGCTGCGCCCTGGCCACCACCGTGCTGGAGTCGGTCGGTACCCAGGAGTACAAGCTCCTGGCCGCCGACCTGATCGACCGCGTCGGCCAGACCTACGGCGACGACGCGGCCCGCGCCGTCGAGCCCCGGCTGACAGGCGGCTCGTGAGCCCCGTCGCCGGGCCGCCCGGAGCCCAGCGGACCGGCCCGCCCGGTCCGAGGGGTGCCGGCCGCGGCCCGGGCACCCCACCGAAGCCTTCGCGGTGCACCCTTCCGGAGGCGGACCACTCCAACACGGGAGGCCGCGCGTGACGACCTTCTCCTTCGAGTTCTTCCCGCCGAAGACGGCCGGGGGAGAGCAGACGCTCTGGGCGGCGATCCGCCGGATCGAGCCGCTCGGACCGGACTTCGTGTCCGTCACCTACGGCGCCGGCGGATCCTCACGGGACCGGACCGTGGCGGTCACCCGGCGCATCGCGACCGAGACGACCCTTCGCCCCGTCGCCCACCTCACCGCGGTCGGCCACTCGGTGGCCGAACTGCGTCACATCATCGGCCAGTACGCGGACGCGGGCATCCGTGACGTCCTGGTGCTGCGCGGTGACCCACCGGGCGACCCGAGGGGCAGCTGGACGGCACACCCACGCGGCTTCCGGTACGCCTACGAACTGGTCGAACTGGTCCGCTCGCTGGGCGACTTCAGGATCGGGGTGGCGGCGTTCCCCGAGATGCACCCGCGTTCGTCGGACTGGGACAGCGACATCCGGCACTTCGTCGCCAAGTGCCGGGCGGGCGCCGACTACGCGATCACACAGATGTTCTTCCACGTGGAGGACTACCTCCGGCTGCGCGACCGGGTCGCCGCCGCCGGCTGTGACGTCCCGATCATCCCGGAGATCATGCCGGCCACCGATCACCGGCAGATCGCCCGCTTCGCCGAACTCTCCGACGCGGCCTTCCCCGAGGACCTCGCGAGCCGGCTCCACACTGCCCGGAACACCCCCGGTGAAGGCCACCGCATCGGCGTCGAGTACGCCACCGGCATGGCCCGACGCCTCCTCGCCGAGGGCGCGCCCGGGCTGCACTACATCACCCTCAACAAGTCCACGGCGGCCCTGGACATCCACCGCAATGTGCTGAGTTCACTCGGCACGCCACTGCTCAAGGCCTCCTGAATTCACCGGCTCAAAGGTCTTGCCTTCGAGGTCCCGTCCGTGTCACTATTTGTGCACGCCTCCCCTGCCCAAAAGCCGTTCGAGATCGAAGAATTCCGATCCGGCCGGGCAGATCGACCTCAGAGGCCGCCGACGATTTCGGCGTTCACCTGGGCCTGTGTCCAGCACCCGGCCGGTGACTCGGGTATCTCCGAGTCGTAGCCCCGACGCGCATCCCCGACCAGGGGTCGAAGCGACGCGTGCGCTGCCCGGAAATCCCCTTGCCCCGCGCCGCACGTCTCACGAGCCCGGCGTGCAGCAATTCAAACACGCACCGAGCTTGACTTCTTGGAGTGATGATGTCGGAAGCAGTCGATGTGGCGAGTGTCTACGCAGCCATCGAAAAGTCGGCCGGCCTGCTGGACGTGACCGCCTCACGGGACAAGGTCTGGCCCGTCCTGAGCGCGTTCGAGGACGCGCTCCCGCAGGCCGTGATCGCGTTCAGGGTGGCCACCAACGCGCGTCACGAGGGCGAGTTCGACGCCCGCTTCACCCTCCCCAAGGACCTCGACCCGTATGCCGTCGCCCTGTCGAAGGGCCTGATCGAGAAGACGGACCACCCCGTCGGCAGTCTGCTCTCGGACATCCAGGGGCTGTGCCCCATCGACAGCTACGGGGTCGACTTCGGGGTCATCGCGGGCTTCAAGAAGATCTGGGTGTACTTCCCGGGCGGCGAGCACGAGACCCTGGCCCGGCTTGGCGAACTGCCGTCGATGCCGGCCAGCCTCGCGGGGAACGTGGACTTCTTCACCCGCTACGGCCTGGCCGAGAAGGTCGACGTGATCGGAATCGACTACCGCAGCCGGACGATGAACGTCTACTTCGCGGCCCCCGCCGAATGCTTCGAGAAGGAGACCGTCCTGGCGATGCACCGGGACATCGGTCTGCCGAACCCGAGCGAGCAGATGTTCAACTTCTGCCAGAAGTCCTTCGGGCTCTACACCACCCTGAACTGGGACTCCCCGCAGATCGAGCGTATCTCCTACGGTGTCAAGACCCAGGACCCGATGGCCTTCTTCGCCCGGCTCGGAACCAAGGTCGAGCACTTCGTGAAGAGCGTGCCGTACGGCGTCGAGGACCCCAAGATGGTCTACGCGGCGGTGACGTCGAGCGGCGAGGAGTACTACAAGCTCCAGTCGTACTACCGCTGGCGCTCCGTCAGCCGGCTCAACACCGCCTACATCTCCGTGCGCGACAAGGAAAACGTGTAACGGCAGAAGTGGTTCACACAGTCCCCCTGAGGATCCCGCTCACCGCGGGATCCTCTTCTTTTTCCCCGAATTCCCCAAATTCCCCGAATTCCCCGAACGCTCATGCAGTGGGAGGTCCGATGCCCGAAGTCACTGTGGCCGAAGATGTGTACTCGGCCATAGAGGAAGCGTCTCAGCTGGTGGGGGCGCCCTGCTCACGCGAGAACGTGTGGCCGATCCTCACCGCGTACGGGGACACGCTCGCCGAGGCCGGCATCGTGTTCAGCGTATCGAGCGGCAAGGGACAGTCGAAGGAGCTCGACTACACGATCACCGTGCCCTCGGGGGTCGCCGATCCGTACGCGGTCGCCCGGTCGAACGGCTTCGTCGAGGAGACGGACCACCCCGTCGGCACCCTGCTCTCGGACATCCAGGCGCGAGTGCCGGTCAGCGAGCACCTGATCGACTGCGAGGTCGTCAGCGGCTTCGGCAAGATCTACGCACACTTCCCGCACGACCTGCAGGCAGTGGCGAAACTCGCCGCCATCCCCTCCATGCCGGCCTCCGTCGCCGAGAACGCGGACCTCTTCGCACGCCACCACCTGAACGACGTGGCGATGATCGGGATCGACTACAGGCGCAAGACGGTCAACCTTTACTTCGCCCAGCTCCCCGCCGAGTGCACCGAGGCGGAGAACATCCTCTCGCTGCACCGCGAACTCGGCCTGCCCGAACCCGGTGAGCGCATGCTGGCGTTCGCGGGGAAGTCCTTCAGGGTCTACGTGACCCTCGGCTGGGACTCCGCGGAGATCGAGCGGATCTGCTTCGCCCCTCCGCCGGTCCGCAACTGGGACCCGTCCATACTTCCCGCCGCCATCGAGCCCGACGTCGAGAAGTTCGTGGCGAACTCCCCGCGCTCGTACGCCGGTGACCCCATCGTCATCTCGGCCGTCAAATGGGACGCCGACGGGTCGTATCTGAACATCGGGCCGTACTACCAGCTTTCTCCGATGATGCGGAAGCTGTGGCTGGAGGTCTACGGGGAGCGGGTGTGAACCCTCCCCGGCAGGTGAGTTGAGCCTGGACACGGCGCCCACTTGCTGAATCTCACCGACCGCAGCGTGCCCGCCTGCCCGTTTTCCTGCATGCCCTCCTGTGCGCGTACGAGAGGTGAGCGCAATGAAGAGTCAGCCGAACCCGGCAACCTCGAACTCGAACTCTCTCCACGAACAAGGCGCTCCGGCGTTCCGGTTCAGCCGAATGGAACGCCTCCTGAGAGGACACCCGGTTCGCAACCTGACCGTGGACGGTGTCGACGCCGTATTCGTCAAGGACCCGATCCTGGTCCGCAAGATACTCGTGACCGAGAGCAAGAACTACGGCAAGGGCGAACTCTTCCGGAAGGCCCGCAACCTCAGCAGGGTGGGCATGCTCTCGGAGGACGAGACCATGCACCGGCACTACCGGCGCCTGGCCAATCCCTACCTGCGGTCGACGAAGGTCGACGAATACGTGCCGGCCATGCGTGACATCGTGCGTGACGTCATGGCCTCCTGGCGCGCCGGGGAGCCGGTGGACGTGCAGGCCGAGATGTGCCGGATCTCCTGCGCGATCGCCGTCGGCACACTCATCACCGGGCTGCCCGCCGAGACGACGAAGGCTCTCGGCGAGCGGTTGTCGGTGCTGGCCTGGGAGATGATCCGGAAGCCGCTCTACGGGAGCGCGGCGGCCCGAGCGGCGCGTCCCGGCGCGTCCGGGCGGCTGGCCCGGGCGCGCAAGGACTTCCGGGAACTGCTCGCCGAGTGCATCGCCGAGCTGCTCGACTCGCCGGAATCCACCGCCGGTTACCTCTCGACGCTCCTGACGGACTCGGACGCGCAGGGCAACCGGGTCCTGACGGCGGACCAGGTGTGCGAGGAGGCGGTCATGATGCTGACCGCGGCCACGGTCACCACGGCATCCGTCATGTCCTGGGCGCTGTACGTGCTGTCCGAGGAGCCCCTGGTCGAGGAGAAGCTCCTCAAGGACCTGACGCACAGGCGCAACGGCAGCGCCGTCCACGACGGTGCCGGTCCCGGCTACACGCTCCGGTTCCTCATGGAGATCCTGCGCCTGTACCCGCCGGTGTGGATCTCCTGCCGCAAGACCCTCTCGGATGTCGCGCTCGGCGACCACTCGCTGCCGGCCGGCACGAACGTGGTCTTCAGTTCCTACCTGCTGCACCGGGACCCCGAGCGTTATCCGGATCCGCACCGCTTCGATCCCGACCGGTGGCTGACCACGCATCCCGGCAAGGCGGACGCCTCCTACATCCCCTTCGGAATCGGGTCGAAGGGGTGCATCGGAGAGCCGTTCGCCTGGCAGGAACTCGAAGTCATCCTCGACGTGGTGACGCAGGAATGGAAGCTGGGCACCGAGGCGGGCAGCCACATCCGCACCGCTCCGGAGACGACGCTCCATCCCCGGCGCCTGCTCATGGTTCCGCAGCCGCGATAGCCGTGGAAGATCGTCATCTCGAGCGGACGTCGAGCGAACGGCAAGCGGAGTGAGCCACTTTGGTGCCGACGCCCGGACATGACTGACCTTCCAGGTCAGGTTTTTCCATTCACAGAACCAGCGCCTTTCGATTTTGGAGGAAACATGTCGGACGCCACTGAACTCCAGGAGGGCTCGGCCGCCCTGACCCAGCTGGGGAACGCCCTCGCGGAGGCCGGGGCGGCGTCGCTCAACGGGCAGCGCGAGCAGATGGCCGAGGGCCTCCTGCGGGCGGCTCTCACCAAGTGGGAGGACCCCGCTGTGCGGCCGCAGCTCCTCGGTGCGCTGCGCGCCGCGGCCTCCAGCGAGGAGGGCGCGGCCAAGATGCGCGAGTTCATGTCCTCGCAGCTCTTCCGGCAGCTGGGTGACTCCCTCGACACGGCGCCGATGGACATCGACCAGGTGGCGAAGGTCCTCGGCGTGCCGCCGGTGAACATCAACGCGGCACAGGCGCAGGTCTGGGGCGTGGGGATCCTGCGCTACGTCCTGCGGATGGAGCCGCTCGCGTCGGCGTCGGTGGACGAGGTCGTCCAGCTCGTCGCGCCCACCATCCAGCGCTACCTGGTCGGCTAGCACCGGTTCGCCGGCGTTCGTCCCGCCGGACGGGCGAAGCCGACTCCGCCCGGTGATCCTCCTGGTCAGGGCCCCGGCCGACAGGCGACCGGCGCGCATGTCACATTCCGCGGCGCTTCGTCGTCGTACTACCGAGACGGAAGCAACCCGCGGACCGGCGTCGCGGTCGGAACGCCGGACGGCTTGCTTCGGCCGTTGATCACTCGGAGGAACTACCAAGACCATGAGTACCGTGGGCAAGGAAACACGAGGCGGGGCCGAGGGCCCGGCCGGCACCGACCGGCGGCGCTGGGTGGCGCTGGCCGTCCTGACGGCCATGCAGTTCATGCTCGTCATGGACGTCACCGTGGTGAACATCGCGCTCCCCGACGTTCAGGACTCACTGCACTTCTCCTACGAGGGCCTGGCGTGGGTGGTCAACGCCTACGTGCTGACGGCCGGTGGCTTCCTGCTGCTGGGCGGGCGGATCGCCGACATGTACGGCCGACGGCGGCTGTTCATGACCGGCGTGCTGATCTTCGGCCTGGCGTCGGTCGCCTGTGGTTCCGCGACCGCGTCCTGGGCGCTGGTCTCCAGCCGTTTCGTCCAGGGCCTGGGCGAAGCGCTGGCCGGCCCGGCGGCGCTCGGCCTGATCCCCGTGCTGTTCCCCGACCGCGCGGAGCGGACGAAGGCGCTCGGCATCTGGGGCGGCCTGTCGGCGCTCGGCGGTGCCGTCGGCTCGGTGGTCGGCGGAGCCGTCACCGACCTGGTGAACTGGCGATGGATCTTCTTCATCAACGTTCCCATCGCACTGTTCGCGCTGATCACGGTGCCCCGGGTGATGACGGAGAGCCGGATGGCCCGGGCGGGCCGCCGGATCGACGTGGTGGGGGCGCTGAGCGCCACCGGTGGCCTGGTCGCGGTGGTGTACGGCCTGCTGCAGGCCGCCGAACACCCGTGGGGATCCGTGCGGGTGCTGCTGCCGCTGCTCGGCGGCATCGCCCTGCTGATCGTCATGGTCCTCTGGGAGTCCCGTACGCCGGACCCCATGATCCCCATGCGATTCTTCACCAACCGCACCCGGGTGACGTCCAACCTGGTGAGTGTGGCCTCACTCGCGGGCTTCCACACCTACGCCTTCCTGCTGAGCCTGTACATCCAGCAGGAACTGGGCTACTCCCCGCTGAAGACAGGGCTGTCCTACATCCCGCTCACCGTCGCCATGGGCGTCGGCGTGGGCGTGTCCACCGCGCTGATGCCCCGCGTCGGCGTCAAGGCGGTCATCACCCTCGCCTTCCTCGGCAGCGGCGTGGCGCTGTTCGTCGTCGCCGGCGGCCTCGCCCCCGACGCCTCCTACGTCAGCGGGGTCATGCCCGGACTGATCCTGTTCGGGTTCTTCAACGCCCTGGGCTTCCCCGCCCTGATCAACGGCGCGCTGCACCAGGTCACCGGTCAGGACTCGGGTCTGGCCTCCGGCGTGCAGACCGCCATGCAGCAGGTCGGCGCTGCGCTCGGCCTGGCCACCCTGGTGCCCTTCGCCCTGCGCTACGTCAACCACCACGTCCAGGACGGAACCGCCCCAGCCGTCGCGCAGGCCGACGGATACGCCCTGGCGCTCCGCATCGGCGCCGGCGTCCTCGTCGCCGCGGCGCTGCTCGTCCTGCTGCTGCTGG
The DNA here is from genome assembly GCF_043199955.1 of Streptomyces sp. NPDC048514. Lineage (NCBI taxonomy): Bacteria > Bacillati > Actinomycetota > Actinomycetes > Kitasatosporales > Streptomycetaceae > Streptomyces > Streptomyces sp. NPDC048514. Next base: position 318,039 of record NZ_JBICWT010000003.1, on the reverse strand, counting down.
AGAAGGTGAGCGCCGAGAAACGCGACGCCCTCGTCGAGGCCGCCGACGCGGCCGACACCGCCGACGGCACGGCGGTCCGGGGAGCCACCGGCACCACCGGTGCCACCGGTGCCGCCCGGGTGTCCGGTATCTGAACCCGCCCCACCCGCACCGCTCCCGGCCCGTTCCGGGGGCGGTGCCACGTCTGTGCCCGATGTGTTCGGCCTCCGGCCGCAACGACGACGGTGGTTTCTCCGTTGTCCATCTGGATCGCTGGACGATGCGATCTCACCGCAGAAACGACAAGGGGAGTTGAGTGCGTTGACTCTGCCGACCTCAGCGGAGGGGGTGTCAGAGATCCGCCGGGCCCGTTCCGTCGGCATCGGTCGCGCCCACGCCAAAGCCATCCTCCTCGGTGAGCACGCCGTCGTGTACGGGGCGCCGGCACTCGCCCTTCCCGTTCCGCAGCTGACGGTCACGGCGAGCGCCGGCTGGTCCTACCGTGGTACCGACGGACTGGGCGGCGCGTCCTTCACGATGACCGGTTCACCGTCGCGGCCGATGGTGACCCAGGCCTCCGACAGCCTGCGCCGGCTCATCACCGAGTTCACGGCGACCACCGGCGTGGACGACGGGCCGCACCTCGACGTGATCATCGACGGCGCGATCCCGCACGGCCGGGGGCTCGGCTCCAGCGCCGCCTGCGCACGCGCGGTCGTCCACGCACTCGCCGACCTCCACGGCCGCGAGGTCACCGAGAGCGAGACGTTCCACCTGGTGCAGACGGCGGAGAACGTGGCGCACGGCCGCTCCAGCGGCGTCGACGCACGGGCCGTCGGCGCCTCGGCACCACTGCTGTTCCGCGCGGGCGAGGTCAGAGAACTGAGCATCGGCTGCGACGGCCTGTTCATCATCGCGGACAGCGGTGTCGTGGGCCGCACCAAGGACGCGGTCGAGCTGCTGCGCGAGGGATTCCAGCAGCACGAGGGAGCGCAGGACAGGTTCGTGCACCGCGCGTCGCGGCTGACCGAGGAGGCCCGGCACGCCCTCGCCGACGGCAAGCCCGAGGAACTCGGCTCCCGGATGACGGACTACCACGATCTGCTGCGGGCGGCCGGGCTCAGCACCAAGGGCATCGACGCCCTGGTCGAAGCCGCGCTCACGGCGGGCAGCCTCGGAGCCAAGATCACCGGCGGTGGCCTCGGCGGCTGCGTCATCGCTTTGACCCGGCCGGAGCAGGCCAGGGAAGTCACCCAGCGGCTCCACGAAGCCGGCGCCGTGCAGACGTGGGTCGTACCGCTGAGAGGGCTTGCCAGGCATGCACACTGAACAACCGGCCACCCCGGTCCACGCGCCGGAGCGGCGCACCACGGGACGTGCCACCGCGGTCGCGCACCCGAACATCGCGCTCATCAAGTACTGGGGCAAGCGGGACGAAGACCTCGTCCTGCCCCGCGTCGACAGCCTGTCGATGACCCTGGACATCTTCCCGACGACCACCGGCGTCCGGGTCGCCCCCGAGGCCGAGCACGACGCGGTGACCCTGGGCGGACGGCCCGCCGAGGGCGACGCGCTGCGCCGCGTCGTCGACTTCCTCGACCTGGTGCGGGAGCGGGCCGGCATCGCCCACCGGGCCGTCGTGGAGAGCGAGAACACGGTACCCACCGGAGCGGGCCTGGCCTCCTCGGCCAGCGGGTTCGCCGCCCTCGCCGCCGCCGCCGCGGCCGCCTACGGGCTCGACCTCGACGCAACCGACCTGTCGCGGCTGGCCCGGCGCGGCTCCGGATCGGCGTCCCGGTCGGTCTTCGGTGGGTTCGCGCTCTGGCACGCGGGCCCGGAGTCCGCCTCCGCGGCCGAAGCCGACCTCAGCTCCTACGCGGAACCGGTGCCCACGGGCGAACTCGACCCCGCACTCGTCATCGCGGTGGTCAACGCGGGTCCCAAGGCCGTGTCCAGCCGCGCGGCCATGCGGCGGACCGTCGACACCTCCCCGCTGTACGAGCCGTGGGCCGTCTCCAGCGGACAGGACCTGACCGAGATGCGCGCCGCGCTGCTCGCCGGGGACATCGAGGCGGTCGGCGAGATCGCGGAGCGCAACGCACTCGGCATGCACGCGACGATGCTCGCCGCCCGCCCCGCCGTGCGCTACCTGTCACCGGCCACGCTCACCGTCCTCGACAGCGTGCTCCAGCTGCGGCGGGACGGCATCGCGGCCTACGCCACCATGGACGCCGGACCCAACGTCAAGGTGCTCTGCCGGCGCACGGACACCGACCGGGTCGCCCAGGCCGTGCGCGCCGCCGTCACGGACGGCTCGGTGCTCGTCGCCGGGCCGGGACCCGGCGCCCGGCTGCTGCACGGGGACGGTCGATGACCCGTCAGCGGACCGTCGTCCGGCGCGCGCCGGGCAAGCTGTTCGTCGCGGGGGAGTACGCGGTGGTCGACCCGGGCAATCCGGCGATCCTCGTCGCGGTCGACCGCCACATCACCGTCACCGTGACCGGTCCTGCCGAAGCGGGCGTCGAGGTCTCCTCCGACCTCGGCCCACGAGGCGTGCGCCTGCGGTGGCGGGACGGCCGGCTCGTGCCGTACGGCGCACAGGACGAGCGGGACGCGCCCGCCGGGCTCGCCCACGTGCTGTCCGCCGTCGAGACCGTGGCCCGGCTGTCCGCCGGGCGCGGGCTTCCCGCACCGTCCTTCACCCTGTCGGTCGAGAGCGGTCTGCACGACAACGGCACCAAATACGGCCTGGGTTCCAGCGGCGCGGTGACGGTGGCCACCGTGGCCGCCGCCGCCGCGTTCTGCGGCCTCACGCTCTCCGACGAGGAGCGGTTCCGGCTGGCCCTGCTCGCCACCGCGGAGATCGATCCCAAGGGGTCCGGCGGCGACCTCGCCGCCAGCACCTGGGGCGGCTGGATCGCCTACCGGGCGCCCGACCGGCGCGCCGTGCTCGCCCTCGCCCGCGACAGCGGTGTCGAAGAGGCCCTGCGCGCGCCCTGGCCCGGATTCGAGGTGCGCCGGCTACCGGCGCCCGAGGGACTCTCGCTGGAAGTCGGCTGGACCGGAAACCCGGCCTCCACCACGGCCCTGGTCTCCGACCTGCACCGGCGGCCCTGGCGCGGGACCGCCTCCCACCAACGGTTCGTCCGGGCCACCACCGACTGCGTGCGCGCGGCGATCTCCGCCCTGGAGCGAGAAGACGGCATGGAACTGCTGGACCAGATCCGGCGGGCCCGAAGGGAGCTGGCTCGACTGGATGACGAGGTCGGCCTGGGAGTCTTCACGCCCCGGCTGACGGCGCTGTGCGAGGCCGCCGAGGCCGTCGGAGGCGCGGCCAAGCCCTCCGGGGCCGGCGGCGGCGACTGCGGCATCGCGCTGCTGGACGCCGAAGCGTCGCGGGACATCGCTCAACTGCGCGAACGGTGGGCCTCGGCCGGGGTGACGCCCCTGCCGATCCGCCCCGCCGCGGAAGGGAACGCAAAATGATCGCTCAACGTAAGGACGACCACGTCCGGCTCGCGGTCGAGCAACAGCACCAGCACAGCGGCCGCAACCAGTTCGACGAGGTGTCGTTCGTCCACCACGCCCTGGCCGGCCTCGACCGTCCCGACGTCTCACTGGCCACCACCTTCGCCGGCATCTCCTGGCAGGTGCCGCTGTACATCAACGCGATGACCGGCGGCAGCGAGAAGACCGGCATCATCAACCGGGACCTGGCCATCGCCGCCCGCGAGACCGGCGTGCCCATCGCGTCCGGATCGATGAGCGCCTACTTCAAGGATCCGGACTGCGCCGCCACGTTCAGCGTGCTGCGCGAGGAGAACCCGGACGGTTTCGTCATCGCCAACGTCAACGCGACGGCCTCCGTCGACAAGGCGCGGCGGGCCGTCGACCTGATCCGGGCCGACGCCCTCCAGATCCACGTCAACACCGTGCAGGAGACGGTGATGCCGGAGGGCGACCGGTCGTTCTCCTCCTGGGTCCCGCAGATCGGGAAGATCGCGGCCGGCGTCGACGTCCCCGTGATCGTCAAGGAGGTCGGGTTCGGGCTGAGCCGCGAGACCGTCCGCCTGCTGGACGGCCTCGGCGTACGCGTCGCCGACCTCGGCGGCCGGGGCGGCACCGACTTCGCCCGCATCGAGAACGGGCGGCGCGAACTCGGCGACTACGCCTACCTCCACGGCTGGGGGCAGTCCACCGTCGCCTGCCTGCTGGACGCGCAGGACGCCCCCATCCCCGTCCTCGCCTCCGGCGGCGTGCGCAACCCGCTCGACGTGGCCCGGGCACTGGCACTCGGCGCGTCCGGCGTCGGGGTCTCCGGTGGATTCCTGCGCACCCTGCTCGACGGCGGAGTGACGGCGCTCATCGCCCAGATCTCGACCTGGCTCGACCAACTGGCCGCGCTCCAGACCATGCTCGGCGCGCCCACCCCCGCCCACCTGACGCAATGCGATCTGCTGATCCACGGCGAGCTGCGCGACTTCTGCGCCGACCGGGGCATCGACACCCGGCCGTTCGCCCGCCGCTCCGGCAGCACCGACGTACCCCACGAGATGACGGGAAGCACACGATGACGGAGAACGCGATCGCCGGGGTTCCCATGAGGTGGGTGGGCCCCCTGCGCATCTCGGGGAACGTGGCCACCACCGAGACCCCGGTCCCGCTCGCCACCTACGAGTCGCCGCTGTGGCCCTCCGTCGGCCGGGGCGCGAAGGTCTCCATGCTGTCCGAGCAGGGCATCGTCGCCACCCTCGTCGACGAGCGGATGACCCGGTCGGTGCTCGTGGAGGCGGTGGACGCGCAGACCGCGCTGACGGCCGCCCGGACCATCGACGCCAGCATGGGCGAGCTGCGTGAAGTGGTGCGCACCTGCAGCCGGTTCGCCGAACTGATCGGCATCCGCCACGAGATCAACGCCAACCTGCTGTTCATCCGGTTCGAGTTCAGCACCGGCGACGCCTCCGGCCACAACATGGCCACGCTCGCCTCCGACGTGCTGCTGGGACACCTGCTGAAGACCATCCCGGGCATCTCCTACGGATCGATCTCCGGGAACTACTGCACGGACAAGAAGGCCACCGCGATCAACGGCATCCTCGGCCGCGGCAAGAACGTGGTCACCGAGCTGCTCGTGCCGCGTGACGTGGTCGACGGCGTCCTGCACACGACGGCCGCCAAGATCGTCGAGCTGAACATCCGCAAGAACATGCTCGGCACCCTGCTCGCCGGCGGCATCCGCTCGGCGAACGCCCACTTCGCCAACATGCTCCTCGGCTTCTACCTGGCCACCGGCCAGGACGCGGCCAACATCGTCGAGGGCTCCCAGGGCGTCGTCATGGCCGAGGACCGCGACGGCGACCTCTACTTCGCCTGCACCCTGCCCAACCTGATCGTGGGCACCGTCGGCAACGGCAAGGGCCTCGGCTTCGTGGAGACCAACCTGACCCGGCTCGGCTGCCGGACCGAGCGCGCCCCCGGGGAGAACGCGCGCCGGCTCGCCGTCATCGCGGCGGCGACCGTGCTGTGCGGCGAACTCTCCCTCCTCGCGGCCCAGACCAACCCGGGGGAACTGATGCGTGCTCACGTCCAGCTCGAACGCGACAACAAGACAGCAAAGGTCGGTGTTTAGTAAATGGCCCACGATCCCGCCATAGGCATCCACGATCTGTCGTTCGCCACCACCGAGTTCGTCCTCCCGCACACGGCACTCGCCGCCTACAACGGCACCGACGTCGGCAAGTACCACAAGGGCATCGGCCAGCAGTCGATGAGCGTCCCCGCCGCCGACGAGGACATCGTGACGATCGGCGCGGCCGCCGCCGCGCCCATCATCCAGCGGCACGGCAGCGACGGGATCCGGACGGTCATCTTCGCCACGGAGTCCTCGATCGACCAGGCGAAATCGGCCGGCATCTACGTCCATTCGCTGCTCGGACTGCCCTCGGCCACCCGGGTCGTCGAACTCAAGCAGGCCTGCTACGGCGCGACGGCGGCCATCCAGTTCGCCATCGGCCTGGTACGGCGCGACCCGTCGCAGCGCGTCCTCGTGGTGGCCAGCGACGTCTCCAAGTACGAGCTGGACAGCCCGGGGGAGGCCACACAGGGCGCCGCCGCCGTCGCCATGCTGGTCGGCGCCGATCCCGCGCTGCTGCGCATCGAGGAGCCCTCGGGCGTCTTCACCGCCGACGTCATGGACTTCTGGCGGCCGAACTACCGCGACGCCGCCCTGGTCGACGGACAGGAGTCCATCGGCGCCTATCTGCTGGCGGTGGAGGGCAGCTGGAAGGACTACACGGAGCAGGGCGGACGCCCGCTCGAGGAGTTCGCCGCGTTCTGCTACCACCAGCCGTTCACGAAGATGGCCTACAAGGCCCACCGCCACCTGCTGAACACCTGCGGACACGACATCGACGAGGACCGCGTCGCCCGTGACCTGGGGCTGACCACGGCCTACAACAACGTCATCGGCAACAGCTACACCGCCTCGGTGTACCTCGGCCTCGCCGCGCTGCTCGACCAGGCGGACGACCTCACCGGCCGGCCCATCGGCCTCCTCAGCTACGGCTCCGGCAGCGTCGCCGAGTTCTTCGCCGGCACCGTCGTACCCGGCTACCGGGACCACCTGCGCACCGAGGCGCACCGCGAGGCGATCGACCGGCGCACGCCCGTCGACCACGCGCGCTACCGCGAACTGCACGAGCGTTCCTTCCCGACCGACGGCGGCGACCACCTCACCCCCGTCGAGACCACCGGTCCCTTCCGGCTGGCCGCCCTGCGCGGGCACAAGCGCATCTACGAGACGCGCTAGCCCACGCGCTTCGGGCCCCGCGGGTCACCGCCCGGCCCCCGACGACCCGCTCGGGCCCGCGCGGTCGAGCGCCACGACCAGGACCAGCCGATCGCTGGTGCCTTCGGTCGCCCCCCCATACCAGTACCCCGCCCACCTGGCCGGTGCCCCACCGCACCGCACCGGCCCCGGGCCCGGGTGCCGTTCCTCGCGCGCCAGGCGCGCCCACGGCCGGTCCGACCCAGGACCCGCCCCCGGGACCCTGCGTGCGGCTCCGGTCTCCTGCCGGCGACGGCCGCGTCCTCGCGGCCGTCGGCACAGCCATTCACAGACCACCTGAGGGGAAGACAGGCGCATGACCGAAGTCGGGGTCCTCGGCACGGGGGCATATGTGCCGGACCGAGTTGTCTCCAATGACGAAGTCGGAGCGGCGGCGGGGGTCGACGACGCCTGGGTCATCCGCAAGACGGCGATCCGGGAACGCCGGTGGGCCGACCCCGGGCAGGCCACGTCGGACCTGGCGGCGGCCGCCGGACGGGCCGCCCTGCGATCGGCCGGCATCACCGCCGGCCAGCTGTCCGTGATCGTCGTCGCGACCTCCACACCCGACCGGCCCCAACCGCCCACCGCCGCCTACGTGCAGCACCTGCTCGGCGCCGTCGACGCGGCCGCCTTCGACGTCAACGCCGTCTGCTCCGGCGAGGTGTTCGCGCTCGCCGCGGTGGAGGGGATCCTCACCAGGCGGGGTGGCCACGCACTGGTCATCGGCGCCGACGTGTACTCGCGCATCCTGAACCCGGCCGACCGCAGGACGGTCGTCCTGTTCGGCGACGGCGCCGGTGCGATGGTCCTCGGCCTCGGCGGGGGAGCGCGCATCCGAAACATCACCGCGCACACCTTCGGCGAGTTGTCGGGCCTGATCCAGGTGCCCGCCGGCGGCAGCCGGCGGCCCACCGACCAGGCCGCCCTGGACGCAGGCCTGCAGTACTTCACGATGGACGGCCGGGCGGTGCGCGGCTTCGTCGAGGACCGGCTGCCCGTGCTGACCAAACAGTTCCTCCACGAGAGCGGCGTGGACCCCGACGACATCAGCCACTTCGTCCCGCACCAGGCCAACGGGATCATGCTCGACACCGTCTTCGCGGAACTGTCCCTGTCCCGGGCCACCATGCACCTCTCGCTGACGCACTACGGCAACACGGGAGCCGCCTCCATCCCGATCACCATGGCCGAAGCCGCCCGCACCGGCGCCTTCCGACCGGGCGACCTGATACTCCTGGCCGGCTTCGGCGGAGGCATGGCGGCGGGATTCGCGCTGGTCGAGTGGTGACGTCGCCGCCCGCTTGACACCTTGTGAGCCGCCCGGCGCGACGACCGCGGTCCTTGCTGTGCTTCTCGACATCGGCAGAAAACAGGGAACCATGACAACGAGACAATGCACTGTGGGCGTCATAGGCAGCGGCCCGCGCGGGCTCTCGGTGATCGAACGACTCTGCGCCAACGCCCGCTCGCAGCCCGAGGGCAGCACTGTCCAGGTCCATGTGGTCGACCCCTACCCACCCGGCTCCGGCAAGGTGTGGCGCACCGACCAGTCCCGTCACCTGCTCATGAACACCGTGGCCGGGCAGATATCGGTGTTCACCGATGCCTCGGTGGACCTGCGCGGCCCACTGGAACCCGGACCGAGCCTCCACCAGTGGGCCGAGGCGCTCGTCGCGGGTGAGTTCGGCGCCGGCCACCCGTCCCACGTCCTCGAGGAAGCCCGCGCTCTGGGACCCGACACCTACCCCACCCGCGCCTTCTACGGCTGGTACCTGCAGTGGGCGTACCAGCGGACCGTCGAGGGCGCGCCGGCCGGGCTGACGGTCACCACGCACGCCTCCCTCGCGGTGTCCCTGGAGGACGATCCGGACGCCGAGGACAAGACCCTGCAGCGGGTGGTGCTTCAGGACGGCACCGTGCTCGCCGGACTGGACGCCGTGATCCTGTGCCAAGGACACCTGCCGGCCCACGCGGACACCCCCGAGCGGGAGTTCGCCTCCCGGGTCCGGAAGGCCGGCCTCGCCTACATCCCGCCGGCCAACCCGGCGGACGTCGACCTGGACGTGCTGTCCCCGGGCACCAGGGTGCTGCTGCGCGGGCTCGGGCTGAACTTCTTCGACTACATGGCCGAACTCACCGTCGGCCGCGGCGGCTCCTTCACCTGGTCCGCCGGACAGCTCGTCTACCGGCCCAGCGGGCGGGAGCCGCAGATCTTCGCCGGATCCCGGCGCGGCATCCCGTACCAGGCCCGGGGCGAGAACGAGAAGGGCGCGCACGGCCGCCACGAGCCGGTCGTGCTCACCGCCGGCCGCATCGCGGAGCTGCGCCGTACCCACGAGCACTCCGGACTCGACTTCCGGAAGGACCTGTGGCCGCTGATCTCCATCGAGGTCGAGGCCGTCTACTACCGCACCCTGTTCACCTCGCGCGGGCACGTCGCGAAGGCACAGCAGCTCCACGACGACTTCCTCGCGGCCGGTCCCAGGGAGCGGGAGCAGGACGCCGTCCTCTCGGCGTACGGCATCGGCGAGAAGTACCGCTGGGACTGGGACCTGATCGCCCGCCCCTACCGGGACCGGGAGTTCGACAGCCCGTGGGACTTCACCGACTGGCTTCTCGGCTACCTGCGCAAGGACGTTCTGGAAGCCAGGTCGGGCAACGTCAGCGGCCCGGTCAAGGCCGCACTCGACGTCCTGCGGGACCTGCGCAACGAGATCCGCCTCGCGGTCGACCACGGTGGTCTGCACGGTGAGTCGTACCGCACCGACCTGGACAACTGGTACACCCCGCTCAACGCCTTCCTGTCCATCGGGCCGCCCGCGCGACGCGTCGACGAGATGATCGCCCTGATCGAGGCCGGCGTGCTGAGGGTGATCGGGCCGGACCTGTGGGTGACGGCGGACGAGACCGGATACACCGCCGGCTCGCCCCTGGTGCCCGGCTCCGAGGTCCGGGTGGGGGCCCTGGTCGAGGCACGCCTGCCCGACATCACGCTGACCCGCACGGACGATCCGCTGCTACGGCGGCTGCTGGCCACCGGGCAGTGTGCCCCCTACCGCATCCGCACGCGTACCGGCGGCAGCTACGAGAGCGACGGACTGGCCGTCACCGGGCGGCCGTTCCACCTGATCGACGCGGTGGGCCAGGCGCATCCGCGCCGTTTCGCCTTCGGCGTGCCGACGGAGTCGGTGCACTGGGTGACGGCCGCGGGCATCCGGCCCGGCGTCAACTCGGTGACCCTCACGGACTCCGACGCCATCGCCCGAGCGGCACTCGCCTGCGGCGGCGAGGACGAGCGGGGCGGGGCCGGGGCCGCGTTGCCCGGGGTCGCCGGGGACGGGCAGGCCGCGGGCGGACGGGAAGCTCACAGCGGAGAAGGACTCAGCCATGCCCACTGACACCAGCCCCCCTGCCGACGCGGGGACCCGCCCGGCCCCGGTGCCGGACGACCCCGGTCTGCTGTCACCGGTCTGGGCGGCGACCCCCGTCGTGGCCGCGGTGTCCGACGGGGCGTGGCTGCAGGCCATGCTCGATGCGGAGGCGGCGCTGAGCCGGGCCCAGGCCCGGCTCGGCACCGTGCCCGCGACCGCCGCCGAGGTCATCACCGAGGCGGCGCGGGCCGACCGTCTCGACCTGGCGGCCCTGGCCCGGCAGGCGCGCGAGTCCGCCAATCCGGTCGTGGCGCTGGTGCGGGAGTTCACCGCGCTGGTGGCGAGCCGGGACAGCGAGGCGGCACGGTACGTGCACCGCGGCTCGACCAGTCAGGACATCCTCGACACCGCGGCCGTCCTGGTCGCCGACCGGGCCCTGCGGCTCGTCCGGGCCGATCTCGAGAAGGTCGAGGAGGCACTGGCCGGCCTCGCCCGGGAACACCGGGACACCCTGATCGCGGGCCGCACCCTGGCCCTGCACGCGGTGCCGACCACCTTCGGGCTCAAGGCGGCCGGCTGGCGCCATCTGGTCCTGGACGCGGCGCAGAGAATCGACGCGCTGAGCGCCGACGGGCTGCCGGTACAACTCGGCGGCGCCGCCGGCACCTTGGCCGGCTACCTCGCCTTCGCGCCGGAAGCAGACCCGGCCGCCTACGTCGAGCAACTCACGGAGGCGTTCGCGGCCGAACTGGGGCTGTCCGCCCCTCTCGTACCGTGGCACGTGCTGCGCACCCCCGTGGTGGATCTGGCCACGGCCGCCGCCTTCCTGTGCGGAGCCCTCGGCAAGATCGCCGTCGATGTCCTGTCCTTGACCCGTACCGAGGTCGGCGAGGTGCACGAGCCGGCGCCCAGTGGCCGGGGCGCGTCCTCGGCGATGCCGCACAAGCGCAACCCCGTGCTGGCGACGGCCATCAGATCCGCCGCTCTGCAGGCGCCGCAGCTCGCCGCCACGGTGCTGGGCTGTCTGCCGAGTGAGGACGAGCGGTCCGCCGGCGCCTGGCACGCCGAATGGGAGCCGCTGCGCGCCTTGTTGAGGCTGGCCGGTGGAGCGGCGCACCAGGCGGTCGAACTCGTCTCCGAGCTGGCCGTGGACCCATGGCGGATGCGCGCCAACACCCGACTCACCGGAGGGCAGATCGTCTCCGAACGGATCGCCGTCGTCCTCGCCCCGCTGCTCGGCAAGGCCCGGGCACGCGACCTGCTCAACGAGGCGTCGGCTCGCTCCGCACGCACCGGGGAGCCGCTGGCCGACGTCCTGCGGCAGGACGGCCGGGCGTCGGCCGTCCTGGCCGACGCCCGGCTGACCGACCTGTTCGAACCGGAGGCCTACACCGGGGCGGCGGGTCCGCTGACGGACCGCGCGCTGTCCCGCTCACTGCCCCCGGCGGGCAGGCGATAAGCCGTGAGCGTCGGGAGCCGGTTCCGGCTCCCGACGCTCGTCCCGGCCGCCCTCATACCCGCAGATACCCCGCCGACCTGCGCGAACTACATGGCGACCACAACATCGCAGCGACCCCGAAGGGGCGCCCGCTAGCGCCGTCGTTGCAGCGCGATCTGCGTGAGTTCCTCTATGTCGAACTCGGAACGGCCCGGTGTGCCGTACCGGGTGATCTTGCCGCGGCTCACCCACTTGCGGATCGTCGCCTCGGACACGCCCGCGGCGAGGGCGGCCACGTTGGTGGGCACAAGACGGTGGCGCGGCGGTTTGATCATGCGCTGACGGCCTTCCGTTGCCGCTCCATGAGCGGTCGCAGAGTGATCCATTCGTGCATTTCCCAGGTGTGTCCCGACGAGCATCGGATGCTTTTCCTGTCCGTGGTCCCCATGTGCTGCGGCGAGGTGTTGATCGTCCCCGTGCAGCTGTCCACGACACACTCCCAGGTGAACTTATGAACATCACTGGAGTCTGGGTCGATGGTGCGCAGCAGCTCCATGCGGAGATCGTCCACCTCGTCGGCGAAGTCGATCGCCGGAGGCTGCGCGGTGAGCCACTCCAGATGACGCAGCAGGAAATTCGCCAACTGCGGAACCGAGCGGTTGGGGACGACATCCCCGACTTCTTCGGCGACGAACTCCGACCACGACTCCAAAATGGCCAGGATGTTGTGCCGGGCGTCGAGCGCCGACAGGTTCAGGTGATCCCTGCTCCGGCTCCCGGACACGCGCGTCTGGTGCATACGTCTCGAGATGGGCGCGATGTGGTGCAGACTCTCCTGGTAGAGGCCGGGGAGCGCGCGCAGGTTGCCCTCCAGCTGCCGGACGCGCGAGGCGCAGAGGGTGGACTCGGCCACCTCGCCGAGATCCGGGATGTGGGTTTCGGGGCAGGCGTGAAAAGCCATTCAATCTCCTTCATGAGGTGGCTCGGCCGGCCGTCGACGCGGGACACGTGAAATGCCCATGCCGAACAGGCGGTTATAGTCGAATCGATGGCCCCTGGAGAGAGGGAGAGCTGGTGCGTCGGATCCCGCGCCGACATCACTGGAAGATGCCACGACCACGACCGGGCGGCCCGGGTCGGGTAATATCGGCACGGAATTCTGATGCGGCCCGGCAAACGGCGGGCCTTTTACGGTCAGTGGATACAGCGCGTCATGTGCGTCTCATACCCCCCGACGCTGTCCAGACGTAACCATGGGTGCACAGCGAGGCTTCCACGGGACTGTTCAGGGTGTCAACGTTCACCGTTCACAGTCCATCGCCCCTAAAGGGGAACTCCAGTTCCGCCCCATGCAGGCCTCGTCACCGAGGGCCGGGCGCACGCTCGAACAGGCAAAGACGGCCTGGTCAGCAGGCATCTACAGCGCGCCCGCTCAAGTCCCCCTGCATTTAAACCCGAGGAGATACGTGTGACTTCGGACGTGACCACCGGCACCGGCCAGGAGCCCGCCGCCCTCGCCCGCCGCACCGGCGCCGAACTGCTCCGGCGCGTGGAGGACCGGCTGCGCTCGCTCCTCGCGGCCGAACGCGACGTGTGGGCCGGGGTCGACGAGCGGGCGGTCGTCCCGATCGACGCGCTGTCCGACCTGATCGAGTCGGGCGGCAAGCGCATCCGGCCCGCCTTCTGCATCACCGGCTACCTCGCCGCCGGTGGCGACCCCGGCAGCCCCGGCATCGTGGCGGTCGGCGCGGCCCTGGAGATGCTGCACCTGTCCGCCCTCGTCCACGACGACGTCCTGGACGATTCCAGCCACCGACGCGGACTGCCGACCGTGCACACGAGGCACATGGCGTTGCACGAGAGCAGCGGATGGCAGGGTGAGCCACGCCGGTACGGCGAGGGCGTGGCCATCCTCGTCGGCGACCTCGCGCTCGTGTACTCCGGGGAGTTGATGTCCGAGGCGCCGAAGCCGGCCCTGCCGGAGTGGAACAAGCTGCGTTCCGAGGTCATGATCGGCCAGTACATGGACGTCCACGCGGCCGCGGCGTTCTCGGTCGACCCCCGGCTCTCCCGCCTGATCGCCAAGATCAAGTCCGGCCGGTACACCATCCACCGGCCCCTGGTGGTCGGCGCCAACGCGGCGGGCCGCAGCGACCTCGCCCCCGCCTTCGAGGAGTACGGCGAGGCGGTGGGCGAGGCGTTCCAGCTCCGTGACGACCTGCTGGACGCCTTCGGCGACTCCGCGGACACCGGCAAGCCCACCGGCCTCGACTTCACCCAGCACAAGATGACACTGCTGCTGGGCTGGGCGATGCAGCGCGACGAGCGCATCCACGCCCTGATCACGGAGCCGGGGCACACGGCGGACGAGGTGCGCCGCCGTCTGGTGGACACCGGTGTCCCCGCCGACGTCGAGAAGCACATCGACGCCCTCGTCGAGAGGGGCTGCAAGGCCATCGCCGACGCGCCCGTCGACCGGGTGTGGCGCGGTGAACTGACGGACATGGCCATGCGGGTCGCCTACCGCAAGGCGTGAGCCCCCATCGGTCCCACCCCGCCCCCGCCTGCACCGGTCCGGCCCGTCACTCCGCTATGCGGCACCCCGTGAACTCGATGCCCGCAGGAGTCCCTTTCGTGACTGCCTCGACATCCGCTTGAGCCGCCGCCCCGGCCGGCGCCGCACGAGCAAGCCGCCCGCTCCGGCCCTCCGGCGCCCGAACAGCCCGCCCCACCAGGCACATCGGACCCGTACGCGCCGGACGGCGGCCGGCCCGGGCGGGGCCGCGGCGTTGTTCCGGTGCCCCGCGCACGGCCGGGAATGCCCTGCCGCAGTGCGGCTCCCGCCGCGCATGATGCATCCACGACGCACGGGAGGGGGGCCGGAGATGAGCCTGGAGGCATGTGCCGTCGACGAGGACGGCGGGCACGGACACGCCGTGGTGATCGGCTCCGGCTTCGCCGGGCTCGCAGCGGCGCGCGCTCTGGCCAACTTCATGGAACGGGTCACCGTGATCGATCGCGACCGGCCGCCCCGGGGCGCCGGCCGGCGCCGCGGCGTGCCCCAGGCCCGGCACACGCACCTGCTCATGCCCGCCGCGCACGAGGGACTGGAACAGCTGTTCCCGGGCATCGTCGCGGACCTCACCCGCGCCGGAGCGGTCCCCGTCCACCTGTCCCGGGACATGCTGCTGCTGGGCCCGGCCGGCTGGCTGGCCCGTTCCGAGGCCGGCCCGGCGGCGCTGAGCGCCGGCCGCGACCTGATCGACGCCGTCGTACGGGACCGGCTGCGCGCCGATCCGAAGGTGACCTTTCTCGCGGAGCACGAGGTCGTCTCGCTGGAGCCCGGCAGACAGGACACCGTCGTCGGCGTCTGGGCACGAGGCCGGGACCGCCGGCTCCCCGACGGCTGGGGTCCCCGGCGCCTGATACCCGCCGACTTCGTCGTGGACGCCACCGGACGCGGCTCGTGCGCACCACGCTGGCTGGCCGAACTCGGCTACCCGACACCCGTGGAGACGCTGGCCCGTACCGGGATCACCTACGCCTCCACCGTGTTCGCCCCGCCCGTCGGCCATGTCGCCGACTGGAGCAGCCTGCTGCTGCTGGGCTCACCCGACCAGCCGCGCCAGGGCGTACTGCACCCCATCGAGGGCGGCCGGTGGTCGGTGACGCTCAGCGCCGCCGACGGCGGCCCGCCGCCCACCGACCACGACGGGCTGCTGCGTGCGGCGGGTGCCCTGCGCCACCCCCTGCTGCACGAGGTCATCGAGGCGGCCACCCCCCTGGGCCCCGTCTACGCCTGCGACCGTACCGACACCCGCTGGCGTCACTACGAGAAGCTGCGCCGCTGGCCCGACCAGTTCCTCGTCATCGGCGACGCCCACGTCGCCCTCGACCCGGCGCACGGCCACGGGATGACGCTCGCGGTCCAGTCCGCACTCGTCCTGGACCACATGCTGGCCTGTCACGGCACCGCCGTCGGCCTCAGCTACCGGCTGCGCCGTGCCCTCGCCCGGCATCTGGCGCCCGCCTGGCAGGCGAGCCTGCGCAACCCGGCCGCGGCCGGTCTGGGCGACAAGCAGGCGACCGGGCTGCGGGCCCGGCTCGGCCGGTGGTACGCGGCCCGGCTCGCCGCCGCCGCGACCACCGACCCGGGCATGGCGAAGCTGCTCCTCGCACGCCTCCAGAGCGGCATCCCGCCGACCGCGGCGCTGTCGCCCCGCCGCCTGTGGGCCGTGCTCCGGGGCCGGCGCGGCCCCCTGTCCGCGCCACCACCCAGTACCACCCACGGCCCGGACGCGCGGCGCCGGCGCCCCACGGCGCCGGCCGTGCCCGCCACCGGGGCCTCCATCGGCGTCACCCGGTCGCCGCGGCCCCTGAGTTCGTCGGCGCACCGGAGCGGCAGCGGCCGGTGAGCGCAGACGGCACCGTGTGTGTGACCTCGGGACCGCGTGGAAGACGGTCCCCGCCCGCGCGAGGGGAAGAGGCGGCAATTACGCTTTCAGGTATGGCAGAGATGAATCAACTGCACCCGGAAAAAGGCAAGTTGGATCATCGAGGGCGAGACGAGGCCGGTGAACCGGCCGCGAGATCACGCCTGTTGGGCACGGGCGAACGCGCCGTGCATATGGAAGGCTCGCAACTCACTCGAACGTCAGTGGAGTTGAGCCCGGTGTTTGGCTTGAAGGCGGTTGTCCGGCCGAGGCACGCGTCGATAGCGTGCCAGCCGTTCCAGGGCATGCGAGGGGAGAGCGCGCGAGTATGAGCACGACCGAGAGGGTGCCGCAGAGCGAGCGCACCACGACGTCGAGGGGAGAGCGCGTCGCCGACTGGGCGGACGGGCGGCTCGGGATCTACAGCTTCCGGTTCTTGATCCGCAAGGTGTTTCCCGATCACTGGTCCTTCATGTTCGGTGAGATATCCCTCTACAGCTTCATCATGCTGCTTCTCACCGGCGTGTGGCTCACCCTGTTCTTCGATCCCAGCATGAGCGAGACCGTGTACCACGGGTCGCACGTGCCCCTTCAGGGCGTCCAGATGTCGCAGGCGTATTCCTCCACTCTCGACATCAGCTTCGAGATCCGCGGAGGCCTGTTCATCCGCCAGCTGCACCACTGGTCGGCCCTCATCATGATCGGTGCGCTGTGCCTGCACACCATGCGGCACTTCTTCACCGGGTCGTTCCGCAAGCCGCGCGAGGCCAACTGGCTGATCGGCTTCGTCCTCCTCGTCCTGGTCACCCTCGAGGGCTTCGTCGGCTATTCACTCCCCGACGACCTGCTCTCGGGCACCGGCCTGCGTATCGCCGAGGGCGTCACGCTCGCCATCCCGCTGGTCGGAACGTATCTGCAGATGTTCCTGTTCGGCGGTGAGTTCCCGGGCACGGACGTGATCCCCCGGTTCTACAGCATCCACATCCTGCTGATCCCCGGAATCGTCGTCGCCCTGGTCACGGTCCATCTGATCCTGGTCTTCTACCACAAGCACACCCAGTTCCGGGGCCCGGCCCGCACCGAGAAGAACGTCATCGGCCAGCCCCTGATGCCGCACTACACGGCCAAGGCCGGCGGCTTCTTCTTCCTGGTCACCGGGGTACTGGCGATGCTGGCAGGCATCGCCCAGATCAACCCCATCTGGACCTACGGCCCCTACCGCCCCGACCAGATCTCCCAAGGGTCCCAGCCGGACTGGTACATGGGCTTCCTCGAAGGCGCCCTGCGAGCCATGCCCGCGTGGGAGTTCACCACCTGGGGCGGCTACACGATCAACCTCGGCGTCATCCTCCCGGCCGTCGTCCTGCCAGGTCTCATGGCCGGCGTACTCGCCATGTGGCCCTTCCTGGAGGCCTGGGTGACCGGGGACACCCGCGAGCACCACCTCCTCGACCGCCCGCGCGACCACCCCACGCGGACCGCGTTCGGCAGCGCGTTCATCGCCCTGTACATGGTGCTGTTCTTCGGAGGCGCCAACGACATCCTGGCCGAGCGCTTCCATCTGTCCCTGAACGCGATCACGTATTCGGTACGGATCGGAATCTTCCTCGTCCCGGCGCTGACGTACATCGTCGCCAGGCGCATCTGCCTCGGACTGCTGCGGCGGGACAAGGACAAGCTCCTGCACGGCCGTGAGACCGGACGGATCAAGAGGCTCCCGCACGGCGAGTTCGTCGAGGTGCACGAGCGCCTCGACCGCGGACAGGAGTACGCCCTGCTGTCCCGGGAGGCCTACGAGCCGCTGCCGGCACCCGCGCCGGAACAGGACGGTGTGCCCAACCCGCACGTCCACAAGCAGATGCTGCGCCACCGGCTCAGCCGCTGGCTGTACGGCGGGCAGATCGCGAAGCCGACACCGCAGGAGATGCGGGAAGCCCTGGCCCACTTCGACCACTCGTCCGACAAGCATCTGGCTCCCGGCGCGCGGCACCCCGTCGAGGAGCGGGAGCCGAACCCCGAACTGCACTGACCCGGCGGCACGTGGCGGAGCTCCGTGCCAGTGTGGGCGGCGCGGGTGATCAGGGGACGATCACCCGCGCCGCTGTCGTCGCCCTGGACGTACGCCGCCGTCGACCCAGGTGAACAGAGGGCGTTCATCCCCTCCGCCGTACTCGCCGCGGATGAACAGCGGGACGGACGGTCCCGCCGCTGCCGCCCCGGCCCGACGACGGGCGCCGTCTTGGAACCGACCGCTCGTCCGCACCACGCGAACACCCCGCCCCGCTCCCAGGGGACCGCAGTATCCGGCTCTCCGGCGCACTGCGCCGGAACGTTGACGGAGGCCCGATGAGCCGAACCGCACGGAACCGGGGCGGACCCCGGGCCGAGTCCATCACCGGGGCGCGCACCGGTCTGACCCAGGACGTGCGCGGTCGCCAGCGCCGCTACCTCGCCGCCATGCTGGTGCGCACCGTCTGCGTGGTGCTGATGGCGGTCACCTGGAACCGCTGGCCGGTCTTCGCGGTCTGCGCCATGGTCGGCGGGGTCGCCATCCCGTACGTGGCCGTGGTGGTCGCCCAGGCCGGCTGGCGTCAGCAGCGGGGTCACCGGCCCGCGCTGACGCGTGCACACGAGGAACCCGCCGAACGTGTCCTCCTGGAACCCACCCTGATCCTGCCCCCGGAACGCAACGCGGCGGGCTGAGTGCGGCCGCGTCGGCGACTTGCGGTGCCCCGCCCGTGGGGCCCAGCGCAGTCCCGCCGTCCGTCGCTCATCGCGGTGTCCGGCACCGGCGGGCCGCCGCCCCGCCCGGTGCCGGTGGGTTCTCGCCCCGCCCGGTGCCGGTGGGGCGCCGCTGTGCCCCGGTGCCGGTGGGTTCTCGCCGCGCGGCTGCGTCCGTCGTGCGCCACCCGGCTGCGTCCGTCGTGCGCCACCCGGCTGCGCCGCAGCACGCCGGGGCCCACGGCCGACCGCCACGCCGGGACCGTCCGGCCCCGAACCCACCCCGTACGCCTGCCCTTTCGAAGCGCCGCTGCCGGACCCCCGGCAGCGGCGCTTCTTCGCGTTTGTCCGCGACGACGGGCCTATCCCGCCTCCAACTCCCGGACCAGCCTGCGCTCCAGCGGCGTCAGCGGCACGTCCGCGCACAGCCGCTCCGGGTGGCCGGGGGCCGGCCCGGTCAGCGGCTCGACCTCGGGGTGCGGTCCGATGTAGAGCGTGCCGAGCGTCGACAGGGCACGGCAGATCGCACGGCCCACGGCGCGGGGGCACGGCAGGTGCCACATGGCGGCCTCCTTCGAAGTCTCGGCGACGGACGTCCCGGTCACTGTCCGGCCACGGGCCGGAGAACCACCTCAGAGCGGCTCAAGCGCCGCCGCGCCTGCCGCGCGTCCCGGCCGCCGCGCCTAGCCGCCCCGGCGTTCCGGTCACCGTGTACCGGTCACCGTGCCTAGCCGCCCCGGCCTTCCGGTCACCCCGTCCCCGTGACCGCGCTCCACCGTCCGGCGTCCCCCCGGCCGGCGGCCCGCAGTCACGCCAGGCCGTGGCGCGGCACCGTTCCCTACCCGCCCGGCCGAAGCCACGGCCATGGAGGCGTCGGCAACCGCCGGCCCACCGAATGACGGCCCGGACCCAAGGAGGAGCCTGCGTGAGCCGGATCGAACGGTTCGAGGAACTGCGGCCCCTGCTGTTCTCGATCGCCTGGCGGATACTGGGCAGCGCGAGCGAGGCGGAGGACGTGGTGCACAACGCCTGGCTGCGCTACGAGGCGGCCCCCACAGCGCCCGCCTCCGGCGAGGCGTTCCTGTCCGCCGAGGTCACCCGGCTCTCCGTCGACAGGCTGCGCCCGGACCGCCTCCGGCGGGAGCCCCGTCCCGGATCCCGGCTCCCCGGCCTGCCGGACGATCGCCGCGCAGGCCCGCGACGGCCGGACGATCGCCGCGCAGGCCCGCGAGAACCGGTTGAGTTGCCGCAGCCGCAGCCGCAGCCGCAGCCGCAGCCGCAGCCGCAGCCGCAGCCGCAGCCGCAGCCGCAGCCGCTGTCCCTGTCGTCGCCGGCCGTGGTGCTCCTCGAACGTCTGCCTCCGCTCGAGCGCGCGGTCTTCGTGCTGCACGTGGTCTTCGGTCACGACGTGCCGGAGATCGCGGCGGCGGTGGGATGCTCGCAGGCGGCGTGCCGACGGCTCGTTGCCGCCGTACGCGAGTTGCGCGGGTCGCATGAGTCGCTTGAGGCGCGCGGGATGCGCGACGGTGGCGACACCCTGCCGTGGCCGGCCTGCGTCGCCGGAGCGAATCAGGTGGCCCGGGTGTTCACCGCGATCGTCCCGGCACTGGCCCGCATAGGGGTCACCATGCGGCCGCATCAGGTGGACGAAGGTCCAGGCGTGGTCTTCCTCGACCGGAACGGGAGCGTTCTCGGCTCCCTCGCGCTCGACATCCTCGACGAGCGGATCCAGACGATCCGCTGGGTGACGAAACCGAACGGATGCGGCAGCCGGGCCCCCTGAGTCGCCGCCGCCTGGGCGCGGCAGCGGGGCGTTTCGAGCGGGCGGGCCGTCCCGCGGCTGATCCTGGCCGTCACCGTCATGGCCACCGCGACCGGGCCCGCGGCCCCCCACCAGGTCCATGAGCCGACGCAAAAAGGATGGTTCCGCCGAGGGGCCGGACCGGACGGACCCGGGCGATGGCTGAAGGTCCCCACCGGGCGATACGGTATCGCTCGCAAGCCGTTGGTGGGGACGAAGGGACATGGCACGTGGCACTGAGGGCGCTTCGCTCGGCATTGGAAGCCCTGTACGTCAGGCGCCTGACGCGCAAGCTGGAAGGACTGCCCCGTCCACAGCACGTCGCGATCATGCTCGACGGGAACCGCCGGTGGGCCCGCGGAGCCGGTCACGACGATCCGCGAGAGGGCTACCGCGTCGGCGGGGCGAAGGTCGGCGACTTCCTGCGCTGGTGCGATGCCGCGGACATCGAGCACGTCACCCTCTGGATGCTCTCCGACGACAACCTCCACCGGCCTCCGGCGCAGCTCGGGCCGCTGCTCCAGATCATCGAGGAGACCGTGGCGAGCATCTGCGCGGCCGACGAGGACTGGCAGATCGAGGTCATCGGCTCCCTGGACCTGCTGCCCGGGGAGACCGCGCGTGTCCTGAAGGACGCCGTCGCCCGCACGAACGGCCGCACGGGCCTCAGGGTCGACGTGGCGGTCGGGTACGGCGGCCGCCGCGAGATCATCGACGCGGTCAGGACCGCCTTCGACAAGCACATCTCCGCCGGAGGCGATCCGCGGGAGCTGGCCGAGGACTTCGACCTCCAGCACATCTCCGACAACCTGTACTCCTCGGCGGGCCGGGACACGGACTTCATCATCCGCACCTCCGGTGAGCAGAGGCTGTCCGGCTTCCTGCTCTGGCAGTCCGCTTACGCGGAGGTGCACTTCGTCGAGGTGCTGTGGCCCGCGTTCCGCCAGATAGACCTCCTGCGCGCGCTGCGCTCGTACGCCGCACGCGAACGCCGCTACGGCAGATGACCACCTGCCGGGCCCATCGATCTCGGGCCGTCCGCGCCCACTCCCGGCGCCACCCCGGCCGAAGCCGACGCCACGTCGAGCCGTCCCCGGTGCACGGGACAAGGCCCCGCCGAGGGGCCGGGGAGGCGTGAACGCCCCGATTCCCGTGGGGTGGTGCCCCCGGCCGCGCCTGCGGTCGGCTCAGCCGATGGTGAAGCTCGCCGCTTCGGTGTCCAGGGTGGTGGTGCCGTCCTCCGCGCCGGCGAGCACGGCGACGTGCCAGGGACCGCGTGGCGACGAGGCGGCCTCCGCGCCGGTCACCGCGGTCCTGTAGGTGCACTTCACGGTGGTGTCGCCGGCGTGCTCGCAGGTGGCCGCCTCTGTTTCGGCCATCTCCTTCGCGGTCGGCTCCTTCCCGGCGAGGGAGGAGTCCGCCGGCCAGGCGAGGACCTTCAGGCTCTTGACGCCGGAGGACGCCGTGACCTCGGTGGTGAAGGTGAACGAACCGTTCCGCCCGCCGTCGGGGGCGGTGTAGCGGGCGGTGCCGTGGGCCAGGGCGGGCGGCTGCTCCCCGGCGTAGGCGAGGGCGAACGCTCCGGCGCCTGCGAGGACGACCACACCGGCGGCCAGGGACACGGCGGTACGTCGGGACATGATGTTTCTCCGTTGCTGTCTCGGCTGGGTGGAGCCGGCGCTCTGTGCCGCGCCGCTGTGCCGATGCTCGCAGCGCGAGGGCGGCCCGGACGTGAGTACGGGTACTCAACTCGGCCTGAGCCGCGCGCCGCGCCGTACCCGTCGGTCCATCCGCTCCCGCACCCCGGGCGCCCCGATGCCCGCGGCGGCCGGACCCGTGCCGTCAGGTGGTCTCAGCCCTGGACGCGCAGGTGGCGCGGGCCGCGGAGCATGGCGTTCTGCCGGTAGGGGGGCGGGTCCTCGACCAGGCGTGCCGTACGCAGGTGGGGGAGCAGCGCACGGAGGGCGGACTGGGCCTCGAGGCGGGCGAGCGGAGCGCCGAAGCACAGGTGGATGCCGTTGCCGAAGCCGAAATGCTGGTTGTCCGGGCGGGTGGGGTCGAACCTGTCGGGCTCGGCGAAACGCTTCGGGTCCCGGTTGCCCGAGGCCAGCGCCAGTACGACGGACGTGCCCTCGGGGATCGTGGTGCCGGCGACGTCGATGTCGGTCAGCGGGACGCGCTCGCGCATGTGGACCGGAGGCTCGTAGCGCAGCAGCTCCTCGACGGCTTGCGGCAGCAGTTCGGGTTCGCGGAGCAGCTGGTCCACGTGCTCGGGCCGGCGCAGCAGGGTGAGCACCCCGTTGGCGATCAGGTTGACCGTGGTCTCGTGCCCCGCGATGAAAAGCAGCACGGCTGTCTCCGCGAGTTCCTCGTCGGTGAGCCGCAGCGACGGGTCGGGCTCGTTGGCGAAGGCGGAGAGCATGTCGTCGCGCGGATCGCCGCGGCGTTGCGCCGCGAGGTTCAGCAGATACCCGCCCATCTCGATCCGTGCCTGGTCACCGGCCTTGGCCGTGTCGGGGGTGTCCTGCCCGGGCCTGACGTCGGCGGACTCGACCAGGGCGTCGGACCACCCCCGGAACAGCGACTCGTCCTCGCGCGGCACGCCCAGCAGACGGCAGATCACCGAGACCGGCAGCGGATAGGCCAGGTCGTCGACGACGTCGATCTGCCGCCCCTCCCCGAACGACTCCATCAGTTCCGCGGTGATCCGGTCGATCTCGCCGCGCATGGACTCCACCCGGCCCGGGCTGTGGGGCGGACCGAACGGCCGCATGGCCAGCGTGCGCAGCCGGTGGTGTTCCGGGTCGTCGAGCCGCAGGAACGGCGGTTTGTGGGTCACCTCGCCACTGACGCGGGGCAGGGCGCTCATCCGGGGGTCGTGGAGCAGAGCGGCGATCTCGTGGTAGGTACCGACGAGACAGCTGCCGTCCGCCTGCCACACCGCGGGACCGGCGTCGCGCAGTTCCGCGTACAGCGGGTAGGGGTCGGGGCGGCTGGCGTAGTCGGTGATCCGTGCCAGCAGGGTCTCGGAGTCCATGGTGGCTCCTCGGAGTCGGGCTGGACGCGGGTCAGCCGGTGGGCTGCCCCAGCGTCAGCCGCCGATCGGGAAGATGCCCCGTGAGGGCGACGGTCGGGCCGTGGGACAGCACGGCCGGATCCGGCACGTCGGAGGGGATCGGGACGTCCGCCGTGATCGCACGGTCCTGGGCGCCGGGCGGGGGCGGGAACGGGGCGGCCGTCTCGATCAGGTGCCGGTAGTAGTCGAGCGCCTTGGCCATGTCGACGGTGACCGCGGCGGTGACCCGGCCCCGGTAGCCGTAGACCATGGCCAGCCGGCGCGCCTCCAGGGAGCCCTGGGCGATGACCACGTGGTCGGAGTAGGTGGGCACGCCCACGGATTTGATGTTGAGCCCGAACTGGGTCGACCAGAACGACGGGACGGACAGGTGCGGGCGCCGCAGGGGCCCCGGGCTGACCATGTTGTGCGCTGCCACCTCGGCCTGCTCGACCGCGTTCCCCCAGTGCTCCAGGGAGAGCATCTGGTAGCCGAACAGCGGGTGCGGGAAGCGGGAGACGTCCCCGGCCACGAAGATGTCGTCGGTGACGATCCCGTACATGTCGAAGGCACGGCACCCGGCGTCGCAGGCGATCCCGCGCGGGCCCGCCGCGAGCCCCGAGTCGGCCAGCCACTCGACGTTGCGGACCGCGCCCAGCGCCACGACGCAGACGTCTGCGTCGACGCGGCTGCCGTCGGACAGCTCGGCACCGGTGAAGCCGCCGTTGCCCCGCAGAGCCGTGACCGTCACGCCGGTGCGCAGGTCCACGCCGTGATTGCGCTGCATGACGGCGGCCAGCTTCGACAGGGTGCCGCCCAGCGCGCCCACCAGGGGTGCGGGGCCGCGTTCGGCGACCGTGACCTCCAGCCCTCGCTCCCGGCACGCCGAGGCGATCTCCGAACCGGTGAAGCCGCCGCCGATCACCAGCACCCGCTCCGGCCCGGCGTCCAGCCGTTCGGCCAGCCCACCGGCGTCCTCCCGGGTGCGCAGCGTGAACACGCCGTCCAGGGCCGCCTGCTCCGCATCGGGCCAGGGCCGCGCCCGCGTCCCGGTGGCGATGAGCAGCCGGTCGAACGGCAGCGACTCTCCGTCGTCCAGCGTCACACGCTTCGCTAGCAGGTCCAGGCCGGTGGCGCGGACGCCCAGCCGCCACTCGGCGTCCGGATCCCGCCGCATCGGCAGCCCGGTGGTGTCCGCCCCGGCGCGGCCCAGCAGCACCTGCTTGGACAGTGGCGGCCGGTCGTAGGGCGGATGGGGTTCCTCCCCGACCACGGTCAGCGAGCCGGTGAAACCCTCCTCGCGCAGCGCCTCCGCGGCCCTCAGCCCGGCCAGCGACGCGCCGACGATGACGATCCGCCCGTCGGTGAGGTCACCGGACACCGCCGCTCACCTCCTCACCGAGCAGGATCGCCTGTACCGGGCACGCCGCCGCGGCCAGGCGCACCCGCTCGATCTGGTCGTCCGGGACGGCCGTGGCGTACAGCAGCCCCTCCTCCCCGTGCAGCTCGAAGACGTCCGGCGCGTGGAACACGCATTGGGCGTAGCCCTGGCAGCGCGTGAGGTCGACAACGGTCCGCATCGTCACCACTTCCTCCGTTGTCCCTCCCCCCTCATGTCCAGCATGAGGGGGGAGACGGAGGCTCGCACGGCCAGACCGGCGAGGGCGGATCGCTCTCCGGGCCGGGCGCGGCAGCCGGCGCCCGGGTGCGGGCCACCGGCGGCGCTGCCCGAAGCCAGGCGCGCTGAGGCGCCGAGGGAGAAGCCCGCTCCGTCTCGGTGAGATGACGACCGGTGCCCCCCGACTCACCCTGAACGCGGGGGAGTTCAGAGCCGTGCGCCTACTGCTTCGCGCGTACGCGCGCCCGGACGCCCGGTGCAGCCGGGACTCGTGGCCCACCCCTGTCGCTCCGCGCGTACGCGCGCCCGTGCACGGCCCAGGGTGGCGGGGGTCAGGCCGCGACGGCGATGCGGGAGGCGAGATCCCTGCCCGCGGCCTTGCAGGCGGGCGGGAACGTGAGCTTCAGGTCCTGGGCCTGTCCCTGGACGGTGAGCACGGTCTGCAGGCCCAGACCGAGCAGCGCCTTCCTCAGCGGCGCGGCGGCCAGCAGTTCGCGCGGCAGGATCATCAGCAGCTCGCCGGGCCGGCCCGTCGTGGTCCCGGCGTCGAAGAACATCATCCGCCGGCCGGTGAGGGCCCAGTACATCGGGCGCGGCTGGACGGTGGCGATGACCGTGCCGGCGGTGAGGGCGCCGACCAGCGCGGTGGTCAGCACCCGGCGCTTGACGGAGACGGAGCCGACCCTGGCGAGGGAGGCGGCCTCGACCTGCTCGCCCTCGGCGAGCAGCGGGGTGACGGACTGGAGCAGT
Organism: Streptomyces sp. NPDC048514; assembly: GCF_043199955.1. NCBI lineage: Bacteria > Bacillati > Actinomycetota > Actinomycetes > Kitasatosporales > Streptomycetaceae > Streptomyces > Streptomyces sp. NPDC048514. Next base: position 292,044 of record NZ_JBICWT010000003.1, on the reverse strand, counting down.
TGCTGTCTGCGCCGGCTGTTCATGATGGTCCTCGTGGTGTTTCGAAGGCACGTACGTGCGCCGTGCCGGTGCGCGTGGGGGGCAGCGCGGGCGAGCCTATGGCCAATGGGCCGCCGCTCCCACAAAGTACTGGCCATGACTCTGCAAATCCGCAGGTGACAGGGTAGGCACCGGGGGACCCCGCACACCGTCGCCCGGGCACCCGCGTCACTCGTCCGCGGGCCCCAGCCGGGTCAGTGCCGCCGTCACCAGAGCGGCCGTTCCCGTCTCCAGGGTCAGGCGGACGCTGGGCAGATAGCGGGACGAGTGGTTGCCGGGCAGGTTGCGGAACTTCTCACCGGCGCCGGCTCCGGTGGCGGCCGCCCACTGCGCGGGGCCGACGCTGCCGAGCATCCAGTAGGCGGCGCGGATACCGGGCCGGCCGTGCAGATGGGCGCCCGCGCCGGTGAGGAGGGGGAAGTCCTCGGTGGCCGTACCGGCGGGCCAGCCGGTGACGCGGGCGGCGCCGAAGGCCGCCCGGTGAGCGGCGCGGACGGCGGTGGTGACGTCCGGGTCCGACACGGTGACACCGGAGCGGGAGACCTCGGTGACGGTGACACGCGGCGGCAGGGCGGCGGCAGCGGCCTCGGCGCGGGCCACCCGGGCCACGGCAGCGGCCGCGCGGTCGAGGCCGGCGGTGGAGAAGGCCCTTACGCAGACACGCAGTCGGGCTCCGGTGGCGATCACGTTGGCGGTGTGTTCCGTGTCCCCGGTCGTGAGCGAGGAGGCGGTGACGACCAGTCGTTCGCCGGGATCGGTCTCGCGGGCCGCCACGGCGGACAGCCGTACGACGGTACCGGCGGCGGCGAGCAGGGGATCGGCGGTGAGGTGTGGGGTGGCGGCGTGCCCACCCTCGCCCTCGAAGAGGACCTCCAGGGCGCGGCTGCCGGCCAGCACCGGGCCGTCGGCATGCGCCACCATCCCCGCCGGGAAGGCCGCCGTGTGCTGCGCCAGCACCACGTCCGGCGGGGCGATCCGGTCGTACAGGCCGTCCGCCAGCATCGCCTCGGCACCGCCGAGGGTCTCCTCGGCGGGCTGGCCCACCACCACGAGGGTGCCGCGCCAGCCGTCCCGGCGGGAAGCGAACCAGCGGGCGGCGGCCGCCGCGCAGGCCAGGTGGGCGTCGTGGCCGCAGGCGTGCATCACGGGGACGGGCCGTCCGCCGGGGCCGGGCGCGGTGGCCGTGCTCGCATAGGGGGCACCGGTCTCCTCAGCCACCGGCAGGGCGTCGAGTTCGGCGCGCAGCAGCACGGTCGGACCCTCGCCGTTGCGGAGCTCCGCCGCGACCCCGTGCCCGCCGACACCACGCAGGACGCGGAAGCCGTCCGCCTCCAGCCAGTCGGCGAACCGGCCGGCCGTACGGCGTTCGGCGCCGGAGAGTTCGGGATGCCGGTGCAGGTCGAGGTACAGCTCGGCGGCGGGCGCCAGCAGACCGCTCAGGCCCGGCGGCAAGCCCCGGCGCGGGTCGTGCTCCACCCTTGCGTCCGGTCTGTCGTGGTGGCTGCTCATGAGGCGGAACTCCTGGCGGTCGGCGGGACTCCGGATCGGGGTGAGGGGCGGATGACAGCGGAGTGACAGCGGACGGCAAGGGGGCCGGCGCCGCGGCCGCGTAGAAAGGGTGGGCCAACAGGCGTACGCCCACGGCAGGTTCGGCGCACCACCTACCGGGACCGTTCCGTCCGGCAGCAGGTCCCCTGACCCACAAGGAGCCACCATGGCTGACGACACCCTCGCCTCCCTCGCCCAGGAGATCCTGGACCTCGAGTCGGAGACCTTCGAGATCACCGACTACTCGGACGCCAGCGAGGTCATGCTCGGTTCGTCCACGAGCTGCTCCTCCACCAGCACCTGCTCCAGCACCACCAGCACCACCTCCTGCACCGCCTGACGCCGGTCGCGGGTCCGGCGGTCCCCGGCGCGCCTCGGCGCGCCGGGGACCGCGCCCCGTTCCGGTGACCGGCGTGGGCCCGCGCTCACGGGAACGGATGCGGAACGCGCCGCAGCTCCTCCTCCCTTAGCGGCGCCGGCACCAGCCCCGCCCGGTGCGGAGCCGTCCGCAACCGCGGCATGTGCAAAGCCCGTTGCCGCAGCCAGCCGAAGTCGATCGGCAGCAGCCCGGGAGCGATCGTGGCCACCGTCCGCAGCCCCATCCGGCGCTGCTCGGGTGTGGTCTGGTCGACGGCGACGACGTCGCATCCCGCGCCGGCGATCAGGTCGCGCAGCAGCAGCAGGTCGTCACGGAGGTCGCCGGTGCGCGGCCGGCGGTCCTCCCACCCGGCGAACAGCTCGTCCAGGGAGGCGGTCCGGGCCGGCGCGAGATAGCCCCGGGCGTGCCGGCGCATGGCCGGCAGGCCGAACAGCGCGGCGTGGTCCGGCAGCCGGGTGACGAGGTCGAAGTCCTCGGCCATCGCCGCGAGTTCGTCCGGCCGCTCGGCGACCTGGCGGGGCAGGTGGGGGATGTAGGTGAGGATCTCGGAGACCGCGGACTCCACCGCCGTCTCCGGGACGAAGGACGCGCCGGCCGCGAAGGCCAGGGTGCCGGGCCCGTCGTCGCGCCGGACCGCGAGACCGGTGACGACGGGCACCGGCAGGTCCACCCGGTTGTCGAAGACGTGGACGTCGTAGCCCTGCAGCGCGGCCCGCGCCACCATGGCCCGTACCCCGGGCCCGCCCACCGAGTCCAGGTCGATCTCCGGCAGCGGCAGATCGCCGTACCAGCCGAGCAGGAAGGCGTCCCGTTCGACCAGTTCGAGCAGCCCGAAGAACACCGCCTCCTCCCAGGTCCCGCCGGTTGCACAGCCGTTGGAGCATTCGAAGACGAAATTGTCCGAGCGGGTGCCCGCGCTGTAGTACACGAGCCGGGCCGGGACCAGGACCGGACGGTCGTCCCGCAGGGACCAGCCGGTGACCCAGGGCAGCGGGCGGGCCGGGTCGAAGGGCTCGACCATCGGGTCCTCCGCGTACGTACGGGGCCCGTAGAGCCCGCAGGTGCGCGGATCCAGGGCACGATCGCCCAGTTCGTCGAGGGACGCGGTGACGACCGGGGCGCGGTGCCTGCGGTGGGTGCCCGCGTAGCGCTCCAGGCCCTCCAGGAACGCCAGGTCGCGGCTGCGGGCGAAGGAGCCGGCCTGCCCGCTCCAGGTCACGTCGGTGAGACCGGCGTAGCCCCGCACGAAGACGCTGCCGGCGACCGGCGCGGTCGTGGGCGAGGTCACGTCGATCCAGGTGCCGCCGCCGAGCACCCCGCACACCGGATTGGCCAGGCCCTTGACCGGCAGCGGGTGGTCGCCGGGGGAGCGCAGCCGGTAGGCGTCGGGATGCGGTTTGGGCCGTGAGGCGGCGGGCCCCCCGGCGGCCTGCCCAGCGCTCTCCCCGGTGAACGGGCGGCAGTGCGGGCACATCGGCTCCGGCATCAGCGGGAAGGTGCGCACCCGCAGCGTCTCCAGGTCGAGTTCGGTGACCTGGGGCAGCGCCGCATCCGCCCCCCGCGCGGAGTGCCGGGCGGCACCGGAGACGATCAGGCGGTGCAGGAACCACACGGCGTCCACCGCGTGGTCGGGCAGCGCGGGCCAGCGGCCGGCCGCGACCGTTTCGGTGCCGGTCTCCAGCGCGTCGCGCTCGGTACGGGTACGCAGGCGCTGGCGGCGCATGGCGAGACAGACACCGCACGCCGGACCGGCCCCCGGGGTGCCGCCCCACGGCCCGAGCAGCACGGCCTGGGCGGTCAGATGGACGGCCGCCGGATTCGGGGGCACCGACTGCCGTCCGGTGTCGCCGAGAACATTGGCGTCGCCGATGCGGGAGACGGCCGGTGCCGGAAGGTCGGCGCGTGCGGCGCGAGTGGCCAGGCGGGCCTGGAGATCCGCGCGAGCGGGCTCCAGCGGCCGCGCCGGCGGGGCGGGGGAGGTCACCGAGGTCAGTTCGCTCACGCCCGGTTGCTCCAGCGGAAGACCCGGACGGCGATCAGCCCGAAGACCAGGGCGAAGACGATCAGTCCCGCGCAGTCCAGCGCGATGTCACCCAGGTCCCCGCGGCCGCCCATGGCGTCGGTGAGTCCGTCGTTGAGGTAGTGCAGCGGCAGCACCTTGGCCGCCGTGCGCAGCCAGCCCGGCATCAGGTCGTCGGGGAAGAACGAACCGGACAGGAACGCCATCGGCACCATGACGAGGTTGGCGATGGCCGCCACCGCCTCCGGGGTGTCGGCGACGCTGCCGACGACCAGCCCCATGGCCAGGAACGCGGTGACGCCGAGGACCAGCAGCGCGGACGCCGCCCACCAGGGGCCGTCCAGCCGGAGCCCGAAGAACGGCAGCAGGGCGACGGCCGTGAACAGCAGCGTCTGCGCCCCGGCCACGGCCAGTGCGATCGTCCAGCGGGAGGCCAGCAGGGTGCGCAGCGGGGTCGGTGTGCGCCAGATCAGCCGGAGCAGGTCGTCGCGTCGCCACTGCATCAGCGCGAAGCCGACCGAGAACACGGCCGCGTTGCCCACCCCCCACGACAGCACGCCCGGGGCGATGTAGTTGATGGACGCCAGGCCGCCCTCTACGTGCTGGCCGTGGAAGATGAGCCCGAAGAGGACGAGGAAGGCGAGCGGGAAGGCGAAGGTGAAGAAGAGGGTCGTCTTGTCGCGCACGCTCGCGACGTACGTGGCCCTGGTCAGTGCGGCGTAGGCGCTCAACGGTGGTGCTCCGATCCGCTGCCGGTCAGCGTCAGATAGGCGTCTTCGAGAGTGGGGGTGCGGACCGTCACCGAGTCGATGTCCACCAGGTCGCCGAGCGGGGTGAGGACCCGGTTCGGGACGGTCGTCTCCAGGACGAGTTCGCCGCCCACGACGGTGGCCCGGTCCACACCGTCCAGCGCGAGCGCGGCCTCCTCGGAGAGCAGGCCGGCCGGGACGAGCAACCGGGCCGGGGCGGCGAGGGCGCGGATCAGGTTGCGGGGCGTGTCCAGGGCGGCGACCCGGCCGCCGGCCATGATCGCCACCCGGTCGCACAGCGCCTCCGCCTCGTCCAGATAGTGGGTGGTGCACACGATGGTGCGGCCCTCCGAACGCAACGAGCGCAGCAGGGCCCACAGTTCGCGCCGGGCCTCCGGGTCGAGCGCGGCGGTCGGCTCGTCCAGGAAGATCAGCTCGGGCTCGTGCAACAGCGCGGTGGCGACGGCGAGCCGCTGGCGCTGACCTCCCGAGAGGTGATCGACGCGGGCGCCCTCCTTCGCGGTCAGGCCGACCCGCTCCAGCGCGGTCCGCGCGGCGGCCGGGTCCATCCCGTAGAGCGAGGCGACCGTCCGCAGGTGCTCCCCGGCGGTCAGTCGCGCGAAGAACGCCGACGCCTGGGTCTGTACGCCGATCCGGGCCAGCAGGGCCGTGTCGCGCGGCCGGGGACTCTGCCCGAACACGCTGACGGAGCCGGAGTCCGCCTCCCGCATGCCCTCGACGATCTCCACCAGCGTGGTCTTCCCGGCGCCGTTGGGGCCGAGGATCCCGAAGAACTCGCCGTGCCGCACGTCGAGGGAGACGCCGTCCAGGGCGATCACCTCCCCGTACCGTTTGGTGACGCCGTCCAGGACGACGACCGGCGCCGACGCGGTGCGGCCGGCGTCGGTCTCGGTCGTGATGTCGGGTGCGCTCATGACGCCTTTCCTCGGGTGGTGCGGAACGGCCGGGGCGGCCGTCGAAGCGACGTGTGCGGGCGGGCGGACGCCGCCCGCGGCGGACGGTGCCGGCTGCGCCGATCCGGGCTCGGGCCCGTCACCGGCTCCCGCCGGTCCGGAGGGCGGGCGGCGGCGGTCCCGCAGACCGCGGCCGAGCCCGCCCAGGGCCCACAGCAGTACGGCGGCGGCGAGCAGGGCGGGCGGCGACGACCAGGCGAGGACCGCCAGGCCGTCCGGCAGGATCGCCCGCAGCGCCGCCCCGCACAGTACGAGGAGCACGGCGCTCTGCACCGCCATGAGGAGGGCGAAGCCGCCGTAGAGAACCCGCAGCCGCCCGGAGTAGGCGGCGATGCCCGGGCCACGGCGGAACAGGGCGCGTACGGTCAGTGCGGTGAAGGTCCGGCTGCCGTCGGCGAGCCGGGCGACGCCGAGGGCGTGGCCGAGTGCCTTGTATCCGTCGAGCGGAGGCAGCGGCAGCAGGTTGGCGAGCGCGCACACGGTGCCGAGGAGCAGCAGCGCGCCGAGCGCGGGCCGGGCCTGCGCCCCGGACGGGAGCAGCGCCCACATCGGGTAGAACGGCACCAGGAAGAGGAGATTGGCGAAGGCCCCGGCACAGGCGGTCGCGACCTTGCGGCCACGGCCGCCCAGGAACTGGACGTCCTCCACCTCGCAGTACAGGTAGGTCGCACCGAGGAACCAGCGCAGCCCGATCTCCTTGACCCGGCCGCCCCACGCGCGCACGAACATCCCGTGCGCCAGCTCGTGCAGGGCGAGACTGCACCACAGGACACAGCCGATGGCGAACAGCAGCACAGGTTGCCCGGCCGCCTCCACCGTCTGCCGCCACAGGATGCCCGCCTGCACGGCGACGGCGACGAGCACCGACGTGGCCAGGGCGACGAGGACGGTCAGACCGGCGGGCCGCCGCACCGGGGCGGCCGCCCGGTGCAGCCGGTCCATCAGGGCGGGCGCGTCGGCGACCATCCGGGTGCGGCCGGAGAGGATGCCGCTGGGCGGCCGCTCGGCCGCGTCGACGGGCCCTCCGGCCGGTGCGGGGGCGCCGTCGAGGAGGCCCCGGGCGCCCAGCAGCCGCAGCAGCTGCCCCCACTGCGCCTCGCCGAGCCGGGCCCCGAACTCGCCCGCGTAGTCCCGGCCGATCTCGGCCAGACTGCGGGTGCCGTCGAGGCGCGTCACCAGGAAGTGTTCCCTGGCCCCCAGCTCCAGCCGCCGCCCGGAGCGCGGGTCCTTCAGCAGATGGATGCGGGCCGTACCCCGCACCAGGCTGGGCCCGGCGACGAGGTCGGCGCGGACCCGGGGCCGGGCGTCGAGGAAGGTGCCGGCGCTCACTCCTCACCCTCCGGACGGCCGGGGTCTCGCGGGCCACTGCCGTTCTCGGGACGGCCGGGGTCTCGCCGGTCCCGGCTGTTCCGGGGACGGCCGGGGTCTCGCGGGTCCCAGCCGTGCTGGGGACGGCCACGGCTCCGCCGGCCCCCGCTGTACTCGGCCCGGGTCGCGTCGTCCGCCGGGGCCGCGTCTTCCGCGGCTCCGTCGCGCAGCGCCCGCGCGAGGACGTACGACAGGAACGCCTCGTCGCGGACGGTCATGCTCAGCCGGTTGTTCGTCATGTGCATGTACGGCGAGAGCAGCATGGGGAGGGCCTGCGCGGGGTCGGTCGGACGGATGTCGCGGGTGCCGTCCCAGGAACGGAAGACCAGTCCACCCTCGCGTGCCAAAGCCGCAGCCCGGTCGCGGAGTTCGGCGCAGTGGCCGGCCCAGCCGCGCAGGAACGCCGGGAGCGTTCCGGTCTCACCCCGGGCCACCGCCGTGCGGACGTGCCGGAACCGTTCCGGGAGGCTCGCGCCCATGCTGGTGTAGGCGCGGTCGTATCCGTCGTCGGCCGTGTAGTTCGTGGCGCTGAACGCCCTGTTCCAGAAGGTGTGGTAGCGGTCGAGGAAGGTCAGCAGTTGCTCGTCGCCGGTCAGGAAGGTGCCGGACATGACCATCATCAGCTGGGCCGACAGCCCGAGGAGCACCGTGCGCAGATGCAGGTTCATGCTGCGCGCCGCCTCGATGACCAGGTCGCTGGAGTGCTGGAAGTGCCACTCCGCGAGCGAGATCCCGGCGGGGCCGCCGTACTTGCCGTACTCCGGTTCGTAAGGGCGGTCCTCGAAGGTGTTGTTGGGCCGCAGCAGCATCCGCCCGTCGGGGCCGAGGTACGCGGAGCGCTCCTCGTCGCCGAACTCCAGGGTGAAGAGGGTCTCGTAGAGGTCGGCGAAGAAGCCGTCCTTGACCTCGTACAGCGCGGGACGCTCGCGCAGGAACGCGGTGAGCGCGTCGTGTACCCGCTCGCGAACGACGGGGGCGTCGGCGGCCCGGGCGGGCTTGAGGCGCAGCCGCAGGTGGGGGCCCTCCAGCCAGTAGTTGATGAAGAAGTACCCGGCCAGCAGACCCTCCCTGGTCAGCGCGTGGACGAGTGGCTCGACGCACCGCAGCAGCAGCGGGCGGGTGCTCGCCGCGTAGAAGACGTGCACCGCCAGCCACTCGCCGGGTGCGTCGCCCTCGGACGCGCCACCCGCCTGGGCGGAGACGGAGGTGGAGGAGGCGGTGGAGGCGGCGGAGACCGGGGAGGCGGGGGCGGTGGGGGAGGAGGGGGAGGGTGTCGGGGGTGCGGAGGGTGCGGTCATCGGGTTCCGTCCTCTTCGGGCCGGCCGGCCGGGCCGGGCAGCAGTTCGACGGCGAGTTCGGCGACATGCCGGCCGCGCGGTGACGTGACGTGCAGCTCGTTCTCGTCGGGGAGCATCTCCTCGAAGACGGTGCGGGCGCGCCTGCCGGCGAGGAGCCCTTCGAGGGCGGTCAGCGACAGCGGGCTGTCGAAGTCGACGTACTGGGGCTTGGCGGCGCCGAACCAGCCGCCCGGTGCGCCGTCCGCGGCCTCCTCCCGCACGGTGGCGAACACCCGGGCGGGCAGCCCGTGCCGGACGCGCCAGCGGTGCCAGGCGAGATACCAGTCGGCGTCACCGAGCCCGGGCGCGCGCCGGGGGAGGCTGCCGGCCGCGGCCGTCCAGGAGCGCCGCTGCACCACGAGCGAATGACGACGCACCCGGGGCCGACGGGTGACGCCCTCCTCGGCGGGCCCGTCGGGCACTCCGCGCCACACGTCCGGGACCGCCCGGGCGGTCGGGGAGAAAAGCAGCAGGGTGCGCGGAATCTCGGGCAGCACCATGGGGACGAGGTAGCCCAGGTACAGCGGAACGACCTCGCGGTCCAGCCGCCGGGAGCGCAGCAGCAGCCGGTCGGAGTCCGCGTCGTGCACGGCGTGGAGGTCGTCCAGGTGTATGCGGGCCGCCCCGGGGGCGGTGCTGCTCTCGCCGGGGCAGACGATCTCGTAGTCGGTCAGCCGGCCGTGGAGGTTCAGATTGGTCGTGGCGGCACCGGCGGTGACCTCGGCGAAGACCGCGCCGGGCGGCGACAGCCGGCGCAGCTCCACGCGCAGCGCGTCCGTCAGGCCCGGTCCGGTCTGCACGCCCCCGCTCACCGTGTCGAAGCAGTGGGTGAAGCGCGTGAAGGGGAAACAGAGCCCGCCGTAGGAGTTGTTGAGGACCGCGAGTGGGGCGTCGGCGCTGCGGGCCAGCTGCAGGAAGTGGCTCTGCGGCCGGAAGGCCGGTGCGGCGGGGGCGAGTTCGGCGGCCACCGCGTCCAGCGTGGCGTCGTCCAACTCGAACTCCTGGGCGTCTTCGGGCAGTCGGGCCCATGCCTCGCGCATCCGCGCGGTGAGCGTCGCGCGGGCCCGGTCGACGGCCGCGATCTCCGCCCGGCCGAGCCAGTTCTCCTCCGGGGCGTGGCTGCCATCGGGCCGGAAACGGTCGCGCGCGCCGGTGAACTGGAGGTACTGGCGGAAGATGTCCTCGTGGAAGTCGTGGACCAGGCGCAGCAGATCCTCGCAACGCCCACCGCGCCCGAAGCGGGCGAGGAAGAAGCCCTTGAGGGTGAGCCGCTGGGGCAGCGCCACGTCGAAGGCCGGCAGCACGCGGTCGAGCGAGCGCAGCGGTTCGGTGACCAGGGCGGTCCACTCGCCCCGGTCGGCGGTGGTGGTGCCGGCGGAGACGTCCTCGTAGAGCAACGTCCGGGGCAGTGACGGCCGTTCGGCGCCGAGGTCGGTCTGCAGGGCGAGCAGGTCGGCGCGGAGCGAGCCCAGCAGGGCACGCCGGGTGGGCACGTCCGCATCCGGGTAGCGGGCGAGGGCGTCGGCAGGGCCGTCCAGGCGTACGGCGAGTTCGTCCGCCCAGGGGCGGTGCAGCGCGCGCAGCGACCGCTGGAAGGCGGAGAGCGGGTCGCTGCCGTGCACGCTCGTGGCGAGGCTCGGCAGTTGCAGCATCCCGAGGTCGCGCAGGGCGGCGAGGTAGTGCCCGGCCTCCTCGTCCCCGGCGCCGGTCGTGGCGGCCAGCCAGCGGGCCAGCTCACCGTGGCGCAGCGGGCCGTCGTGGTCCCGCAGCAGCGTGAGCATTCCGTCCAGTGCTCCCTGGCGACGCAGGAAGAACAGGCGGTCCTGGGCGGCGTCGAAGCTGACCGGCGCGCTGTCGTCGCCGGCGGTGACGGCCCGCTGGACGTAGCGGACCCGGCCCTCGTCGAGCTTCCAGCCGGAGGCGAGCGTGACCGGGAGGTCGGCGCGGCGCACCGGGTCGGCGGCGACGAGCTCGGCGAGCCGGGTGAGGACGACGACGTTGAGGCGGGGGTGGCCGATCCAGTCGTCACCCACGAAGGTCGGCACCGGCCCACGGTCTGCCCCGCCGGTGCCGCCCGCCCCGGCGGCCCTGCCGGCACTGTCCGGCCCGTCCGCCCGGTCGGCTTCGTCCGCCCGGTCCACCGCCCTGTCGGTCTCGCCCGGCCCGTCCGCCGTGGCCGGCCTGGCCACCGCGCCGCCGGTGCCGTCCGCCCCGGCCGCCGCCCCGCCCCCCTCGAAGCCGCCGAGGGCCACGCCGGTGAGTGTGCTGAACGGGCTGGTCTTGCAGGCCGTGCGGTACACGTAGGACAGCAGCGAGCGTTCCATCTTGCGAGCCCGCTTGCCCGGTACCGCGGCCGGGTCGGCGGCGAACGCGTCGAGCCGCTCCTCCAGGGTCGGTGAGGCGAGCAGCAGGCCCCTGCGCAGCCGGTCGTCGCGTGCGAGGTCGCGCAGGGCCGCCCGGGTGCGGGCGAGCGAGTCCCGCAGCACGGCCTCGCCCTCTGCACGCAGTTCCGCCCACCGGACGCGCGCGTCGAGCCACGCGGCCAGGTCGGCTCCGCCGCCTCCGCCGAGTCCGGCGGCCAGCGCACGGGCCGCGTCGAGGTCGTCGGGCAGCCGGTTGTTGAACACCTGGCGGCGCAGGGCGAGCAGGCGCCGACGCAGAGCCGCGTCATCGGTGCCTCCCACCGCGGCGGCGAGCGGACCGCTCAACCGCGCGCCCAGATCCTGGAGTCGGTGCTCCTCGGCGGCCGTGCGAGCGGCCCAGCCGGCGGCCTCGGGTGCCCGCAGCGCCGCGACGCTGTCGATCGGGAGCCCGGCGACGCGCAGCATGAAGCGGTGGTGCAGGACCAGGGGTGCGTCGGCCGTGCCGGGGTTGTCCTGTGCGGTGCCGGCGGTCGGACTCATGCCGTGCGCCTTTCGTGTGGGGTGTACCGCGGTCCGGGGAGAGGGCGCCCGGCCCGCCGGAACCCTTGGGGTGTGCACGGATTCGGGGTGAAGGCCGGGGGTGTGCGCGGATTCCGGGTGCACGCCGGGGGTGTGCGCGGACTCCGGGTTCGCCGGGGCTGGGCGGGGCCGCGGGTCATGGGGCGACGATGTCGTAGCGGTAGTCGGCCGGACGGGGCCCCTCGTTGCCGATCATCATGATCAGCAGCGGTACCCCGCCCTGCCCGGTGACCCCGAACTCCTCCGCGTAGGCGACGCAGTCGAAGCCCAGGGCGACCCCGCAGGCCGTTCCGGCGGCCGACGCGGCGGTGTACACGGCCTGGGCGGCGGCACCCACGACGGCGTTGACCAGGCGGTAGCCGCGATCGCCGACCGCGTCCAGCACGGCATGCGTGCGGGCCACCGGTACGAGGACGGCGGCCGCCTGCTCCAGGTTGTAGTTGGCGAGGAAGTAGTGCTCCTGGAGGAACAGGGTGAAGTCGGCGGTCTTCACCCGCACCAGGCCGCCATCGTCCCGGTCGTACTCGTAGAGGCCCGCGCGGACTCCGCTCACATGGTTGACGAAGACGAACAGCCGGGTCAGCGGGGCGCTGCCCGGCGTCTCGACGTCGCTGTCCAGCGTGCCCGCGGCGACCGACGCGGCGAGGACGGCGGAGAGCCGGGCGGCGTCGAGCGGGGCGCGGGCGGTGAACCGGCCGAAGCTGCTGCGGCGTTCCCGCAGGGCCCGCCGCACGGGTGTGTCCAGCGCGGCGGGCCCGGGCAGCGGCACCCGGTCGCCGGGGCCAGCGGGCACCGCGAGGGCCGGGTCGAGCGCGCCGGGAGCGGGCCGGTCGGCGGCACCCTCCAGAGTGGCCTCATGGATACGGCGGAGGGTCGGGAAGGTCAGGACCCGCCGGGACCTCTCCTCGGGTGCACGGCGAACCCGCGCACCGCTCGCCACCAGTGCCGGTGCCGGCGGTGGCGGCGCCGTCGTCCCGGCGGTGGCCCAGCGCAGCGGCACGACGGCGAACACCCCGTCCTCCGCGGGGTCGAGGCCGAGCAGCCGGCCGAGCCGGGGCTCGTCGAACCAGAGGGCGCCGCCCAGGTGGACTCCGTGCGCGCGGGCCCAGATCCGCCAGGTCTGCAGCAGTGCGCCGATGTCCATCGTGATGGCGTGATAGCCGAAGCTGTTGTATTTGAAGGCGTTCTGCCAGAACGTCACGCCCAGCACCAGGTACTGATCGGTGTCGGACGCCTCCGCCAGGTCCCCGAGACAGGCGCGGACTTCGCCCGACACGTCTCCCGACAGCAGGCGGGCCAGCCGGTGATGAGGAGTGTCGTAGTAGTAGACGCCGGGCGTGAGGGGGCCCTCCGCGCCGCTGACCCAGTGGATGCCGATCGGATACAGGCCGCCCCCGGAGGCGGTGCCCCGGGACCAGTTGGCCTGGGTGTGGAACGGCAGTGAACCCAGGTCGCTGTTGGCCTGGACGGCGAGCCGGCGGCCGGTGAGGCCGTAGGAGTCGCGCAGCATCGCGCCGAGCAGCGGCAGCGTGAACGCCCCGGTGCCGCGCTCCCCGAACAGGCCCCGGCCGACCGTGGCGTCGTCCGCGCAACCGCCGTCGGGCAGCGGGAAGGAGGGGGCGCCGGGGAAGAACTTGCCCTTGCGCGGGCGGTCGGCCCAGTCGGGGACGAAGTCGGCCGGCTCCATGGGGGTCCTGCCCCGCCACATCACCGCGGTCGCGTACTCATGGGCGTATCCCATGGTCACTCCCTCCTCTGCTCGTCTGTGGTGGGCGCCGGTCCGGGCGGGCCCGGGCACCGGGTGGCTGGTGCGCGTGGTCAAGGGAAAGGGGTCAGTGGTCAAGGGAAAGGGGTCAAGGGAAGGGATGCGGAGCCGGGTTGAGATCCGCCGGGGTCAGGTCGTCCTCGCGAAGTCCCGCCTCGCGCAGCGCGGTGCGCACGCGTGGCAGGAGCGGGCCGCGCTGCCGGCTCCAGCCGAAGTCGATCGGGATCAGGCCCGGCACCAGGACCTTCACCGTGTGGAGCCCGAGGGCGCGCTGCTCGGGCGCGGTCTGGTCGACCACCACCACGTCGAAGCCCCGCTCGGTGACGGCTGCGACGCAGGCCTCGACCGTCTCCCGCAGGTCGCAGCGGCGACCTGCGGACCCGGGAGCCGCGGCCAGCGAGGCGAGCGGCACCCGGTCCGCGTCGTCCCGGCCGCGCAGCAGGAAGTCGGTGTACCGGCGCATCTCGGGCAGCCCGTACAGCAGCGGGTGGTCGTGCAGCACCCGCACCTCGCCGAAGTCGCCCGCCATGCGGCGCAGCCGGCGTTCCTCGCGGGCGGTGCGACGGCGCAGGTTGACGGAGTCGGTGGCGATCTCGCACAGGCCGGCCTCCAGCGCGGCCTCCGGGTCCGGCGAGGCGCCCGCGCCGAAGCAGAGCGACCCCGGCCCGCCGTCGACCCGTTCGGCGACGGCGGTCACCACGGGCACGGGAAAGGTGACGCGGGTGTCGAAGAACCGCGCCCGGTAGCCGTACATCGCCAGCCGGTCGACCATCGCCCGCGTAGCCGGCCGGCGGCTGCTCGCCGGGTCGATCTCGGGCAGCCGGGCACGCCCGAACCAGGCCAGCAGGAACGCGTCGCGCTCGATGGCCTCCATCAGCCCGTGGTGCACGGCCTCGACCGGACTGCCGCCCGAGGCACAGCCGTTGGAGCTCTCCTGCACGAAGCGCCGCCGGATGCCGCCCGGGGCGTGGTAGTAGGCCACGATCTCCGGCACGAGGACCGGCCGGGAGTCGCGCAGCGACCAGCCCCACACCCAGTCCACCGGCCGGTCCGCCGAGAACCGCGGGGCATCCGGCTCGTCGGCGTGGAAGGCGTCGGAATACAGGCCCGTGACCCGCGGATCGACCGCCGTGTCACCCAGCTCGTGGAGGGAGGCGGTGACCGCGGTCCGCTTCGCCCTCGCCCGCATCCCGGCATACCGCTCCACCCCCTCCAGCAGCCCGACGTGCACGCTCCTGCCGTAGGCGCCGGTGTGCCCGCCCCAGTAGCACTCCCGCAGATAGGCGCCGGAACGGGTGGTGAAGGCGCCCACCACGGAGGAGGTCGACGCGGACGTGAGGTCCGGGGCGACGGACGGCCCGAGCATGCCGGTGACGGGATTGGCGAGCGCCTTCGCCGACAGGCCGTACGCCTCCGGCGGGCGCAGCCGGAAGCTGCCCGAGGAGTGTTCGTGGGTGGGTCCGAGGACGATGCGTGCGGCGTCCGCGCAGTCGTCGGGCCGCACCGCACAGGACGGGCACTCGCCGTCCGGCACCAGCGGGAACCGGGCGACCCGCAGGGTCTCCAGGTCCAGCAGCCAGACCCATGGGTGGCCGCCCCCGCCGCGTGGCCGCCGGCCCGCCTCGGCGACGAGCGCGGCGAGGGCGTCCACCACGAAGCCGGCCCCCCACGGCGGAGTCCCGGTGGCGCGCGTCTCGCCACCCTGCTCCAGGGCGTCCCGCAGGTACCCGGCGCGCACCGCCTGCCAGCGGCGGGCCAGACACTGCGGGCATCCCGGCGCACCGGCCGCGGTGACCTGGCCGACCACCGCGTGGTGCCCGTACAGGCCGACCGGTACCACGGCCCGAGCGAACTCCCGTGGTCCGGCGGCCAGTTCGTCACGGTCTCCGAACGGGACCACCACGGCGGGCGGCGCAGCCGGAAACCGCTCGGCCATGACCGCGGTCAGGGCGGCGGTGAGGCCGGCGCACACCGCGTCCCACGGGGCCTGGGCGGCGGCGCCGGGCCGCGGCGCCTCGACGGTCTCAGTGGGCACGGCACGTCCTGCCGGTCAGCAGCACCCGCACCACGTGGATCCCGCCTGCGGCGAGGTCGGGCGCGGCCACCGGCACCGCGAACGCGTCCCGGCCCGCCGCGGCGAGAGCGTCCAGTACGGCCGCCCACCCGGTCGCGGCTTCCGGCGACGGCACGACCGTCAGGGGTGCGGTGTCGGAGGCGGGCCGGGTCGCGGCCTCGGGCAGGGGTACGGCACCGGAGGCGGCGTGGGTCGGGGCCTCCGGCAGGGGTACGGTCCCGGAGGCGACCAGGGTCGCGGCCTCCAGGTCGGCCCACATCGGGTCGCCGGTGTCCGGCGTCGCACCCGCCCGGCGCAGTTGCTCGGCGCCCAGAAGGTCGCGCAGCGCCTCCCGCACGGCCTCGCGCGGATGCAGTCCGCTGCCGGTGGCCCAGCGCACGGCGCCCGTCCCGGCGTCGGTGAGCCGGGCCACGGCGACCGGCAGGACGTCGCCGCCCGCCGCCGTCAGATCGAGGACCTCCACCGTCGTGGCCAGGTTCTGCGCCGAGCGGAGCAGGAAGAGCAGTTCGGGATCGCCGGTGAGCGAGGCGGGGTCCACGAGGGGCACCGGAGCCCTGCGGCGGACGGCACCGTGCAGCGCGTCGAGCGTGAGGGCGGTGCGCAGGCCGCGGGCGAGCGCGCCGCGCGGGGTGCCGGCGGCGCCGGTACCGGCCGAGGTCCGCTCGAACAGGCCCTGTTCGTTCCAGCCGCCGAGGGTACGGACCGCACCGGCCGGCACCAGCACCGTGCGCCCGTCCAGCAGCGAGGTCGCCTCGCTCCAGTGGGCGATCCGCTCGGCGGCGACGTCCAGACCGCTGGACACGTCGAAGTCGGCCGGAGCGATCCGCCGCCACTTGCCGGCCACCGCCTCCAGCGCGCCGGTGTCCAGCACCGTTGGCGGCACGACGTGCTCGGCGTACACCTCGGCGGCCCGGAAGAGGGCCGCAAGACGGGCACCGGCCACGTGATGCACATCGGCGGCGGACACCCGGCGCACCCGGCCCGGTTCGATGCCCAGGCGGACGGTGCCGACCTTCAGCGGCGTCTGCTCCCAGTCGTCGTCGGCGTACGCCGTGAACACGCCGACCGTCTCGCGCACGAGCACATCGCGCCGCTCCAGCTCGCTCAGAGCGGCCTTGGCGGCGTCCTCGTCCGCCGCGCCGTCGGCGGGCGCAGCGGCGGCCCGGTCGTCGCTGTGGGACGCGCGCAGCAGGTCACCGGCGGGCACGCCGGACTCCGCTGGTCCGCCCATGTCCTCGGTGGCGCAGAACGGACATCGCGGGTGCTGCAGCACAGGCTCGGTCAGCACGTCGAGGGAGTCGAGGTCCTGGACGACGACCTGGTTGCGGGTCTCGGCCGGCAGGGCCCCGGTGGTGAGTCGGAACACCTCGAACGCCAGGAGGTTGCCGAGCATGCCGGCCAGCGGGCCCGCGAGGGCGGGCGCGGTCGTGCCGAGCGGTGCGGCGGGACCCACCGAAGCCCACAGCCGGGCACTGTCCGCGGCGGCGGCCGACGCACCGAGCCGCAGCGCGGCGCAGCACCAGCAGCCGGGGGTGCCCGCGGTCATCACCGGGCCGACCACGGCACGGTCGCCGAACGTCCAGGCGCCGAGCAGCCGCCGCCCGGCGGGCACGCCCTCGGTGAGCAGCCGCAGTATCCGACGCGGCGCGTCCACGCCGGTGACCAGCACGGTGTCCCAGCCGTCGAGGTCCGCCCAGCCGTACGTGCCGTCGGCCGGACGGGGCAGCCGGGCGAGCCGCACCGGGCATCCCCCCTCGGCGAGGCCGGCGGCCTCGGCGTCGAGCTCGCGGGTGTCCTCCACACCGTGCAGTTCACGGCTGAGCACCCCCTGTGCGGGGTCCTGTCCGGTGACGGCCACGGCGGCACAGCCGTTACGGAGCAGTCCGAGCGCCGCCCAGCGGGCCAGGGCGTCGCCGCCGAGAACGGCGACCGGGGTGGAGCGGAAGCGCTGGAACCGTCCCGGCGCGTCGTCCGCGTAGTGGTCGAGGTAGTCGAGCTGATGGGCGAAACGCGCGGCGACCTGCGTGGCGAGCGCGTCCGCCACCGGTCTGGGCCCGGCGTCCCGGGCGAAACCACGCGCGTAGAGTGCGCGTACGAGCCGGACCACCATGTCGCGGTGCAGGTCCCCCATGCCGGCGCACAGCTCCTCGACCCGCCGCTCACCGTCGAGGTGAGGCACGATCAGCGAAGCGAACCGGTACGCGGACTGGGTGACGACGTTGAATCCGCCGTGGGCGTTGTGGAAGAGCACGCCGTTCGGGGTCCGGGTGAAGAGCACGTCCCTGCGTATGCGGGGACGCGACCGCGCGATCTCCTCGTAGGACGCGGGAGCGTTGGCCATGGCGTGTCAAACCTCCGGAGGCAGGGGGACGGTCAGCCGGCGGGCGACGGCGGCTGCTCGGCCGCGTCGTGCGAGGCGGATGCGGAAAGGCTGGTGCCGGCCGCCTGGACGAAGAGCCGTAACAGGTCGTGGACCCGGTAGCTGCCGGGGGATTCCTCCTCGAGCAGCCCGGCCTCGGCCAGGGCGCGCAGGATCAGCCCGCCCGGCGCCGGCGGAGAGGCCCTGCCGAGCCCGGGCGCTGCCTCGGGCGGCACGGCCGGCGGGACGCCCATGAACGTCCGGACGCCCGGGGGCGCCGGGGCGTCCGGCGACGTCGGCGCGCTCGGGATCGCCGGGGTGCCCGGGGACGCCGGGGCGGGCCACTCGCCGAACGCCTCGCCCGGCGGTTCGCCCCGCAGGACGGCCAGTTGCAGACCGCGCAGCACCGGCCCGGGTTCCAGGCCCAGTTCCGCGGTGAGATGACTGTGGATCCGGCGGTACTCGGCGAGGGCCTCGGCGCGCCGCCCGGACCGGTACAGCGCCTCGATCAGCAGGGCGGACAGGCCCTCGTGCCCGGGGTCGGCCCGGACCGCCTCCCGGGCCTCGGCGATCATCTCCCGGTGCCGTCCCAGCCGCAGTTCGCCGTCGAAGACCCGCTCGACGGCGAGGAGCCGCTCCTCCGCCAGACGCGGGACGTGGTCGCGATGCAGTTCGTCGGAGTGGACATTGGCGAGCAACGGCCCCTTCCACAGCCGGAGCGCCTCGCGGGCGAGGTGCAGCGCGGACTCCGGATCGTCGCCGTCGCACGCCTGGTTCAGCAGGTCACGGAACCGGAGCAGGTCGAGGGTGTCCGCATCGGCGTTCAGCCGGTAGCCGCCGGGTACGGCTTCGATGGCGTCGTCGGCGACGCCGTACTTCGTGAAGAGCCGGCGCAGGCGCAGCACACAGGTGTGCAGGGCCGATCTTCCGCCGGCCGGGGGCCGGTCCCCCCAGACCACGCGCTGCAGCAGCCCGGCGGAGACGACCGTTCCGGGGTGCAGCAGCAGGGCGGCGAGCAGCGAAGTGGGCTTGGAGGGCTGGAGCACGACGGTGTCGCGGCCGTCGGTGATGGCTAAGAGACCGAGCACCAGAAAGCGGGGAGGGCCGGGCACCACGGCACCGGACGACGTCTCGCGGAGGGCGCCGTCAGGCGCGGGGATCCCGGTCTTCACCACAGCCTCTCGCATCGCAGGGGTGAGTGATGCACCAACGGCTTGCACGGCCGTACTCGTGCCACGCCCCGGGTAAAGGTCATGAACAAGTCAGCTGCCGAAAGGGGAACTTAGATTCGATCCGGCCGCGTCGTCCAGTGGTCGGCGAGAAACATCGGATTACGGATGAGGTTCAACGCGCCTTCCCTGGCGCGGTGTTGGCGAGTATCACGGTCGGCGCATACGCTCCGCATGGTTGCCGTACGGCGCCGTACGGAACACCGCAATCAGGGGAGACTCCATGGCGTGGTGGGTGCTGGTCCCCGTCGTGTCGATGATCACCGGGCCCGTCGCCCTGTACCTCATCACCCGGCGCAAGCGCCGCATCGACGATGCCGGCGAACGGTACGAGGAGCTTCCGCGCTAGGTTCTGCCCGGCGGCCGGGCCTCGCCGCGCAGGGGCGACGGGCGGTGGCGAGACACCGCGGCGCGCAGGTCCCCGGTCCCTAGAAGCCGTTGCGCAGTGAGGTGAACGGCACGCCGCAGGTGCGCAGCGCCTCTTCCGTCGCGGCGTGGTCGCGGCAGACCTGGAAACGAGATGTGGCGCCGGCCCCCATCTGGCTGGTGTAGAGGATGCGGGGGGCGCCCGCCGCGACGGCCGCGTCGATCGCGGTGCGCGGCGGCGCGCGGCGCGGTGCTCACCTGGCTGTCACTGCCCCAGGAGCGGCGCGAACCGGCCCTGCTGACCTCCCTGCGGGAGGCGATGGTCGCCGCGGTCACCCATCGGCATCCCGTGGTGGAGGACCCGGGTCCGGCCGGTGCCGCCCGCGCCCTGCGCGCCGTGCTGCCGGAGCAGACGATCCTCAGCGACGCCGAGCGGCGCCTGCTGACGGAGTGGCTGAACCGGCTCGCCGCCGACGGCTGACGGCGAGCGCCCCCGGCGCGAGCGCCGTAGGCCCGCTCCACACGGGACTCGCCGCCGCGGCGCGGCGCGGGCCGGAGTCTTCCTGGCCTTCTGTCCGTCCGTGCCCGGGCGGACACCCGCGATCGCTGCGGGATGAGCAAGCGCTTAGTAAGATCCCGGGTGGATCATCCGCGCGACCCGGGAGGGGCAGTCATGGCGACGTCGCAGGCCGAGGCGTTCTACGAGCGGGAGGCCGATGACCGGTTCCTGCCCACCGGCTACACCCGGGGCCCGTGGGACGCCGGCTCCCAGCACGCGGGTCCACCGGCCGCGCTGCTCGCCCTGGCCGCCGAGCGGCGCCCGGGCGGACGGCCCGACATGCGCGTCGCGCGACTCACGTACGAGATCACGCGCCCGGTTCCGATACGGCCGCTGACCGTGATCACGCGCGTGCTGCGCGCCGGGCGCAGCGTCGAACTCGTGGAGGTCGCTCTGACACCCGACGGCGGCAAGGAGGTGATGCGGGCGACGGCGCTGCTCATGAAGACCGTGCCGGACTCGGTGCCGCGGATCTCGCCGGGCCCGCAGGTGCCGGGGCCCGGAGCGCTGCCTCCGAAGCCGTTCTTCCCGGTCCCGTGGGAGCAGGGCTACCACACCGCCATGGACGTACGCTTCGCCGACGGTTCGTTCCTCGCTCCCGGCCCCGCGACGGCGTGGCTGCGCATGCGTGTCCCGCTGGTCGCGGGAGAGGAGATCACACCGCTCAGTCGCGTGCTGACGGCCGCCGACTCGGGCAACGGGATCAGCGCCGAGCTGGACTTCCGCCGCCACGTCTTCGTCAACGCCGACCTCACCGTCAGCCTGCACCGCCACCCCGAGGGCGAGTGGGTCTGCCTGGACGCCCGGACGATGGTGGACGGCGCCGGCATCGGCCTCGCCGAGTCCGCCCTGCACGACGAGAAGGGACCGATCGGCCGCAGCACGCAGAGCCTGTACGTCACCGCCCGCGGCTGAAACGCCACCGCGACCGCCCGCGGGCGAGGCGTCGCCGCGACCCGGCGACGGGGGCGTCCAGCGCGCACGCCGGCCGCTGAGCCGCCTGGTCCGGCGACCTCGGCCGAGGGGCGCGGTCGACCCGATCCGGAGCCGGTCGGGACCGGGGCTGGACGAGATCCGGACGAGGTCTGGACGGAGGCCGGACAACGTCTGGATGCGGTCTCGACCGGGGGTGAAGGGCCCTGCGGGCGTGACGCCACCCATAGGAGCCAGATCACGTCCTATCGGGGATCGTAGTGGCGCCCCGCCGCCAACAGGGCAGAGAGCCCCGGAAATGACCAATCCGGGCATTACTCCGTAGTCGGGTAGTACGTCACATTCTTGCCACCCTCTCCGGCCGCCGCTAACCATGTTTCTCGTTGCCGGGAGGCGCGGACGGATCGGGCGCACATCGCCGGGCCCGATCGCTCTGCCTCGCAGCACGGGGCCTCGCCCCGACGCCCTACAGGCCGTGACCGCTTTCGGCCGGCGCCTCTAAGACGTCCCGACAGGAGAGACCCACATGACCACGAACACCGGTACCCGCCGCATCGCCCGCCTGCGCAACATCGCCCTGACCGGCATCGCCACGACCGGTGCGGCCGCCGCCGCGCTCACCCTGATGCCGGCTGCCGCGCAGGCCGCCGAAGCACCGCAGGCGAGCACCGCACACGTGGCCACCGCTTCCTCTCGCGTCGGCGCCGACTCCAAGGGCATCAGCGGTCACGCGGGGAACCTCGACGGCTGGATCAAGAAGTCGCTGACCATCATGAAGGCCAAGGGCATCCCGGGCTCCTACGAGGGCCTGCACCGCAACATCATGCGTGAGTCCGGCGGTAACCCCAACGCCCAGAACAACTGGGACGTCAACGCGCAGAAGGGCACCCCGTCCAAGGGGCTCCTGCAGGTGATCCAGCCCACCTTCAACGCCTACCACGTCGACGGCACGTCCCACAGCCTCACCGACCCGGTGGCGAACATCACCGCGGCCGCCAACTACGCCGCCGACCGCTACGGTTCGATCGACAACGTCGACTCCGCCTACTGATCCGGCGGCAGCGGGACGCGGGCGAGACACGCGTCCCTCGCGGTGGACCGCGTCGGTCAGGCTGCCTTTTCGCCGCGGCGGTTCGCTCTGCGGTCCGCGGCCAGGCGCCGGGACGCCGCGGGGGCGGGGATGAGTATGGACGAGTGCCCTTCGAAGCCCCTGGCCGAAGACGCGTCGGGTGGCTGCGGCCGCACGCTCCAGGCGCCACCGCTCCACGTGAGGCGGACGGTGCTCAGGGACGGTAGCGGGAGCCTCCAGAAGGCTCGGGCCGGTGCGCACGTGGCGTGGACGACCAGAGCCCGTACGACGGCAGGTTCGACGATGGCCAGGGCGCGGCCCGTGTCCGGGGGCAGGCCGTCCAGCCAGCGCGCGGCACGCCGGCAGAGCCGACGTACGGTTTCGCCGCCGTGGGGGGCGGCGTCCGGGTCCGTGAGCCAGGCGCTGTACCCGAACGGGTCCGTGGCGACGACATCGGCCACTGTGCGGCCCCGCCAGAGGCCGTGGTCGATGTCACGCAGCGCGGGCTCCACCGCAGCCGTCAGTCCAAGAGCCGCCGCGGTCTGCGCGGAGGCACTGGAAGGCGACCTCACGGCCATCGAGGGAGGGGGCAGCACGCTCGGGACGACGCCGGCACCGGGAAGGCCGCGCTCACCCGGCGGAGGGTAACCGAAGACGGTGTCCGCGGAAGTTCCTTCGGGGTACGCGCACAGAAGTGTCAGTCGAATCGTCATGCGGCTGTCCTCCTACTCCGGCCGGAACGCCGCGGTGACGGCCTTCCGGCGGCAACCGGTCACCTGCCATGGTCACCGGCTCCGGTTCGCGAAGCGCGAACGGTCGACGCGTCGCGCATCACACTTCAGGATCTGCGCCCCGGCCCGCCGCGGGAACCCGCCAGTAGACCGGAACCCTCCCGCCACCTGGCCGGTACGACGCCGTCACCCGGAGGGCCTTGGAGGCGACGGGAGCGGGATCACACGTCACACCCGCATGGCCTCCGAGGCGACGGGGGCGGGATCCCATGGCACGCCCTGAGCACCGCCGCCGAGCCGCCCGCGTACCTCCTGAGCTGCACGTTCTTCGGCACTCGCAGCTTTGTTCCCACCCCCTGGGGATACCCGTGCGACTGCCGTCCCGGCGTTCTCTCTCCACGGCACCCGGCGGGCCGCCGGCACACTCTCACGCCTCTCGAACACGTGTATAAGCGAATGCCTGTTCCCTTTGCCGGGGTGCGCCGGATAGGGTCGCGGTCTGAGGGATCTTGCACGGAGGTGTCCCGGATGGAGAACAACGCACCCACTCGCCGGGGCCGGCCGCCGGGAAGCCGGGCCGCCAAGGGCGAACTGACCGTCCGCCAAAGGGCGATCGTGCGGTTCATCACCGAGACCGTCCAAGGCCAGGGATACCCCCCGTCCATGAGGGAGATCGGCAAGGCCGTCCAGCTCGCCAGCACATCCTCGGTCGCCCACCAGCTGCTGGCCCTGGAACGCAAGGGCGTCCTCTACCGCGATCCACACCGCCCCCGCGCCTACCGGGTACGGCCCTCATGGGCGCCCGACCTGGGTGTCAAGAGCCAGGCGCCGGTCGACGTGCCGCTCGTCGGCCGGATCGCCGCCGGCGCACCCCTGCTGGCCGAGGAAATGGTCGAGGACGTCTACAGCATGCCCCGACAAGTGGTCGGTGAAGGGGACCTGTTCGCCCTGACGGTGTCCGGCGACAGCATGATCGGCGCGGCCATCTGCGACGGCGACATCGTCACCGTGCGGCGCCAGGACAGTGCGGACCACGGTGACATCGTCGCCGCGCTCCTCGAGGACGAAGCGACGGTCAAGGTGCTGCGGCGCCAGGAGGGGCGGGTCTGGCTCATGCCCCGCAACCCCGCCTACGCTCCGATCCCCGGCGACCAGGCCCAGATCCTCGGCAAGGTCGTAGGCGTTCTGCGGGTGCTCTGACCGGCCCAGCCGGGGCCGGGACCACTCGGGGTCGGGTTGCCGGTACCGGCTTTCGCGGAGGCGTGGCCGCCGGTCGTCGTGTCATGGGCGGTGCCGTGACCGCCCGGACCGAGTCACGGTACGCCCATTCGGCCGTGGCGCCCCCGGACCGGCCCGGAACCGTCGCGGGGCCGTACTGCCTGGGCGAGGCGGGCGCCACGGCGTCCCTGGACCTGCTTCTCCACACTCCCGGGCGCCGACTCAGGGTGCATGACCGCGCAATGGTCCATACCGTCGGACGCACGGACCAGCAGGCCCCAGAGGCCGCCCGGCGGTCGACGGGCCCGTAGGGCACCGTGAGCTGCAGGGCCAGTCAGGGAGACAGGCATGAGCCGAGCCAAGCGCAGGCCCCGCAGCACCCGCGGACAGGTGACACCGAAGCCGGGCGGCGGCTCCCGCTTCTCTGCAGACCACGGAACCGCCGACCGGGAGGACGGGCCGGCCGAGCGCTCGCACATAGGCCCCGCGGACCAGCCCGCGGCGCGGACGGCACCCGGGGCTCGCCCGGACGAGCGGTCGTCACCGGCGGCGCAACAGACCGCCACCGGTACCGGGTCGGATTCGACACCGGCGGGGGGGGGGGGGGGGGGGCGGGGGGGGGGGCCCGGGCGCGGCGGGGGGGGGGGGGGGGGGGGGCGCGCCCCGCCCCCCCCCCCCCCCCCC
>NZ_JBICWT010000003.1:264584-267691 GCF_043199955.1 Streptomyces sp. NPDC048514 | reverse complement strand
GCCCGGGCGGGCGGGTGCCGGCCCCCCGCCCCCGGGCCGGCCCCGCCCCCCCCCCCCCCCCCCCCCCCCCCCCCCCCCCCGGGGCCCGGTGACGAGGGAGGCCCGATACGGCCCGGCACGCCCTCCACGACCGGCCCGCGGGCGGTGCGGATGCGCGTATCCAAGGGGAACCCCTGGTCGGTGATGCTGACGAGTTTCCTGCTCCTCGCCGGGCTCGGCGTGCTCGCGGTCGCCAGCACCCTCATCGTCTGGACCATGCTGAACATCATGGCTCCGGAGGACGTGCCCACGCTGGCCACCACCCTGACCGTCTCGGCCGGCGTCGTCCTCCTCGAGGTCGTCCTCGGCACCTGCTTCGCGACGCTGAGCACCTTCATCTACAACTTGTCGTCGCCGTACCACGGCGGCGTCCAGTTGGCTGTGACCGACGACCTGACCGACCCGACCCCGGCAGCCGCCGAGGCCCTGCTGTCCCTGGCCCGAGCCCGCGCCCGCGTTCGCCGCTACCTGCGCACCCACACCCCACCCTGGGCCTCCGCGCGCGGCAGGCGCCCCGGCATCGGCGCTCGAAGCGGCGCCGCCCGGCCGACGCGCCCCCATCCGGCGGCCGACGGACCAGCGCGCACAACCGACAACGCCGACAACTCCCGGGAAGTCTCCGACACGGCCTGACCGCCATCGCCCCGGAGCGGGGGCCCCGACTGCCCCGACGTCAGTTGTGGCTCAAGATGTTGATCACCCGGCCGTTGGGGTCGCGGGCGAAGAAGCGGCGCACCCCCCACTCCTCGTCGGTGAGCGGGTGGACGATCTCCGCGCCGCGCTCCTTCATGGCGGCGTAGGCGGCGTCCACGTCCTCGACCTCGATGCTCATGTCCGGCGCGACCGGTGCCGTCTCGTCGTGGGTCATCAGGCTGATCTGGACGGCGGGGTTCCCGGCGGACGCCAGTGTCATGATCCAACCGTGGTTCATGACCTCCTCGAAGCCCAGGACGCCGTAGAACTCCGCGCTCTCTTCGTGCGCTTGTGACTGGACGTTGGGGACGACACGGCGAACGTGCATCTCGCGGCTCCGGTGGTCGGGTCGGACGCGTCCGAGGACGAGGAACCGGCCCAGCCTAGCCGTCGGCGTGCCGACGCGCGCGGAGGAACGACCGGCCGGGCGGGGATCTTTCGGGGGTCTGTCCCCTCCCGGCCGGAAGACCGCGCACGGGAATTGAATGGCCGGCAAGGCCAAGACACCCCACCCGTGCGGGAGACGCGATGCGGTTGACCACGTCCCAGGGCGCAAGCGTGCCGGAGCGCACCGTCACCGAGCTGCGCGAACGGCTGCGCGGCCCCGTCATCACCGAGGAGGACCAGGAGTACCCGGCCGCCAAGGCCATCTGGAACGCGTACTTCGAACGCCGTCCGGGCGCCATCGTACGGGTCAAGGGCGCCGCCGACGTGATCACCGCGGTGCGGTTCGCCAAGGAGCACGACCTGCTGCTCGCGGTGACCGGCGGCGGCCACTGCTTCGCCGGTACCGGCAGCTGCGAGGGCGGACTGGTCATCGACACCTCCGCGCTCAAGGGGATCAGGGTCGACCCCGAGCGACGCACCGTGCAGGCTCAGCCGGGCCTGGTGCAGGGCGAGTTCGACGCGGAGACGATGCACTTCGGACTGGCGGTGACCGGGTCGCAGGAGTCGTACATCGGCATCGGCGGCATGACCCTCGGCGGTGGTCTCGGCTGGCTGGGCCGCTACCGGGGACTGCTCGTGGACAACCTGCTGTCCGCCGACATCGTGCTCGCCAGTGGCGAGGTGCGCAGGGCCAGCCCGCAGGACGACGCCGACCTCTTCTGGGCGATCCGCGGAGGCGGTGGCAACTTCGGCGTGGCCACCGCGTTCGAGTACAAGCTGCACCCGCAGGGCGACTGCCTGGCCGGGCTGCTGGCCTTCCCCGTCGCCGAGACCGCTGCCGTGGCCAGAAGGCTGGGGGAGTTCAACCAGACCGCGCCGGACGCGCTGACCACCTCGTTCGCGTTCCTGACCGTGGACGGGGAGCCGGCGGTCGGTCTCGGGTACGTGCACGCCGACACCTCGGCCGGGGCGGAGGAGGCGGTGGCGCCGCTGGCCGGCGTGGGCCAGAAGCCGCTGCTCAACCACGTCGGCCGGATGCCCTACCTCGCCGTGCAGCAGATGCTGGACGACAACACGTTGGCGGGCCGCCGGCTGTACGCGCGCTCCTTCCACATGGACGACATGTACCCCGAGGCGGTCGAGATCCTCGGCGACGGCTACGCGACCAACCCCTCGCCCCTGTCCCTGGTCGGCGGCGGCCTGATGGGCGGGGTGATGGCCCAGCTTCCGGCGGAGACCACGGCGTTCCCGCACCGCGAGGGATATCTCGTCAGCGTTCTCAGTCAGTGGGAGGACGAGAGCGAGGACCAGCAGAACATCGAGTGGACGCAGAACGTGTACGAACGCGTCCTGCCGTACACGACGGGCGGGGTGTACGTGAATCACCTCGGCGACGACGGTCCGCAGCGTGTCGCGGACGCCTACGGGCCGAACTATCCGCGTCTGCGGACGCTCAAGGCGAAGTACGACCCGGAGAACGTGTTCCGGGTGAATCACAACATCACCCCGGCCGGCTGACGCCCGCCACCCACCACGGCGCACATCCGCAACGCGAACGAGACGGCCGTCGGCACGCACCCGCGCCCCGACGGCCGTCGGCGTGTCTCCGTAAGCAGCCGGCCTGCGGCGTACAGCTCCGACGCCGACCGCGACCAGGTATGCAAACAGGCTCGCCCGCACGCAGGACCAACGCGCCTGCACGCACGCCGACGAACGCGCACGACGAACACCAACCACGTACGCGTACGTCGTGCGCGTACGGCGAACACGAACCACGAACGCGTACGACGAACACGAACCACGAACACGAACGACGAACACGAACCACGAACGCGTACGACGAACACGAACGACGAAACGGCCGGGGGGGGCCCGCCGGGGGGGGGCCCCCCCGCGGCCCCCCCCCACACCCCCACCCGGACGGGCTGGTTCGAACAGAGCCCGGAGGGCAAAGGAAGGCCCCCCCACAGGGGAGGCCGTCCACCCCG
>NZ_JBICWT010000003.1:0-264574 GCF_043199955.1 Streptomyces sp. NPDC048514 | reverse complement strand
CCGCCCCACACCCCCCCCCCCCCCCCCCCCGGGGCGGCGCCCCGGCCCCGGCCCCCCCCCCCCCCCCCCCCCCCCCCCCCCCCCCCCCCGGCCGGCCCCCCCCCCCCCCCCCCCCCCCCCCCCCCCCCCCCGTCTCGCGTACTCAGCGGACGCTGATCGGGATGCTCCGATAGGCGCAGTAGGGAAAGCGGAAGCCGCCCCCACTGGGCTGCCAGTCCTCCGGCCCCGCCGGTTCGAGTCGCGCGAACCGGTCGAGGAGCCGGCCGAACACCGCCATGCCCTCCACCCGGGCCAGCATGGCTCCGAGACAGTGGTGGGCCCCGCCGCCGAAGCTGAGGTGCGGATTGGGATGCCGGCCGACGTCGAGCCGGCCGGGGTCGGCGAACCGCCGCTCGTCGTGGTTGGCGGATGCCAGCAGCAGGACCACGACCCGGCCCCGGCGCAGGGTGCGTCCGCCCACCTCGACCGGTTCCAGGGTGAGCCGGGTCGTGGTGTGGATGGGGGCGTCCCAGCGCAGGAACTCCTCCAGCGCGGCCGGCAGCAGCGAGCGGTCGGCGCGCAGCCTGGTCTGCTCCTGCGGATGGCGGGCCAGGGCGGCACAGCCCGTCGCGATCAGGTTCGTCGTCGTCTCGAAGCCGGCGTAGTACAGGAACAGCGTGTTGTCGACGGCCTCCTCCTCGGTGAGCCGCCAGTCGCCTTCCTGCGCCATGGCGATGGCGGTGAGCAGGTCGTCGCCCGGCCGGGCCCGGCGCCGGCGCATCAGATCGCGGAAGTAGTCCCGCAGCCACACGACCGCCGCGTGCGCGGCGGCACGCTCCGCTTCCGGAATGAAGACGGCGAACGCCTTGGAGACGTCGATCGAGCGCTCCATCACCGCGGCGCGGTCCTCCCGCGGGATGCCGAGCAGGGTACTCATGACCAGCACCGGCAGGGGCTGCGCGAGATCCCGGACCGCGTCGAAGGTTCCGCCGGTCACGGCGCGCTCGAGCAGGTCGTCGGTCATGGCGGCGATCGGTTCCGCCAGCGAGCGCGCCAGCGGCGGGCTCAGCGCCCGGCTCAGCAGCCGGCGCAGCCGGGTGTGTTCCTCGGGATCCCGGTCGATGATGATGCGCCGCAGGAAGTCCACCGCGGGCCCCGGGCCCACCGACATGTTCTGGAACTCCTCGGGAAACTCCCTGCCGAGCCGGCGGTCGCGCAGCAGAGCGGAGACCTCCGCATGGCGGGTGACGACCCACTGGGCGGGGCCGCCCCGGCACAGCGGCCCCCGTTCCCGCAGTTCCCGGTAGACCGGATAAGGATCTCGCAGGAATTCGGGATCGCTCAGGACGAACCTGGGAAGTTGCGTGTCCATTGCCTCGGTCACAGGGCAGAGGATGCCTGGTCCACCGGTATTCATCGTGGTTTCTGAAAGGGGTTGGACAGGGAATTGCGCGCACTGCTGAAGTCCTGTTCCGGGGGGCCGAGACCGTGTTCGTCCGGTGGTAGGGTGCGCGAGCCGGAGGAATTTCTCGATCTGGGGGAGTGGAATGTCTTCCGATCTGCCGCTGAAATTCGATTCCAGGGACCCCGCCGTACTCAGGGACCCCTATCCGATCTACGCGGAGCTGCGCGCCTCCGGAGGTCTGAGCCGGGGCGGCCCTGGCCAGTGGGTGGTGAGCCGGTACGACGACGTCGCGCCGCTGCTGCGGGATCGCCGCCTCAGCCACGAATACCCCCCGGAGTACCACGAATTCAGCACGGGTGAGGGACCCGCCCAGTCGTTCTTCCAGCGAATCCTCCTCGACCGGGACGCGCCGGACCACACGCGGCTGCGGCGGCTGATGGTGCAGGCCTTCAGCCCGCGCCTGCTGCAGCGGATGCACGACTACATCGAGCAGCAGGTCGACCTGCTGCTCCGCCCCGCCCTGGAGCGCGGCGGCTTCGACGCGGTCACCGAACTGGCCTTCCCGCTCCCGGTCACCGTGGTGTGCGAACTGGTGGGCATACCGGCCGTCGACCGGGACCTGGTGCGCCCGCACGCCATCGACCTCGCCAAGGCCTTCGCCCTCCACGTGGCCGAAGAGGACCGGGCAGCGGCCCACGGGGCGGTGGCCTGGCTGCGCGAGTACATCGGCGAACTGCTGCGCGAACGGCGTGCGTCACTGGGGGACGATCTGCTCTCCCGGATGATCGTCGCCGAGGACGCAGAGGAGCCGGGCGCCCGGCTGACCGCCGAGGAGATCGTCGACAACACGGTGTTCCTGTTCTTCGCCGGGTTCGAGACCACCACCAACCTCATCGCCACGAGCCTCGCGGCGCTGCTCGACCATCCCGAGGAGACCGCCCGGCTCCGGCACGACCCGGGCCTGCTGCCGAGCGCGGTGGAGGAGTTCCTGCGCTACGACGCTCCGATCCAGGCCACCGCGCGCCTGGTGCGGGAACCGGTCGAGGTGGGCGGCCGGACCGTGCGGCCCGGACGGGTACTGGTCCTGCTGCTGGGTTCGGCCAATCACGACGAGCGCCGCTTCGCCGACCCCGGTCGGCTCGACATCGCCCGTACCCCCAACCCCCACCTCAGCTTCGGCGGCGGCGCCCACCACTGTCTCGGCGCCAATCTGGCCAGGATCGAGGGGCAGGCGGCGATCGGCTGGCTGCTGCGGCACGCGCCGGCGCTGAAGGCGGCGGGAGACGTCGTCCGCAGGCAGAGCGTCACCTTCCGCTCCTATCGCAGTGTCCCCGTCGCGCTGCGCTGAACCTGGCCGAAACACAACTGACAGATTTGACCGACGGCAAAGCTCCCGGACCGTACATTGGCTGTGGGAAATTCAGGGGGAACCGGACGGTTCGAAGCTGCCGTCGTGCGGCCCCGACCCGAATTCCCGGCAGGACTTGATCATCATTCGGTTGTCCACGGGGGAGTGATGGCCGTGTACGTGTGGTCACGCCATGGTTCGGCGAAGTCCTGGTCGGTGCGCCGCCGCCTGCGGGCCGGCGAGTCCCGGCGCCGGGAAATTTCATTCGAAACTAAACCATCTCTCGGGTGGTGCGCCGGTGCGCGAGCATTGGTGCATACCTGATCCGGCCCGGACGAGGGCAGGGCGGAATCGTTTCATCCGCCGGATTCGGCAGTACGGTTGTGCGTGCCCGACTGGCGTTCTTCGGACGCCCGTTGAACGCTGCTCGAATTTCCGGCGACAAGAGTCACGGGGGCCGGTGTGTGCTGCATCAGCAAGCGCGTGGAGGGAGCGCGTAGTTGGCACGTGAAGAAGTCCGGCTCCTGCGATGGCCGGCACAGCGTGAATTACGTGACCGATGTCGGTCCAAGGGCCTGCCCAGGATACTGGTCGTCGAAGCGGGCGCGGCGGCCCCGATATGTGAGGACGTCTGCGAGGACTGGGTACGGGCGCCGATCCCGGCCCATGACCTGCAGGCCAGGGTGGACGCCCTGAGCCGCAGGTACCAGATGAACCGCTTGCCCTACCTGGACGAGAGCGGCGTACTGCACTTCTGCTCCCGCTCCGTGACCGTCTCACCCACCCAGGCGGAGCTGCTGGAACTGCTCGTGGCCCGCTACCGCGAGGTGGTGCCACGCGAGGCGCTGCGATTCAGGCTCGGACAGGTCAGCGGTTCCCGAACACGCAACGCCCTCGATCTGCACATGATGCGGATCAGGGACCGGATCCAACCGCTCGGACTCTCCATCCGTACCGTGTGGGGACGCGGTTACGTGCTGGAGGCGCATCCCGACCTGTCGTGACCGGCCGGTCCCGGCCCGGGCCGGGACCCGCGCGACACTCATCGCCCGGGCGGCCGTCGTGCGATCACCACACAGGTCACGAGCAGCCCCGCCGCTGCGTGCCACCTGCCGTGCAGCCGCGGATCGCCCGGCGCCCACCCGTCCGGAAGCCGCACCACGAAATCGCCCGCAGGCGCACCGGGTCCCGGCTCGGTGACCGACTCGACGCTCAGGGCGCGCAACGGCGGGGGCCCCGTCCCGGCGGGAGGCCAGGCCTTGTAGGCCGCCTCGCGCGCGCTGAACAGCAGGCGGTCCACGGGCAGCCGGGGCAACCGACGCCGCATCCCATCGGCCAGCGCGGTCTCCCGCGCGGTCAGCATCCGGGCGCGTACGCGAGCGGGCAGCGGTTCCGCCGGCTCGGCGTCCAGCCCCAGCCCCGACGCGTCGCGGGACCGGCAGACCGCGGCCGCCCGGAACCCGGCGCAGTGCGTGATGCTGCCCACCACACCCATGGGCCAGACCGGTGCGCCACGCGGGCCGCGGGGCACCGCCGCCGGTGCCCCGCCCAGCGCGGCCAGCGCCCGGTGCGCACACCAGCGCCCCGCGGTGAACTCGGCCCGGCGGCGCGGCCCGGCGTCCGCGCACACGGTCGCCTCCGACGCGAACAGCTCACCCGGCGCCGCGTCGCCGGCACGGGCCGCGCCGTACGCCCAAGGAGGCAGCACGGCCCGCAACAGCACTTCCTCGGTTCGCGGCCGTTCAGTCCTCGCCACGGGCCCGCAGCGCCTTCTTGTCGACCTTCCCCACGGGTGTCTTGGGGAAGCCCTCCACCAGTTCGAGCCGGTCGGGCATCTTGTAGGTGGCCAGTCCGCGCTCGGCGAGGTAGGCCTTCAGCCGCGCGAGCCGCAGCGGCTGCCCGTCACCGGACGGGGACGACGGCACCACGAAGGCACACACCCGCTCACCGAGCCGCTCGTCCGGCAGTCCGACCACCGCCACGTCCCGTACGGCGGGATGCGTCAGCAGATGGCTCTCCACCTCCTCCGCCGACACCTTGTCGCCGCCCCGGTGGATGATGTCCTTCACCCGCCCCGACACCACCAGGTTCCCCTCGGGCGTCAGCCGGACCAGGTCGCCGGTGCGGAAGAACCCGTCCGGGGTGAACGCCCGGGCGTTCTGCTCGGGAGCCCGGTAGTACCCGCGGATCGTGTACGGGCCGCGCGTCAGCAACTCGCCCACCTCGCCCCGTGGTACGTCCCGTCCCGCCTCGTCCACCACACGGACCTCGTCGGCGGGACACAGCGGGCGCCCCTCGGTGGTGAGGACCACGTCCTCGGGATCGTCCAGCCGGGTGTGGGTGAGCAGTCCCTCCCCGATGCCGTACCACTGGGTGAGCCGGCATCCCAGGGTGGCGGTCACCCGACGGGCCACCTCCGGCTGGAACTTGGAACTGCCCACCTGCAGCAGCAGCCCCGACAGGTCGGCCTTGGCCACCTCGGGATCCGCCAGCCACATCATCACCAGCGGCGGCACCAGCGTGGTCAGTGTGACGCCCTCCCGCAGCACGAGCGGCAGGGCTTCGTCCGGGCTCGGGTTCGCGGCGAGTACCGCCTTGCCGCCGACGAGGAGGGTCCCCAGCACCCCGGGACAGCCGAGCGCGGCGTTGTGGGCCACGGGGGTGGCCGCGAGATACACCCCGTGCTCATCCATGGCCAGGGCCCGGGCACAGGCCAGCGCGTTGTAGGCGTAGTCGTCGTGGGTGCGCGGGATCAGCTTGGGCAGCCCGGTCGTACCACCGGACAGGAGCAGCAGCGCCACCTCCGAGGGGTCGACCGGCGGCAGGTCCAGCGGGGCGGCGCGCACCTCGTCGAGCGGCGTGAACTCCGCGGCCTCGCCCGCCACCAGGACATGACGCAGCCCCGGCACCTCGGCACGCACCTCCCGGGCCAGCACCCGGT
Source organism: Streptomyces sp. NPDC048514 (assembly GCF_043199955.1). NCBI lineage: Bacteria > Bacillati > Actinomycetota > Actinomycetes > Kitasatosporales > Streptomycetaceae > Streptomyces > Streptomyces sp. NPDC048514. The sequence goes on along the minus strand of NZ_JBICWT010000003.1, from coordinate 258,901 downwards.
AGTCGAAGCCCTGGAAGCGGTCCGGCACCACATAGGCGACCGCGTCCGCGTGCCGGCACAGGTGGACGATCTCGCTGCGGCGGTGCCCGGGCAGCGCCATCACCGGCACGGCGCCCAGCCTGAACAGCGCGAAGCTCAGGCCGACGAAGGACGCCTGGTTGGGCAGCTGCACGACCACCCGGTCCCGGGCGCGCACCCCGAGCCCGTGCAGTCCGGCCGCCAACTCATCCACCTGACGGAGGAGTTGGCCGAAGGTCAGGCGTACGTCCCCGGCCACCACGGCGGTGCGCTCCCGGTGCTCGCGCTCCGCCGACCGCAGCAGGTCGTACAGGGTACGGCCCTGCCAGTAACCCTCCTCGCGGTAACGCTCGGCGAACTCGGCGGGCCACGGTACGAAGCCTTCCAGCATGCGACGCCTCCCTATCGACGTGCCGCGCGGTGCGGTGCGCCCCGGCCCGGTGGGCCGTGGGCGGCGCGGGCCACCGGGGGACTCGACGAGACGCCCGGCACGGCCGGCAGGGCCACCCGGCAGCGCCGGGGGCGGGCGTCCGCGCGAGATCCCGCGCGGTGAGGACACCAGCATCCATCACCGCGCACACGGGTCCGGGGCGGATGAAAGACACCCAACAGCATCGGCCGGCCTGTCACAGGGGGCCTCTACGCTCGCCGAGGTCCACGGCGGATCGGAGGTGAACCGGCCGTGTCCGTCACCACGTTGCTCACCTGGCTCGAAGCGCCGAGCACTCGCACAGGCGTGAACTTCGGTTCGCGGGAAGGAGGCTGGCGCCGGTACAGCTATGCCGAGTTGGCCCGGCTCAGCCGCCGGGCGGCTCATGCGCTCACCGACGCGGGAGTGCGCCGCGACGACGTCGTCGCCCTGGTGCTGCCCTCGTCACCCGCCTTCCTCGCCGCGTACTTCGGCGTCCTGCTGGCCGGTGCCACTCCGGCACCGCTGGCACCACCGGTCACCGGAGCGCCCACGGCGGTGGGCTACGACGACCGGATGTCCGCACTCCTGACCGCCGCCCGGCCGCGCGCCGTGATCACGGACCGCGATCCCGGACAGGTCCTCCCGGCGGACATACCCGTCCTGCGCAGCGCGAGCCTGCTGGACCCGGCACACGAGCGGGACACCGGTCCCGGCCGGGCGCCGGCCACGCGCGGACTGGTGCAGTTCACCTCCGGATCCGGCGGTCGTGCGCGCGGTGTCGCCCTCGACGCCGCCGCGCTGGCCGGCCACGTCTCCACCATCCGGGACTGGCTCCGGGCCGGGCCCGGCACGGTGTGGGCCAGCTGGCTGCCCGTGCACCACGACATGGGACTCGTCGGCTGCCTGCTCGGCGCCGTGCTCGCCCAGGACGAGCTGTGGCTGCTGCCGCCCGAGGCCTTCGTCCGGCAGCCGCTGGAATATCTGCGCTGCTTCGGCCTGCGCGGCGCGTCCATCAGCGCCACCCCCGCCTTCGGCCTCGATCACATCCTGCGTAAGGTCCGCCCCGAGGACCTGACCGGCCTGGACTTCTCCGGCTGGCAGTCCCTCGTGGTGGGCGCCGAGCGCATCCCGCCCGCCACCCTGCGCGACTTCCACGCGCTGCTCGGTCTGCACGGACTGCGCCGCGGTGCACTGCTGCCCGCCTACGGGCTGGCCGAGGCCTCGCTCGCCGTCACCGGCCTTCGGCACGGACAGCAGTGGACCGAGGAGAAGTCGGTGGTCGGCTGCGGTGTCCCGCTGCCCGGCACCACCGTGCGGATCGTCGACGACGACGGCCGGGACCTGCCGGACCGCACGGTCGGCGAGATCGCCGTACGCGGACCGCAGCTGGCCCTCGGCCATCTCGGCGGCGACGACCGCGACACCCGCATCGCCGGCGGCGAACTGCGCACCGGCGACGCCGGGTTCCTCGCCGACGGACAGCTCTTCGTGCACGGCCGGATCGGGGACGGACTCAAGGTGCGCGGCCAGTGGGTGTTCGCGGAGGACGTGGAGCAGATCCTCGGCCGGGCAGGTCTGCTGCCACCGCGTGCCGTCGTGGTGCTCGGCGAGGACGCCACCGGCCCGGTCGCCGCCCTGGTCGCCGAGGACGGAACCGGAACGGGAACCGGAGCCGGCACCGGCGCCGGGACCCGGGCCGGGACGGGGGCCGGGACCGGCACCGGGATCAGCACCAGCACCGGCGCGGGCACCGGCGCGGGCACCGGGACCGGCACCGGCGCAGGCAGGCCGGGCGCGGCCACGGACGACGCCGTACGCCGGGTGCTGCGGCGCGCGGTCCCGGGAGCCGACGCCCTCGTGCTCGAGGTGGCGCGCAGCGCCCTGCCGCGCACCCCGAGCGGCAAACCGCGGCGCCGCACGATCTGGCACACCCTCGTCGAGAACGCGGCAGACCACCCTCAGACCTAGGAGAGTCATGGCCCACACCGAAAGCGCGGTTCGCGAGAACATCCTGGGCATCATCCGTCAACTGGCCCCGGACGCCGAGGGGTTTCCCGCAGAGGGACCCGCCCACCTGGTCAACGACCTCGGCTACCACTCCCTGGCCCTCCTGGAGCTGGCCTTCGCCATCGAGGACGACTTCGACCTGCCGCCCATCGACGAGGAGACCGGCCGCTCCATCGCCACCTCCGACGACGTGATCGCCTACGTGGTGGGCCAGTTGCGCGAGCAGAACGAGCTGGTGGCGGGCTGACCCGCCTGACTCCGGGCGCCGAAAGAACTCTGACAGGTGACCGGAGTGGACATGTACACATCGTTAGGTTCGGAAGGCTCTGTGCGCCCGCCCGAGGCCCGCGCACTTCCGGCGTGAAGAGAGGGGCTTTCACGTGTCCGACGCCGTGATCTCCATCGAACGGCTGCGCAAGAACTTCGGACCGACCACGGCCGTCGACGACGTGTCGTTCTCCGTCTCCGCCGGTTCCGTGGTGGGTCTGCTGGGACCGAACGGCGCAGGCAAGACCACACTCATCAACTGTCTCACGACCCTGCTCACCCCCGACGGCGGCACCGCCACCGTGGGCGGTCGCGACCTGCTCGCCGACCCGCACGGAGTGCGTGCCCGCATCGCGGTCACCGGCCAGTTCGCGGCCGTCGACGAGACTCTCACCGGACGCGAGAACCTGGTCTTCTTCGGCCGGCTGCTCGGCCTCGCCAAACCCCGCGCCGCGGCCCGCGCCGAGGAACTCCTCGACCGCTTCGGGCTGACCGAGAGTGCCGGCCGGCCCGTGCAGCAGTACTCGGGCGGCATGCGCCGCAAACTCGACCTGGCCGTCGGACTGGTCGTCCCGCGACCCGTCCTGGTCCTCGACGAGCCCACCACGGGGCTCGACCCGCGCAGCCGGGAAACGCTGTGGGACGCCGTACGGGACCTGGCGGCCGACGGCATGGCGATCCTGCTCACCACCCAGTACCTCGACGAGGCCGACGAGCTCGCCGACCGGATCGTCGTCATCGACCACGGCCGGGTCATCGCCGAGGGCACCCCCCGGGAGCTGAAACAGCAGACCGGCGGATCCGTCTGCGAAGTGATCCTCGCCGACGACTCCGTCCGCGCCCGCGCCGCGGAACTCCTCGCCGTCACCGGCCCGGTCAACGTCCGCGACGACTGCCTCGTCGTACCCGTCAGCGGCATGGAGGACCTCGGCGGGATCATCGCCGCCCTGAACGCCGGCGGTATCCGCGCCGACGACGTCGCGGTGCACCCGCCCACGCTCAACGACGTCTTCTTCGCCCTCACCGCCGACCGGACGGGCACCACCGCTCCCACGGCCGGCAGCACCGCCCCAGCGCCCGGCCGAACGGTCCCGGAGGCCCGCGCATGACGTCCCTCGCGCCGGCCCCGCCCGCCCCGGTCTCCTCACCCGGGCTCGTCCACGACGTACAGGTCCTCGCCGAACGGGACTTCCGGCGCTCCTTCAGCCGGGGAGCGCTCGTCGGCACCGTGCTGGAGCCGCTGGTGTTCTTCGGCATCTTCTACGCCACCTTCAGCCGGATGCTTGACGCCAAGGACATCGACTACGGCCGCTTCGTCACCCCGACCATCGTCGTGCAGGCCCTGATGTTCGTGGCCATCTCCTCCGCGATGTCACTGGCCGCCGATCGCGGCAGCGGCCTGTTCAGTCGGCTGCGCACCATGCCGATCGCCGGTTCGGCCCTGGGCACCGCCCGGCTCCTGGTGGTCGCCGCCGAGGCGCTGACCTCCACCGTGGTGATCTGCCTCGTCGCACACCTCGCCGGATTCCGGTTCCACGCCGGCGTGGCCGCCGCGGGCGGCTTCCTGCTGGTGGCGGTCGCCTTCACGGTCGCTCTCGCCGCCGTCACCGCCACCCTCGGGCTGACGCTGCGCAACCCGGAGTCGCTGGCCGCCGCGCTCTATCTGCCGTACCTGCCCCTGCTGGTGGTCTCCACCGGATTCGTACCCGCCGCCCTCTTCCCGGGCTGGCTCCGGCCCGTCGTACGCAACTCGCCGGTGTCCGCCGTGATCGACGCACTGCGCGCGCTGTCCACCGGCGACCCCACCAGCGGACGGATCGTGCCGGCCGTGCTCTGGTGCGCGGGCCTGGCCCTGTTCTTCGGATGGACCACCGCACGCGCGTTCCGGAAGGTGACCCAGTGACCGCGACCAGTCCGGCCCCCCTGCAGATCCCGGCGACCGGACTGTGGGCGCAGTCCACCCTCATCGGCGGCCGGGTGCTCAAGCACTTCGTGCGCAGCCCCATGATGCTGCTGGCCACCTTCGGGTTTCCGCTGCTGCAGCTGTTCATGCTGCTGGCCGCGTTCAAGATCATCGTGCACGACACCCTGGGGCAGAGCTACGTGCTGCGCCTGGCCCCGCTGATCATCCTGGTCACCGCCTTCTCCGCGATCGGCTCCAGCGCCATCGCCTTCTGGGTGGACATCCGCAGCGGCGTCTTCAACCGGCTGCGGGCCATGCCGATCAACGCCCTGTCCGTCCTGGTCGGCCGCATGCTCGGCGACCTCGTGCGCATCCTGGGCATCGCCGTCCTGGTCGCCCTGATCGCGCTGGCCCCCGGATTCCGCTTCCGGCAGGGCGTGGCCGCCACCGTGGGCTTCTTCGTGCTGGTCGTGCTGTTCGGGCTGATGTGCACCTCCCTCTCGGTGGTCGCGGCGCTGTCCGCGCCGTATCCGCCGGTGATCATGCAGTGGGTGCAACTGCCCACGCTCGCCCTGACCATGCTGTCGTCCGGCTACATGCCGCGCGACGCCTTCCCCTCCGCGATCCGCCCGGTGGTCGCCGCCAACCCGGTCTCGACCGCCGTCGAGGCGCTGGTCGGGCTATCGCACGGCGGGCCCCTGCTGGTGCCCGTGCTCGCCACCGTCGCCTGGACGGTGGGCGTGAGCGTGCTGTGCGCCTTCGTGACCGTGCGCAAGTTCCGCGGATTCGTCGCCGGCTGACGCACAACGCTTCGCCGAGGCCCAGGAGTTCCGTCGCCCGTGGCACGGTCCACGGAGAATGAGGAGTCCCGTCATGCCTGAAACACCCGTGTCCCCCGAGCCCGGTGAGCGGCGTGCCGTCATCGCCGGATGCGGCATCACGGGCCCGGTGCTCGCCCTGTTCCTGCTCCGCTGCGGCTACAACCCCGTGCTGTACGAAGCCCGTTCCGAACCCGACGATCACGCCGGTTCCTTCCTGAACCTCGGGCCCAACGGGCGCAGCGTCCTCGAGACCCTCGGCATCGCCGACACCGTGCTGCGGCACGGCGCTCCGACCACCCGGCTCGTCTTCACCAATCACAAGGGCCGCACCATCGGCAGCAACCCCGAACACACCACGTGCGTCAAGCGCGGTCTGCTCAACAAGGCACTGCGGGAGTGCGCCGAGCGGGCCGGAGTGCGCGTCGAGTTCGGCAAGCGCCTGGTCGACGTGAAGGGCGAACGGCGCGGCGAGGTCACGGCCGTCTTCGCCGACGGCACCGCCGCCGACGGCCACCTCCTCGTCGGGGCCGACGGCATCAACTCCGCCACTCGTGCCGCCGTGTTCCCCGAGGCCCCCGCGCCCAGCTTCACCCAGGGCATCGGATCCGGCGGCTTCGCCCGCACCAGTGCCCCTGGGGGGCCGGACGGCTCCTTCCGGATGATGTTCGGGCTGCGCGGCTTCTTCGGATACCAGGTGCTGCCGGGCGGCGAGGTGTACTGGTTCGAGAACCACACCCAGACCCGCGAACCGGCCCGCGGCTGGGCCGGGACCATCAGCGACCAGCAGTGGCGCGAGCAACTGCTGCGCCGGCACGCCGGCGACCACCCCCTCGTCGGCGAGATCCTGGGCGCCACCGCCGGGCCGATCGGCCGCTGGCCCCTGTACGACCTGCCCTCCCTGCCCGCCTGGCACCGGGGCGACGTGACCCTGATCGGGGACGCCGCGCACGCCATCTCGCCCCACCTGGGCCAGGGGGCGGCGCTCGGCCTGGAGGACGCCGTCGTTCTCGCCAAGTGCCTGCGCGACCTGCCCGACCCCCGCACAGCCTTCGCCGCGTACGAGGCGTCACGCCGGCCCCGGGTGGAGGACCTGGTCCGGAAGGCGCGCCGCACCGGCGGCCAGATGACCCCGGCCGGGCCGGTGGGCCGCGCCGTGCGCGATCTGATGCTGCCGTTCTTCCTCAGGCTCGGCCTGAAGAACGCCGAATCGGTCTACGGCCACCGCGTCGACTGGTCCACCCCGGTCACCGCCGCGGAGCGGTGACCGGCCGTGGCCCACATCCTGGTCATCGGAGCCGGACTCGCCGGATCGGCGACCGCGCTGTTCTGCGCCCGGCGCGGTCACCGGGTCACGGTCCTGGAGGGCGGCGGCCCCCCACCACCGGGAGCCGGCGCTGACGACGACTGGCGCGGCTGGGAGCGCAAGGAGGTGCCGCACGCCCGCCAGGGGCACGCCTTCCTCGCCCTGTCCACCCGCGTACTGCGCGAGGAACGCCCAGACCTCCTGGCCGCCCTCGCCGCCCGCGGAGCCCATGTCACCCCACTGGAGACGGGCTCCGAGGACGCCACCGTCCTCAGCCGGCGCCTCGTCCACGAAGGGGTGATCCGGCGGACCGCAGCCGCCGAGCCCGGTGTCACCCTGGTCACCGGGACACGCGTGACCGGCCTGCTGAGAGACGGGGAGGCCGACGGCGTCCCCCGGGTGAGCGGCGTGCGCACCGAGGACGGCACGCAGCACACCGCCGATCTCGTGGTGGACGCGGGCGGCCGCCGCTCGCAGCTCGCGCGCTGGCTCGCCGCGGCGGACCTGGTCCCGCCCCGGGAGACGGCACAGCCCTGCGGCTTCTTCTACCTCACCCGGCACTACCGGCTGCGCCCGGGCAGCTCCTTCCCCTCCACCACCGTCCCCATCGTCACCGAGCTGGACTACGGCACCGCCCTGGTCTTCCCCGGCGACAACGACACCTTCCAGCTCTCCACCACGGTCGCGGTCGACGACCCCCACCGGCACCGGCTGCGCGAGCCGGAGATCTTCACCCGCTTCCTGCAGGCCGTGCCGAGCACCGCCGAGTGGTGCGAGCGCGGCGTACCGCTGGACGATCCCGCACCCATGGGCCGGCTGGAGAACCGACGCCGCACTCTGCTCGACGCGGACGGCAGGCCCACGGCCGCCGGTCTCGTCCTGGTCGGCGACGCCGCGCTGCAGACCAACCCCACCTTCGGCCGGGGGGTCTCCCTGGCCTTCGTGCACGCCAGGCAGCTCGCCCGCACCGCGGACCGGGCGGCGGCCGGACCGGCCGCCTACACCGCCGGGTTCGAGCGCTGGACCGACGACAACCTCGGCGTCTGGTTCGAGATCCAGCGGGCCACCGACCAGGCCCGGCTCGCCCAGCTGCGGGCCGGACTGCGCGGTGAGCACGCGCCGCCCGCCGACGACCTGCCCAACCGGTTCGTCCGCGCGATGGCCGTGCTGCGCGACGACGACGAGCGCATCCGCAGCGCCTCGCTGCGGATGTACCACATGCTGATGACCCCGCGGGAACTGATGAGCGACCGGGCCGTGTCCCGCCGCATCCTCGCCTTCCTGCGCGAACACCCGATGCCCGAGACCCGTGCGGAGGGCCCGGACCGTGCCGCCTTCGAGGCCCTGGTCACCGGCGCCGCCACCTCCTCGGTCCTGCCATCCGCCGGCATCCCCACGAAGGGGCCCGGCCCCCGGGCCCGAACCTGACGAAGGACGACAGCGTGGACATCACACTGAAGACGGGCGTGACCCTGAGCTACGACATCTTCGGGGACCCGGACGGCTCACCGGTCCTCCTGGTGGCCGGACAGCACCAGGCCAACCTGTTCCACCACACGCAGGTCCCTTTCCTCACCAAGCGCGGCCACCGGGTCATCACCTTCGACCACCGGGGGGTGCCGCCGTCCGAGGAGACCCCGCCGCCCTACACGATGGAGGGCCTGGCCGAGGACACCGCCGCCCTCATCGAGGAGCTGGGCATCGGACCGTGCGCCATCGTGGGCTACTCGCTGGGCGCGACGATCATCCTGGAACTCGCCGTCGAACGGCCGGATCTGCTCACCCGGGCCGCGCTGGTGGGCGTGCCGTGGAAGCCGAGCGCGCTGCACCGGGCGATCCGCGAGGACGCCCTGGAACGGCTCCGGTCGGGCGGGGTGCTGCCGCCGGTGACGGAAGGCATCTACCGGGCGATGTACCTCTTCGGCCCGCGGGCGCTGAACCGGGACGCCTTCATCGGGCCCTATCTCGAAGGCCTGCGCGGACTCGCCGCCTCCGGCGGGCACGGCGCCCTCGGACACGCGGAGGCCTCGGCGGCCTACGACCCCGATCCGCAGCGGATCGCCCGGATCACCGTGCCCTGCCTGATCGTCGGCATGGAGCACGACATCATGGCCCCCTACCCGATGTCCCGCGAACTGGCCCGGCTCATCCCGGGATCCGAGTACCGGGAGATCAAGAACAGCGGCCACGCCGCCCTGCTGGAGAAGCCCACCGAGGTCAACCGGCTGCTGGACGAGTACCTCGGTGCCGGCCGGCCGACCACACCGGCGAGCTGAACGACGACGGCCGGCCCGCGCCCTCCCCGGCACGGGCCGGCCATCGCCGTGGCCGGCGCCGGGGAAGGAACGGCCCCTCATCGCCGTTCAGCGCAGGTGGTACAGGCGGTGGAAGGTGTGCCGCACCGGCAGGATCCGTACCTGCCCGAACCCCGCGGCCGCCGCGTACGCCCGTACCGTGTCGGGGCGCATCACCGTGCCGGTGGCGGCCGAACCCTCCTCCACCAGCCCGACCGGCAGACAGTGCAGCACGCTCACGGCGTACTGGTATCGCTCGGTCTCCGGCGCCGGGGCCCGGAAGCGTTCGCCGACGTTGGGTTCCATCAGCAGCATGCTGCCACCGTCCGCCAGCAGCCCCCGGCACGCCGCGAGCACCTCCACCGGCCGGGCCATGTCGTGCAACGCGTCGAAGACGCACACCAGGTCGAAGCGGCCGGCCAGCGCACGGTCGGCCGCGTCCCGGACCTCGAAGCCGACCCGCTCGGCCACCCCGGCCTCCCGCGCGTTGCGCCGGGCGTCCGCGACCGAGGCCTCGTCGAGGTCCAGACCGTGCACCCGCGCACGCGGATAGGCCTGCGCCAGGGCGATCGACGACCAGCCGGTGCCACACGCGACATCGGCGATCCGGCCGCCCTCGCCGGACAGCCTCGCGTGCACCTCCGGAAGAGTCGCGGCGATCCACCCGGCGAGCTGGTGCCGGAACACCGACTTGTTCAACCCCTCCTGCCCGCCCCGCAGTTCGCCACCGTACGCGGCGTACGGAACCCCGTTCCCGGAGCGGAAGGCGTCGGCCAGCCGGGGCAGCACCGCGGACAGCCCGCCGATCGGCAGCACCACCAGCGGAGCGATCGAGAACGGGCTGTCGGGATCGGTGAGCGCCTCCGCGTGACCGGCGGGGAGGGTGAACACCCGTCGGCCGGGATCCTGTTCGGACTCGTCCGTCGTCACGATCCCGGCCGCCGCCTGCTGTTCCAGCCACTCGCGCGCGTACCGCGGATCCACCCCGGCCCGCCCCGCCAAGTCCCCCGCGGTGGCCGGGCCCTTGGCCAGTTCGTCGTACAGACCCAGCCGAAGGCCCAGGTAGGCGGTCATCAGCTCCGCCGCGCCCAGCCCGGCCATGAACAGCCGTACCGACAGCGCACGTGCCGCGTTCTCCGTGTCCGGCGCCTTGTTGGTCATGCGTCCCGCTTCCCTCCGACTCGACCGCCGGGAATCCCTCACGCGGGCCGGCCGGACGGCCGTCGGGACAGCCGGCGGGGCACCGTCCCGTAACTGAGCAGATCCAGGTCCGCCAGGCCCTGACGCACCCGCTCGGACATCAGCCCGATGTGCACGAGGGACGACACCACCCGCGCGAACACCGTCTGCCGGTACATCACCATCGCCGGGTCGGTCGCGGCGTAGGCCACCCCGGCCGACCGGTCGACGTCCAGCCGCTCCCAGATGTCGGCGAGCAGGAAGCGCCGCCGCATCAGCGCCGCCGCGTCCAGCACCAGCTCCTCGCGTTCGGACAGTTCCCGGCTGGACAGCTCACGGTAGGCCTCCTCCAGGGACATCACCCCGAGCGAGACGTGCCGTGCCTCGTCGCGCGCCACCAGCGTGGTGATCCGGCGGATCAGCGGGTCGTGGAACGTGGCGCCGGCCAGCCGGAACGCGGCCATCGCCAGCGCCTCCACCATGATCTGCATGCCCAGCGCCGTCACGTCCCACCGGGAGTCGCGCAGCACGTCCTCGAGGAGGGCACGCAGATCGGCGTTGATCGGGTACGGATCGGGGACGTGCTCGCGCAGATAGCGCGCGAACACCTCCACGTGCCGGGCCTCGTCGGTCACCTGGGTCGCGGCGCAGAGCTTCGCCTCGACCGTCGGCAAGGACTCCACCAGGCGGGCCGCCACCGTGAGCGCGGCCTGCTCGCCGTGCAGGAACTGGCTGACCAGCCAGGCCTGCAGCTCCCAGCGGAAGGCGTCCCACATCGCGCGTCCCCGCCCGGCCATGGGGGAGGCCTCGAAGGAGGCGCGCGCGAGGCCGGAGCCGTCGGCGAGCGGAGCGCCGAACGGCACGGGCACCGACCAGTCGATGTCGCGGTCCGCGTCCCACTGACCGGCGTGGGCGCGTCGGGTGAGGGTCTGAAGCCTGGGGGTGCTCGCCGTGTAGTCCCAGGACAGGCGGGTGTGCACCCGGGCCTCGAGCTCGAGGTGCTGCATGCGGGCGAGGCTAACCCCGCACACCGCCCGCCGGTGCAAATCTTTCAATGCCGCCAAACATCTTTCAGTGGAACGCCGGGCACCTGTGGGCCGCGGATAACTTGACGGCGTGGCCAGCCCAGAAGCGCGAGAGCCAGAAGAAGGCGAGCCGGCAGCGCGAGAGCCGGAAGCACAGGAGAGCGAGCCATCCGCGGGACAGCGGCTGCTGTGGTTCCTGGACCGATATCGGGGACATGACGGCGCCCTCAACTGCCCGATGATGTGCCGTATTCGAGGCCCGCTGGAATTGCCGGTGCTCCGCCGGTCCCTCGAAGCGGTGGTGTCCCGTCACGAATCCCTGCGGTCGGTCTTCCGCGGCGGCGGACGCAATCTGCGCCGGCTCGTGAGGGCGGCCGCGCCCGTCGAGCTGCGGCTGCGGCACCTCGACCACGAGCCCGACCCCGAGCGGGCACTGCGCGAGGCGATCGCCGAGGAACTCGCCACCCGCATCGATCCGACCGGCAGCGCGTTCCGCGTCACCCTGTGGCGGGTCGCGGACGGCGACCACGTGCTGTGTCTGAACATGCACCACCTCGTCACCGACTCCTGGTCGTGCGGCGTCGTCTTCCAGGACCTGTGCGCCCTCCTCGACCGGGCCCACGGGTCCGGAGCCGAACCGCCCCCGCCCGGACTGCCGTTCGGCGCGTTCGCCGAGTGGCAGCGCGTGGCCCTGGACGGTGGCGAACTGCGGGGGCAGCAGGAGTACTGGCGCGACCGCCTGGCCGGGCTCACCGTGGAGCCGCTGCCCACCCGGAACACCCCGGGCGAGCGCCGCACCGCTCTGGTGCGACGGGAACTGGACCAGGACACGGTGGCGGCTCTGCGCGAGGCCGCCCGGACGGGCCGCAGCACCCTCTTCTCGCTGCTGCTGACCCTGTACTACGCCGTACTGCACCGGGCCACCGGCCGCACCGACCTCGCCGTGGCCTCCCTGTACGCCAACCGGAGCCGGCCCGAACTGCGCCGGACCGTCGGGTTCCTGGCCAACATGGTCGTGCTGCGCACCCGGCTCGACCCGGCCGCCGGAGTCCTCGACGCCCTGCGCGCCACCCACGCCACCGTCACCGGCGCCTTCCTCAACCAGGGCGTCCCCTACCAGCTGCTGCCGCTGCGGGAGGCGCAGAGCCAGGGGGCGCGGGCCGACGACATCGTCTTCCAGATGCTTGCCGAGCCGGTCTACAGCACCACGGCCGGCGGTCTCGACCTCGAAGTGCTGGTGCCCGACGGAGTCGGCAGCAGATTCGAACTCGAACTGGTTCTGGTCCCGCACGACAAGGGATTCCACGTTCTGCTCTTCTACAACCAGGGGCGACTCGACGAGAAATTCGCCACGGAATTGGCCGAGCGCTATGTCGCGGCGGCCGAACGTGTCTCCCAGAACACCGGCCTGCCCTTCGACCGGATCGCTTGATTACCGCGGGGAACTCAGGAGATGTTCATGCGAATAACGCTCGAGACCATGCGCAGGGCCGTCGCCGACATCCTCGACGAGCCGCCCGGCGCCATCGGCGACCAGGACGACCTGACCGCCCTTGGTCTCGACTCGATGGCCATCATGAGCCTCGCCGCGCAATGGCGCGGTGAGGGTGCCGAGATCCGCTTCGGCGACCTGGTCGAGCGGCCGCGGCTGGCGCACTGGTGGGAGCTGGTGGCACAGGCTGCCGGCACCGTCCCGCACGAGGCCGGGGCCGCCCTGCCCGGCGCCCCGCCATCGGCCGCCGTCGACGAGAGCGCTCCCTTCCCCCTCGCCCCCATGCAGCACGCCTACTGGGTGGGCCGCGCGGACGGCCAGGTACTGGGCGGAGTCGGCGGCCACTTCTACTTCGAGTTCGACGGACCCGCCCTCGACCCGGACCGGCTGGACGCGGCGCTGCGTGCGCTCACCAGCCGGCACGCCATGTTCCGGGCCCGCTTCCTGCCCGACGGCACCCAGCGGATCTCCGGCCCGCCGACCGGTCTCGCCCGGGTGCACGACCTGCGGGATGGGGATGCCGAGCAGGTCGGCGCCGAGCTGGACCGGCTGCGCGCCCGACTGTCCCACCAGCGGCTCGACGCCGCCGCCGGCCCCCTGCTCGACGTGCACCTCACCCTGCTGCCGGGCGGCACCAGCCGACTGCACCTCGACGTCGACATGCTGGTGTGCGACGCGATGAGCTTCCGCATCGCCCTCGCCGACCTCGCGCGCGGCTACGACGAGCCCGGCCGGCAGCCCGGCCCCCTCGGCTACAGCTATCCGCGGTACCTGGCGGACCGGGCCGCCCGGCCGCCCGCCCGCCTGGAACGGGACCGCGCCTACTGGGCCGGCCGGCTGCCCACCCTGCCCGGCGGGCCACAACTCCCGCTGGCCGCACCGCCGGAGCGGCTGCACCGCCCCCGCACCGGCCGCCGCACCCTCTGGCTGACACCGGAGCGCCGTGAACGGCTCGCGTCCCGCGCCCGTGAGCACGGCATCAGCCCGGCGATGGCGCTGGCCACCTGCTACGCCGAGGTCCTCGCCACATGGAGCGCGGAGAAGCGCTTCCTGCTCAATCTGCCCCTGTTCGACCGCGACCCGGTGCACGCCGACGTCGCCGCGCTGGTCGGCGACTTCACCAGCCTGCTGCTGCTCACCGCGGACGCCACCCGCGAGGAGTCCTTCGCCGAGCGGGCCCGCCGGCTGAACGCCGACTTCCGCGAGTCCGCCGGGCACAGCGCCTGCCCGGGCACCGACGTCCTGCGCGACCTGGCGCGCAGCCGCCCCGGCGCAGCCGTCGCGCCGGTGGTGTTCACGTCCGCACTGAGCATGGGCGAGCTGTTCGCCGACGAGGTCCGCCGGGTGCTGGGGGAGCCGGTGTGGCTCAGCTCCCAGACACCTCAGGTGTGGATGGACCTCCAGGCCGTCGAGCACGACGGCGGCATCCGGCTCATCTGGGAGGCCGTCGAGGATCTCTTCCCCGCGGGCCTGCTGGACGACATGGCCGACGCCCTGCGCCGGCTGCTCGACGGGCTGACCGCGCCGGACGCCGACTGGGCGGACCCCCTGCCCGACCTGCTGCCGGCGGCCCAGCGCCAGGTCCGGGCAGCGGTCAACGCCACCGACCGGCCCTGCCCCGAACACACCCTGCACGAACCGTTCTTCACCCTGGCGCGCCAGGAACCGCAGCGGCCCGCGCTGCTGTGGGCGGACGGCTCCCTGACCCGGGCGGACCTCGCCGGCCAGGCCCTCGCCCTCGCCGGACTGCTCCGCTCCCGGGGCGTGGCCCCGGGCGACACGGTGATGATCTCGCTGCCCAAGGGACCGCGGCAGATCGTCGCCGTGCTCGGTGTCCTCGCGGCCGGGGGCACCTACGTACCGGCGGGGATCGACCAGCCCGAACACCGCCGCCGGCGCATCGAGGACTCCTGCGGCGCACGCCTGACCGTCACCGAGGCCCTCCTCCAAGAGGCCTGTACGGTAACGCCGTTGCCCGGCCCGGTCCCCGTACCGCCCGAACAGACCGCGTACATCCTCTACACCTCCGGCTCCACCGGCGAGCCCAAGGGCGTGGAGGTACCGCACCGCAGCGCCGTCAACACCGTGTCGGCGCTCAACGAACGGTTCGGCATCGGGCCCGGCGACCGCGCCCTCGCGGTCTCCGCCCTCGACTTCGACCTGTCGGTGTACGACGTCTTCGGCCCCCTGTCCGCGGGCGGCGCCGTGGTCTGCGTACGGCAAGAGGAGCGACGCGACGCACGGGCCTGGCTCGACCTGGTCCGCGGCCTGGACGTCACCGTCGTCAACTGCGTTCCCACCTTGCTGCAGATGCTCCTCGAGGCGACCGAGGGGGCCGGCGCCACCGCGGGAATCCGGGTGGCCCTGCTCGGCGGCGACCGGATCGCCCCCGACCTGGCCGCGCGGGCCCGCCGGGTGTTCCCCTCGGTGCGGTTCGCCGGGCTCGGCGGCACCACCGAGACCGCCATCCACTCCACCGTCCAGGAGGTCGGGGAGGCGCCCGCGCACTGGACGTGCGTGCCCTACGGCGTCCCGTTGCCGGGGCAGCGCTGCCGGGTCGTCGACCCGCGCGGCCGGGACTGCCCGGACCGGGTGCCCGGTGAACTGTGGATCGGCGGCGCGTCGGTCGCCCGCGGTTACCGGGGCGACCCCACACGCACCGCGGACCGGTTCGTCGAGCACGCGGGGCTGCGCTGGTACCGCACCGGCGACCTGGCCCGCTATCTGCCCGACGGCACGCTGGAGTTCCTGGGCCGGGCCGACTTCCAGCTCAAGGTGCGCGGGCACCGCATCGAACCGGGCGAGATCGAGGCCGCGTTGCGGGACCATCCCGCGATCGCCGCCGCCGCCGTGCTCGGCCTCGGCGACCCACCCACGCACCTGGCCGCCGCGGTCGTCCTGCGCGAGCCGTCCCGGTATGCCGACGGGCGGTCCCCGCAGGCCGACGAGCCGGCCCCGCACGCCGACGTGCCGGTCGCGGGGGTTAACGCCGTCTCCGAACCAGCGGGTGGGGCGTCCGTGAGTGCGGGGGAGCCGCCCGTACGTGCCGGTGAGCCGTCCGCGCCGGGGGGCGAGCCGGCGGAGGAGCCGGTGCCGTCGCTCGTGGAGCTGCTGCGGGAACATCTCGCCGACCGGCTGCCGCCCGCCATGATCCCGGACGTCGTCACGGTGCTCGACGCGCTGCCGCTCAACACCAACGGCAAGGTCGACCGCGGCGCCTTGCGGGACCTCGTCTCCCGCGACGAGCGCCCCACCGCCGGGCACCAGCCGCCACAGGGCGTGGTGGAGACCCAAGTAGCCGAGCTGTGGGCGGAGTTGCTCGGCGTGGAGCGGGTCGGACGCGACGACGGGTTCTTCGAACTCGGCGGCGACAGCCTGCTCGCGACCCGGCTGCTGACCCGCTTGCGGGCCGCGGGGCTGCACGGTGCCGACCTGGGGCGCCTGTTCGCCGCCCCGATGCTGCGCGACTTCGCCGCCGGGCTCGACCTGGGCCGGCCCACCCGGCTGCCCCCCGTCACGCCCGACCCGGACGACCGGTACGAGCCGTTCCCCGCGACCGACATCCAGCGCGCCTACTGGCTCGGACGCGGCGCGGACTTCACGCTCGGCGGCGTCGGATCGTACTGGTACTGGGAGTTCGACGGCCGGGACGTTGACCTCAAGCGCCTGGAGGACGCCTGGAACCGGCTCGTCGAGCGGCACGAGATGATGCGCGCGGTCTTCGACGAGGACGGCAACCAGCGCATCCTCGACCACGTTCCGCCCATCGCCTTCGACGTCACCGAGGCACCGCCCGGCGACGCCGAGGAGACGCTGCGGACCCAGCGTGCCGGGCTGGACCACCGGGTGTTCGACGTGACGCGGTGGCCGCTGTTCCATATCTCCGCCACCCGCTACGACGCCGACCGCACCCGCATCCGCTTCGGCTTCGACTACATCGTGCTCGACGCGCTGAGCATCATGACGATCTTCTGGGAACTCTCCCGGCTGTACGAGGACCCGGCCTGCGCGCTGCCCTCGCTCGACGTCTCCTTCCGCGACTACGTGCTGCAGGCCGCCCCCGACCCCGAGGAGGTCGCCGCCGACCGGGCGTACTGGACCGGGCGGCTGCCCGAGCTGCCACGCGCCCCGGCGCTGCCGCTGGGCATCGCCCCGGAGCAGGCCGGCCCGCCCCGCTTCACCCGGCGCGAGTTCTTCCTCCCGCCGGCCGTCTGGCAGGCGCTGACCCGTACCGCCCGCGGCACCGGACTGACCCCGTCGGCCGTGCTCGCGGCCGCCTTCGCCGACGTCCTCGCCGCCTGGAGTGCACAGCCCGAGGTCACGGTGAACCTCACCCTGTTCGACCGGCGCGAGGTCCACCCGGACATCAACAACATCGTCGGCGACTTCACCTCCCTGCTGCTGGTGGGACACCGCCCCGCGGACGCCGACGGCTGGGCCGACGCGGCGCGCCGCTTCCAGCAGCAGATCTGGGAGGGGCTCCAGCACAGCTCGGTGTCGGCGCTGTGGGTCCTGCGCGAGCTGGCCCGGCGCACCGGGGCGGCGGAGGTGGCCATGCCGGTCGTCTTCACCAGCACGCTCGGCGTCTCCGACCGGCTCGCCGACCTGACCATGCCCTTCGGCGAACAGGTGTACGGGCTCTCGCAGACCCCGCAGGTGTGGCTGGACTGCCAGGTCGTGGAGCGTGACGGCGGCGTCTCGGTCAACTGGGACGCCGTCGAGGAACTGTTCCCCGCCGGGCTCCTGCAGACCATGATCACCGCCTACGAGCGGCATCTCACCGGTCTGGCCCGCGCGGACTGGCGGCGGCCCGTCGTCGTGGAACTGCCCGCGGAGCAGGCCCGCGCCCGGGCCGAGGTGAACGCCACCGAGGCCCCGCTGAGCGGACGCCTGCTGCACGAACCCTTCTTCGCCGGAGCCGCCGCGGCACCCGGCCGCCCCGCACTGCTGTGGCGCGAGGGCCGGCTGGACCACGGCGAACTCGCCGAGCGGGCCCTGCGGGTCGCCGGAGCGCTGCGGGCCGCGGGCGTCGGGCCCGGTGACGGCGTCGCGATCGTGCTCCCCAAGGGGCCCGACCAGATCACCGCCGTACTCGGCACCCTCGCCGCGGGCGCCTGCTACGTGCCGGTGGGTGTCGACCAGCCGCCGGTCCGGCGGGCGCGCATCCTGCGCCGCGCCCGCGCCGTGGCCGTCCTCACCGACGTGGACCCGGCGACCGACGCCGCATGGCCGGACGGGATCGCGGTGCTGGACGTGCGGACGGCCCGCACGACCGCCGCCGCCGTGCCCGCGCCGGTCACCGTGCCGGACACCGCACTCGCCTACACCATCTTCACCTCGGGCTCCACCGGCGAGCCCAAGGGGGTCGAGACCACCCACCGCGCGGCCGCGAACACCGTGGAGGACATCGGCGCCCGCTTCTCGGTGGGCCCGGACGACCGCGTACTCGCCCTGTCCGCCCTCGACTTCGACCTGTCCGTCTACGACATCTTCGGTCTGCTGGGAGCCGGTGGTGCCCTCGTCCTCGTCGAGGAGCGCGACCGGCGCGAACCCCACCGCTGGCTCGACCTGCTGCGCACCCACCGGGTCACCGTGTGGAACACCGTGCCGGCGCTCCTCGACATGCTGCTGACCGCGGCCGAGGGAGCGGACGGCCCCGCGCCGGAGCCGCTGCGCCTCGCGCTCGTCTCCGGCGACTGGGTCGGTCTCGACCTGCCGGGCCGGCTGGCCGCCCGCGCCCCGGGCTGCCGCCTGGTGGCGCTCGGCGGCGCCACCGAGGCGGCCATCTGGTCCAACGCCTATCCCGTGATTGAGCCGCCGCCCGGCTGGCCCTCCATCCCGTACGGGTACCCGCTGCGCAACCAGTGCTTCCGGGTGGCCGACCCGGCGGGCCGCGACCGTCCGGACTGGGTGCCGGGCGAACTGTGGATCGGCGGCACGGGCGTGGCCCGCGGCTACCGCGGTGACCCCGAGCGCACGGCACAGCAGTTCGTCGAGCACGAGGGCCTGCGCTGGTACCGCACCGGTGACCTCGGCCGCTACCGGCCGGGCGGCATCCTGGAGTTCCTCGGCCGGGCGGACCAGCAGGTGAAGATCCGCGGGCACCGCATCGAACTCGGTGAGATCGAGGCGGCGTTGCACGAACTGCCGGGCATCGGCCGGGCCGTCGCCTGCATCGTGGGGGAGCGGCCCCGGCACCGGATCGCGGCGTTCGCCGTACCCGCCGGTGATCCGCCCGGACCGGTCGCGCTGCGCGCCGCCCTCGCCGAGCGGCTGCCCGGCTACATGATCCCCGAACGCATCGGGATCGTGGACCGATTGCCGCTGACCGCCAACGGCAAGGTGGACCGCGGCGCCCTGGCCGCACTCCTCGACGAGGAGGCGTCCCCGGTCGACGAGGGACCCAGGGGAGAGCTGGAGACCGCCCTCGCCGCCCTCTTCGCCGACCTCCTGGGCGTCGAACGGGTCGGCCGCACGGAGAGTTTCTTCGCACTCGGCGGTGACAGCCTCACCGCCACCCGGGCCACCGAACGGCTGTGGCAGACCGTCGGCGTCCGTCTCACCCTGCGTGAGTTCTTCTCCGCGCCCGCGGTCGAGGCACTCGCCCGACTCATCGAGCACCGACGCGCCGAGAGCGCCCTGATCCCCATGGAAGAAGGAGTGCTATGAACCTGGCCGGGCTCTTGGCCGAACTGGAGGCCAGCGGCGTCGAGTTGTGGGAGGAATCGGGCTCGCTCCGCTTCCGCGCCCCGCAGGGCGCTCTCACCGGGGAGCAGCGCGCCCTGCTGAAAGCCCACAAGGACGACGTCCTCGACCTCCTCAGGACCGGGTACGACCGCGTCACGGTGACCCCGCGCCCCGCCGAACGCCACGCCCCGTTCCCGCTCACCGACGTGCAGACCGCCTACCTCCTCGGCCGCCGCGACGTCTTCGACTACGGGTCGGTCGCCTGCCACGCCTACGGCGAACTGCGCTTCGCCGCCCTCGAACCGGCCCGTCTGGAGGCCGCCTGGCAGGCTCTGGTCGACCGGCACGACATGCTGCGGGCGGTGGTGCGGGACGAAGGCGCCCAGCTCGTCCTCCCCTCGACGCCGCCCTACCGCATCGAGGTCACCGACCTGCGCTCGGCCACCGCCGGCGAGACCGCGGCGGCCCTGTCGGCCGTGCGCGAGGACATGGAGCACCAGGTCCTGCCCGCCGGCACCTGGCCGCTGTTCGACCTGCGGATCACGCTCCTCCCCGACCACGCCCTGCTGCACCTCTCGATCGACTTCCTCATCGCCGACTACGTCTCCCTGCACCTCCTGCTCGACGAACTGCGCACCCTCTACGCCGACCCGGACGCCGCCCTGCCCGAACTGCCCGTCACCTTCCGGGACTACCTGCTCGCCGAACGCCACCTGCGCCAGGGCCCGCGCCGTGAGCGCGACCGCGCCTACTGGCTGAACCGGATCGACGAGCTTCCCCCCGCCCCGCCGCTGCCGATGCGCGAGGGGCGCACGAGGGGCGGACCGGCGCGGTTCGACCGCCACCAGCTCGTCCTGGACGCCGCCCGCTGGAGCGCCCTGCGCCGCCGGGCGGTCGAGCGCGGTCTCACCCCCTCGGGTGCCGTACTGGCCGCCTACGCGGAGGTGATGGGCCGGTGGAGCGGACGGGACCGCTTCACCCTCGACCTCACGCTGCTCAACCGGCTGCCCCTGCACCCGCAGGTCGGCTCACTCGTGGGCGACTTCACCTCCGTGGAACTGCTCGCGGTGGACCGCCGCCGGGGCACCACGTTCACCGAGCGCGCCACCAGCGTGCTGGGACAGCTCTTCGAGGACCTGGACCACCGGCTGTTCACCGGGGTCGAGGTCATGCGCGAACTCGCGCGCCGCCGCGGCCAGGAGGCCGCCCTGATGCCGGTCGTCTTCACCAGCGCCATCGGCCTGCGCGAACAGGACGCCCCGGACGGCACGCCGCACACCGCGGACACCGGGAACACCGGGGCCGCCGGGGACAGCGCCGCCGACGCCGACGGCGAACTGGTCCACGGCATCAGCCAGACCCCCCAGGTGTGGATCGACTGCCAGGCCATGGAACGGCGCGGCGCCCTCTGCGTCAACTGGGACGTGCGCGACGGCGTCCTGGACGAGACGGTCGTGGCCGACATGTTCACCGCCTTCCACGATCTGCTGGACCGTCTGGCGGACGGCGACGAGCCGTGGGAAGCGACCACGCCCGTCCGGCTGCCCGACGCACAACTGCGGCGCCGGCAGCGGGCCAACGCCACCGACGCCCCCCTGCCCGACGCGCTGCTGCACGAGGGCGCGCTGGCCGCCGCGCTGAACACCCCCGACGCCCCTGCCGTGATCGCCGGAACCCGGCGGCTCACCCACGGCGACCTCGCGTCCCGTGCCGCCGCCGTGAGCCGGGCGCTCACCGAGGCCGGATGCGCGCCCGGCGACCCGGTCGCGATCGTCGCCGACAAGGGCTGGGAGCAGATCGCGGCCGTCCTCGGCGCCCTGTCGGCGGGCGCGGTGTACATCCCCGTGGACACCCACCAGCCGGCCGCGCGCCGCGAGCGCATGCTGCGCGACGCCGGGGTCCGGCACGCCCTGATCCGCTCCGGTACCACCGGCCTGCCCGCCGGCGTCAGCGCGATCACCGTCGACACGCTCACGCCCGAGCCCGCTCCCACCCGGCTGCCCGAGCGGCTGCGCACCCCGGACGACCTCGCCTACGTCATCTACACCTCCGGCTCCACCGGCAGCCCCAAGGGCGTGATGATCACGCACCGGGGCGCGGTCAACACCATCGACGACATCAACCGCCGTTTCTCCGTGGGCGCCGAGGACCGCGTCCTGGCCCTGGCCAACCTGGGCTTCGACCTGTCCGTGTACGACGTCTTCGGCGTCCTCGCGGCGGGCGGCTGCCTGGTGCTCCCCGACCCCGCCCGCCGAGCGGACCCCTCGCACTGGGCCGCGCTGGTGGCCGAGCACGGCGTCACCCTCTGGAACTCCGTGCCGGCCCAGCTCCACATGGTCAACGAATACCTCGGCACCAGCCCGCTCCCGCTGCCCGCCCTGCGCCTGGCCCTGCTGTCCGGCGACTGGATACCGGTACGGCTGCCCGACAGCATCCGCGCCAAGGTGCCCGGGCTGCGCGTGGTCTCCCTCGGCGGCGCCACCGAGGCGTCGATCTGGTCCATCCTCCACCCCGTCGACGGCCAGGTGCCCGAGGACTGGCCGTCCATCCCCTACGGCACCCCCCTCGCCAACCAGCGGTTCCACGTCCTGGACGGCGACTTCGAACCCTGCCCGGAGCTGGTCGCCGGTGACCTGTACATCGCGGGCGCCGGACTCGCCGCCGGCTACCTGCACGACGAGGAGAAGACCGCCGAGCGTTTCGTACGGCATCCCCGCACCGGCGAGCGCCTGTACCGGACCGGCGACCTGGGACGCTACCTGCCCTCGGGCGAGATCGAGTTCCTCGGCCGCAACGACCGGCAGGTCAAGATCCGCGGCCACCGCATCGAGGCGGCCGAGGTCGAGGCCGCCCTGCAGTCCCACCCGGCCGTCGCCGCCGGCGCGGTGATCGTGGACGGCGAACGGCCCATGGACCGCCGCCTCGTCGGCTTCGCGCAGACCGCCCGCGCCACACCCGGCGCCGCCGGACGCACCGACGGCACCGCGCTCGTCACGGCCGTCGCCGAGGAGGGCGAGGAGGTCCGCTCCGGTGTGGACGCCGAGCTCGTCGTCGGCTTCGCCCGGCACCTGGACGAGGCCGCCCTGCTGGCCATGATGGACGTCCTCCAGAACAGCGGGCTGTTCCCGGACGAACGCACCCGGCACCCGCTGCCCGAGATCCTCGCCGCCGCCAAGGTCGCACCGAAGCACCACCGGCTGGTGCGCCGCTGGCTCGCCGCCCTCGTCCGCGAGGGCCACCTGGAACACCGGCCGCAGGACGGCTACCGGGCGCTGCGCCGGGCCGCGCCGGACGCCGTGGAGGAGGCCTGGCGGCGCGTCGACGCGACACTGCCCTCCGCCCAGGACGGCTCGCAGCTCCTGCAGTACTTCCGCTCCGCGACCGCCCACCTCCCGCAACTGCTGCGCGACGAACAGGACCCCGTGCAGCTGCTGTTCCCCGAGGGCAGCATCGACATCCAGGAAGCCGCCTACACCCAGGGCTTCCTCAACTCCTACCTCAACCGCATCGCCACCTCCGTCGTACGCCGCATCGCCGACGACCGCGTCCGGCACGGCACGGTGCGCCTGCTGGAGGTCGGCGCCGGTGTGGGCGGTGTCAGCGTCGAGGCGGTGCCCCGGCTGGCCGGGACCGACTGCTCCTACCTCTTCACCGACGTCTCGCAGTTCTTCCTGAACAAGGCCGCCGAACGGTTCGCCGACTTCCCGTGGGTGCACTACGCCCTCTTCGACATGAACGAGGACTTCCGCCCCCAGGGCATCGAGCCGAACTCCCTCGACCTCATCCTGTGCGGCAACGTCATGCACTACTCCCGCAACGCGACGGTGGTCCTGGACCGGATGCGGCAGATGCTGGCCCCCGACGGCTGGCTGGTGTTCATCGAGACCACCCGCGACAACTACCAGATCCTCACCTCCATGGAGTTCCTCTTCGACGCCACCGCCGGCGACTTCGAGGACGTGCGCCAGGGCAAGGACCAGACGTTCGTGGCCCGGGACCAGTGGCTCGACCTGATCTCCGAGGCCGGCGGTGAGACCGTGCTGTGCCTGCCGGACGTGGACGACCCGCTGTCGGCCATCGGCATGCACGTCTTCGCCGTCCGCTTCAAGGCCGACCGGGCGCACGTCACGCCCGCCGCACTCGTCGCTCACCTCGGCGAACGGCTGCCCGAGGAGATGGTGCCCGCGCAGATCCAGGTCGTCGACGAGCTGCCGCTCACCGACAACGGCAAGGTGGACCGGCGCACCCTCCGGTCCTGGCTCACCCCCCGCCGGACCGTCGAGCAGGCCCGCGGCGCGGATCCCGCCCCGATGACGGACCTGGAGCGGCGCATCACGGCGCTGTGGTGCCGCGTCCTGGACACGCCCGCGGTGGGCCGCGACGACACGTTCTACGAGGCGGGTGGCGACTCCCTGCTCGCCGCGCAACTCGTCGGGGCACTGCGGGAGGAACTGCCCGAGGCCGAACACACCCTCTTCGACGAGCTGCTGCGCGAACTCCTCGACGGGGCGAGCGTCCACCACCTCGCCGGGGTGCTGACCGCGACCCCGCAGTCCCCGGCGGGACCGCAGCCGACCGCCTCCGAGGCGGCGCAGCCGACCGCCCCCGCCGTGCCGCTCGCGACCGCCCCGATGGCACCGGTGCCGAGCGCCGCCACCGGCGCCGCGGACGACCGGCTCTGGGCGGTGTACCGGGAGGGCTTCCCCGCCGGCTCCTCCCACCAGGAGCTGTGCGCCCGGCTGGAGGAGCACGGCCCGCTGCTCGACGCCTCCGCCGCCCACCCCCTCGACGCCCACCGGGACACCGCGCCGAACGCCCTGATCGAGCGTGTCGCCCACGAGCGGGCACGGCTGCTGCGGGCCACCGGGTACTCCCGGTTCCGGCTGGTCGGAGCCCACAGCGGAGCCCTGCTCGCGGCCGAGACGGCCCGGCAGCTCACCGAGTCCGGCGCCGACGTCGACCTGACCGTCATCAGCAGCTATCCACTGCCCGCGGTGGTCGAGGACGCCGTCTTCGCCGAGTACCTCTTCGCCCTCGGCAGCGGAGCGGACCCGCGCGGCCTGGGCTGGCCCGACCAGCGCGCCACCGGCGCCGCCCTGGCCGCCGTACTGGGCCGCACCCCCGGCCGGGTGCCCGACGGAGCCTTCGGCGCACTGGACGGCGATCTCGCCGACACCGGCGCCGCGTTCGCCCGGCTGGCCGCGACGCCGGCCGGCGAGCGGCGGGCACGGCTGGCCGCGGCCCTGAACTGCACCCCGGACGAGCTGCAGGAGCGGTACGCCGCCCAACGTCTGCTCGCCGCAGCCGCGGCCACCCACCGGCCGGACCCGTACACGGGCGACGTCACCCTGCTCCTGCACCGTGACGACACCCCTCTGTGGCCGACGCTCGCCGCCGACGCCCTGCACCACTGGGACGAGCTGTGCCTGGGCCGGGTGCGGACCCGGCCCGTCCCAGGCGACCACTTCACCTGCCTGTCCGCCGGTCACACGGCGGAGCTGGCCGCGGCACTGACCGCTCCCGCCATCCACCAGGAGGACACCCGGTGACCACCACCCTCGCCGTCCTCGGCGGCTACGGCGCGGTCGGCGCCGTGGCCGCACGCGAACTGGCCACCGCCCACCCCGAGGCACGTCTGCGCATCGGCGGCCGGCGGTTCGACGAGGCCACCCGCTGCGCCGACCACCTCGGCGGGCACGCCGAGCCGTACGCCGTGGACCTGACCGACCCGGACTCGCTCACCGCGTTCTGCGCCGGCAGCCACGTCGTCGTCAACTGCGCGGGCCCCTCCTACCGGGTGCTGGACACGGTCGCGCGGGCCGCTCTCGCCGCGGGAGCCGACTACGTCGACGCGGGCGGCGACGAACCCGTGCACCGGGCGCTGACCGACCGCGACCCGGCGCGCCAGGGGCGCGCAGCCGTCCTCACCGCCGGCATGATGCCCGGCCTGACCGGCATGCTGCCCCGCTGGCTCGCCGCCCAGGGAGTCGACGAACCCGAACGGCTCCTCGCCTACGTCGGCACCATGGACCGGCTCACCCCCGCCGGCGCCGGCGACTACCTGCTCAGCCTCGGCGGCGCCTACGGCGAAGCCCAGTCGGCCTGGCGGGGCGGCGCCCGCGTGCTGCGCGTCCTGCAGCCGCTCACCGACACCGAACTGCCCTTCTTCCCCGGCACGGTCAGCGCCTACCCCTACCTCAGCTACGAGGCCGAACGGCTCGCCCGCGACCTGGGACTGGCCACCGTCGACTGGTACAACGTCTTCGACGGCGGTTCCCGGATGCTCAAGACCCTCGGACGCCTCCAGGGCGCCATGACCGGACAGAGCGCCCTGGAACCCGCCGCCCACGAACTCATCGAGGCCGCAGGGCTCGACCTGTTCGGACGCGACCCCTACCAGCTGTTCGCGCTGGAGCTGACCGGCCGCAGCGCGGGCCGCACGGCGACGCGCGCCCTGGTGCTGCGCGGCACCGACACCTACGAACTGACCGGCGCCGTCGCCGCCGCAGCGGCCGGAGCACTGCTCGCCGGCCGGGTGCCCGCCGGGGTCCACTACGCCGCCGAGGTGCTGGACGCGGACGCCGTCGTCGAACGGCTCGGGCAGCTCGCCGCGGTGACCTCGCTGGACCTCTTCGACCGCCCGCTCGCCGAGGCGTGCGCCACGGAGGAGGGCGAACTGTGAGCGGCGAACGGCCCCGGATGGTGGTGGCCGGCACCAAGTTCGGGCGCATCTACCTCGCGGGAGCCGCCCGCGCCGACTCCCCGTACGAACTCGCCGGGATCCTGGCCCGTGGCAGCGAGCGCTCCGCCCGCCTGGCCCGCCACTACGCCGTACCCCTGTTCACCGAACCGGAGGAGATACCGAAGGACGTCGAGGCCTGCTGCGTCGTGGTCGGGGCCGCCATCAACGGCGGCCCCGGCGCCCGCCTCGCGCAGCAGCTCATGGCGCGCGGCCACCACGTCCTGCAGGAGCACCCGCTGCACGCGCGCGAGCTGGCCGACTGCCTGCGCGCGGCCCGGGAACACCGGGTGGCCTACCGGCTGAACAGCCACTACGTGCACGTCGAGCCGGTACGCCGGTTCATCACCGCCGCCCGCCGGCTGCTGGCCCGCCAACGCGTCCTGCACATCGACGCGGCCTGCGCCTTCCAGGTGCTGTACACGCTCCTCGACATCCTCGGCCGCGCCCTGGGCGGCGTCCGCCCCTGGGGTTTCGGCACGACGAGCGACCTGCCGCCCGAAGTGCGGGACCTGACGGACTCACCCTTCGTCTACCGCGGCCTGGACGGCGTGATCGCCGGCGTGCCGTGCACCCTGAGGCTGCAGAACGACATGGACCCCGGCGACCCCGACAACCACACCCACCTCTTCCACCGCATCACCCTGCACACCGAGGGCGGACACCTCACCCTGCTCAACACCCATGGCCCGGTCATGTGGAGCCCCCGTCCGCACATGCCGGGCGACATGCGGGAGACCGTACGCATGGAGGAGTCGCGGGCCGCCCACTTCGGCCATCCGAGCGCCGAGCCGCTCGGACCCGCGACCGCACCCGACTACCGGCACATCCTCGGTGCGCTGTGGCCCGAGGGAGCGGTCGGGGCCCTGCGGGCGCTGCGCGAGGACATCGACGACGGCACCGATCCCGGCCGGGACGGCCAGTACCACCTGTCGCTGTGCCGGCTCACCCGCGACATCACGGACCGCTTCGGCCCGGTCCGCCTGCACCGCGACGTCCCCGCGCCCCACGTCCTGCCCGCCACGGCCCTCACCGAGGACGCGCCGGAACCGAGGAACAGCCCATGAACCCCCGCACCGACACCCCGGCCACGCAGGCACCTTCGGATCTCGACCGGTGGTTCCGCCGCTACTGGCCGCGCCCCGCGGCCCGGCGCCGCATCGTGCTCTTCCCGCACGGCGGCGGTTCCGCCAGCTTCTACCGAGGGCTGGCCAAACGGCTCCTGCCCGCCGCCGAACCGCTGATCGCCCAGTACCCCGGCCGGGAGGACCGCCTGGAGGAGCGCCACATCACCGTGATGGCCGAGCTGGCCGACCGGGCCTGCGAAGCGCTGCTGCCCGCGCTCGACCGCGAGTTCGTGTTCTTCGGGCACAGCATGGGGGCGGCCGTCGCCCACGAGGTGGCCCTGCGCCTGGAGCACCGGCACGGAGTCGCCCCGGCACTGCTGTGCCTGTCGGGCCGCCCGGCCCCCCGCCACCACAAACCCGGCAGCAAGCACCTGGACGACGAGGCACTGTGGGACGAACTCGGACGCCTGGGCGCGACCCCGTCCCTGCTCCTCGCGAACCCGCAGGTCCGGCGCGTGGTCCTGCCCACCCTGCGGGCCGACTACCGCCTGGTGGAACGGTACCGGCCCGGCACCTCACCCATGCTGTCCTGCCCCGTCGCGGCCTGCCTGGGCGACCAGGACCCGGAGGTCACACCGCAGGAGGCCGAGGCCTGGTCGGAAGTCTCCCGCGGCGGTTTCACCTTCCGTCTCTTCGCGGGGGACCACTTCTTCTTCCGCGGCCAGGAGGACGACCTCGTCGGCTGGCTGCTCACCACAACGGACCGGGAGGCGGCATGATCGTCAGGCCCACCGTCGAGGCCTACGCCGAGGCGCACTCGACGGGCGAGCCGCCCGAGCTGGCGGAACTCGCCGAGGAGACCCGCAGCCTGTGCGAGGTCCCGCAGATGATGGTCGGCCCGCTGGAGGGCCGCTTCCTCGCCCTGCTGGTCCGGATGCTGCGCCCGCGCACCGTCCTGGAGATCGGTACCTTCACAGGCTACTCGGCTCTCAGCATGGCGGCCGAACTCCCGCCGGAGGGCCGCCTGGTGACCTGCGAGGTGGATCCGGCGCACGCCGAGATCGCCCGCCGGCACTTCGCCGCCTCGGCGTACGCGGACCGGATCGAACTCCGGCTGGGACCGGCGCTGGAACAGCTCAAGAACCTGGAGGGGCCCTTCGACCTCGTGTTCATCGACGCCGACAAGGCGGGTTACGCCGACTACTACGACGCGGTGCTGCCCCGGCTCGCCGGGCAAGGGCTCATCGCCGTCGACAACGTGCTGCAGTTCGGCGGCGTGGCCAACCCCCTGGACCAGAAGGCGGACACGGTGGCCCTGCGGGCGTTCAACGAGAAAGTCCGCGACGATCCCCGGGTCGAACAGGTGATGCTCACGGTGCGCGAGGGCATCACATTGATCCGGCGAAACGACCGCCACGGAATTCGCTGATCCGATTCCTCGGAAGTTCTTTTTGATCCCTGAAAGATTGCGCCGGAACGGATGCACCGGACCCTAGGCTCCCGGTGACGGGCGACAGCAAGTGGAAACCGCACAGGACCGACCGCGGAAGAAAGCGAGCGGGATTTCCCTCATGAGCCTGCACGGAAAGACCTTCCTCGTCACCGGCGCCGGCAGCGGCATCGGACGCGCCGTGGCACGGCAACTGCTCCGGGAGGACGCCCGCGTCGTCCTGGTCGGCCGCCGGGCCACGGCGCTGCGCGAGAGCGCGGGCGCGGCGGCGGACCAGCAGGCACTCGTGCACCCGGCGGACATCGCCCGGCCCGTCGAGGCCGCCGGCGCCGTACGAGCCGCGCTGAACCGATTCGGCGGCCTGGACGGCCTGGTGAACAACGCCGGACTGGCACGTTTCGGACCGCTGGCCGACGCCGACCCGAACGATCTGACGGCCATGCTCGACGTCAACCTGCTGGCCCCGGTCCACCTGATCCGGGCGGCCCTGCCCGCCTTGCGGGCCGCCGGCGGATCGGTGGTCAACGTCTCCTCCGTCGGCGGTGTCCTGGCCATGCCCCGCCGGGCGGTGTACGGCGCTTCCAAGGCCGCCCTGAACAGCCTCACCCGGTCGCTGGCCCGCGAACTCGCCCCGCGCGTGCGGGTCAACGCGGTGCTGCCCGGCCCGGTCGACACCCCGATGTACGACGATCTCGGACTCGCCCCCCAGCAGGTCGCGCAACTGCGCGACGACATGGTCGAGAGCACCCCGCTGGGCCGCTTCGGAACCCCGGACGACATCTCCTCCTGGGTGTGCCGGCTGCTCGACCCGGAAGCCGCCGGGTGGGTCACCGGCGCTCTCATTCCCGTCGACGGGGGCCGCACTTCGTAATTCCACCGCTCGTTGTTCCGTACAGCAGCCCGGCATCGCTCGAAGAGCACCACGGTGCCGGAAAGGACGAGGGAGAAGAAGAATGAGCAGCGAAGAAGTTTCCACCGTCTATGGCCGTGAGGAATTCAAGCGGGTCGACGTCGGTGCCGTCATGCGGGACGGGCACCCCGACATCAGCGACGGCGACCAGCTCATCGTGGACCTGGTGGCCAAGAAGCGCGAGTCGGCCGGCCGCCCGCTCAGCGTCATCGACGTGGGTTCCGGATCCGGGGTGCTCTCCGAACTGATCGCGCAGCGGCTGCCCGACTGCCGGGTGATCGCCAACGAGATCGCCCCCAACCCCGCCCGGCAGGCCCGTGACCGGCTGGCGGCCCACCCCCGCGCCGAAGTCTTCACCGACGACTTCATGGACTGGAAGGAACCGCTCGACGTCATCATCTCCTGGGGCAGCCACCACCATCTGCCGCACAGCCACCTCCAGCACGCCCGCACGCTCCTCGAAGACGGGGGCGTGCTGATACTCGGCGACGAGTTCTGTCCCGAGTACTGCACCGAGGACGACGTCAAACGGCTGAAGAACGCCGACGTCATCGAGCTGGGGGGCGGCTATCTGCTCGCCGCCCGGGACGAGATCGAGGCGTACCGCGCGGACGGCAGCGTCCCCGAGTGGTCCCGGGTCCTGGAGGACCGCCGCCGCCGCACACTGTGGAACTGGTACAAGTTCGTCATCGACTACGCCATCGAGCGGGACCACTGGCCGGTGGCCATCGCCGAGATGCAGATCACCAAGGACGACATGGTGACGGCGTTCGAGGAGGAGCACAAACTGTCGCCGCTCATCGTCGAGCACGAACTGGCCGTGAACGGCTTCGAGCAGGTCGCCAAGCACGTCATCGGCGACCGGCCCGCGGAGCTGCAGAGCTTCTTCATCTACGAGTTCCTCCCGGCGAACGGAGCCGCCGTCGACAGCGCCGGCGACCGGTGATGGGCCGCGTCTCCCGGGCCGGCACCATCCCCCCCTCCTGTCTGCACGCGGTCTTCCGCGCGGCGGAGGACCGGGAACGGGCCACCGGCCGGCCGGTCGTCAAACTCCACGTCGGCGAACCGTACTTCCCGCCGCCGCGCGAGGTCGCCCTGGCCGTGGAGCACGCGGTGCACGAAGGCCGCACCGCCTACACCTCCGCCGAGGGCATGCTCACGCTGCGGGAGGCGCTGGCGGTCAAGCTGGAGACGGAGAACGGCCACCGCACGAGCCCCGACCGGGTGTTCGTGACACCCGGCTCGTGCCAGGGGCTCGCCGCGCTCTTCCAGTCGCTCGCGCGGCCGGGCGACGAACTGCTGATGCCGGAACTGCACTGGCCCATCCACCTCCAGCAGGTGCTGCTCGCCGGCTTCCGGCCGGTGTTCTACGCGCTCGGGCCCGGCTACCGCCCCAGCCTGGACTCGCTGCGCGCCGCCGTCACCCCCCGCACCCGGGCGGTGCTGGTCAACTCCC
This sequence comes from Streptomyces sp. NPDC048514, assembly GCF_043199955.1. Taxonomy (NCBI): domain Bacteria; kingdom Bacillati; phylum Actinomycetota; class Actinomycetes; order Kitasatosporales; family Streptomycetaceae; genus Streptomyces; species Streptomyces sp. NPDC048514. Next base: position 227,871 of record NZ_JBICWT010000003.1, on the reverse strand, counting down.
CGGCCAACCCGACCGGCGCGGTGATAGACACCGAGTCGATGGCGGCCATCCTCGAACTGGCACGCGCGCACGACCTGCAGATCGTCAGCGACGAGGCCTACGAGCACTTCGTCTACGAGGGCGAGCACGTGTCGTTCGCCTCGCTGGAGAGCGGCGTGCCCGAGGAGGAACGGCGCATCTTCAGCACGTTCACCTTCTCCAAGAGCCTGGCGATGACCGGCTACCGGCTTGGGTACGTGGTGACGCCCAACGAGGCCGCGGCGCACGCCCTGCGGGTGGTGCAGGAGGCGAGCATCATAGGCCCCTCGACACCCGTCCAGTACGCCGGCCTCACCGCGCTGAAGGCGGAGGACAGCGCGCGCGCCAACGCCCGGATGGTGCGGGCCAACCGCGACCGGGCCCTGCCCGCGCTGCGGGAGGCGGGCCTGCTGGCCGAACTCCCGCAGGGGGGCTGGTACGCCGTGATCGACGTCGGCTCGACCGGCGTGGACGCCGAGACCTTCGCCGCGAGCCTGCTCGAGGCCCACGAGGTGGGGGTGGCACCGGCCGCCGGATTCGCCCTGCGGCCCGTGCTGGCGGACGACGGCCGGGTGCTGTCCGCCGACCCCGCGCCCGAGGCCCGCACCCTGGTCCGGCTGGCGTTCTGCGGCGACCCCGACGAACTCGACACCGGCGTCGCCCGGCTGCTCGCCCACACCAGGGCCCTGCGCTCGCGGGGCGGATCGCCGTGACCGGACCCGACTACGCCGGATATCTGCGCCTGGAGCGGCTGCTGTCGCTCCAGGAGCCGCTGTACCCGGCCGGCGACGACACCGCCACCGGCTCGGCCGAACTGTTCTTCATCGTCGCCCATCAGACCAGCGAACTGTGGCTCGTCCAGACACTGAACGACCTGGACGCCGCGACCGAGGCACTGGTCGGCGCCGACGGCACGGGCACACCCGACGGCATGGAACAGGCGCTGGAGCACCTGGGCCGTGCCGTGGCGGTGATGGGTCTGCTGGAGGAGACGGTACGGCTCCTGGAGCGGCTTCCCGTCCAGCGTTTCGCCGCCTTCCGCCCCCGGCTGGGCACCGCCAGCGGAGCCCAGTCGCGCAACTTCCACGATCTGGAGGTGCGCCTAGGCACCGCCGACGAGGGCGAGAGCCCGCTGTACCGCGCCTTCCTCAAGGCGCTCGCCGCCCGCGGCACCAGCGTGGAGGAGGTCTGCCGGCTCGGCGCGTCCGGGGCCGGCGCCCCCCATCGGCTCGCGGAGACCCTGCTCGACCTCGGATACCGGTTCTGGCACTGGAAGGTGGCCCACCTGTCGCTGGTCGACCGCGCGGTGGGCGGCCTCTCCGGCACCGGCGGCACGGCGGGCGCCTCCTACCTGGTCTCACGGACCCGCATGCCCTTCCCCGAACTGCGCTCGACCCGCGAACGACTGCATCAGGGGCAGACCGGCACCTGACACCTCGGGGCCGTGCCCCGTAGGCGCCGGCGGTGACCGGCCGGAAGTCGACGTCGGTGGATCAGCGCGTTCTAGGCTCGGCCTCACTGGACGATCTCGGTGAAGGGAGCCGACTGCAGTGACGGACAAGAGGGTTGTCGTCGTGACCGGCGGAGGCACGGGCATCGGGGAGGCCACGGCCCGCCTGCTGATGGAGGGGGGCCACCAGGTGGTCGTCGCCGGCCGACGGGCCGAACCGCTACGGCGCCTGGAGCGGGAGACGGGGGTGCTGGCCCATCCGTCCGACGTGGGGGACCCGGAGGCGGCCGAAGGACTCGTCGAAGCGGCCCTGACCGCGTACGGCCGGCTCGACGGCCTGGTGCTGAACGCCGGCATCGGGCGCGGCGGAGCGGTGGGTGACCTGTCGCTGCAGGACTGGGAGGACGTGATGCGCACCAACGTCACCGGCCCGCTCCTGCTGCTCCGGGCGGCGATACCGCACCTGCTGGAGTCCAGGGGCTCCGTCGTCGCCGTCGCTTCGGTCTCCGCCCTGCGCAACGCCACCGGCAACGCCCCGTACGCGACGTCCAAGGCGGCCCTGCTCCAGCTCTGCCGCTCCGTGGCCGTCGACTACGGGCGCCAGGGCGTGCGTGCCAACATCGTGTGCCCCGGCTGGGTCCGCACCGAGATGGCCGACCGTCGCATGACCCGCTTCGCCGAGGAGGCGGACCTGGGCGGCGGGGGAGCGGAGGCCGCCTACGCGGAGGCGACCGGCGTGCTGCCGCTGGGGCGGCCGGGAGAGCCGCGCGAGATCGCGGAGGTGATCGGCTGGCTGCTGTCCCCGGCGGCGTCGTACGTGAACGGCGCGGTGCTCACCGCCGACGGCGGGGCCACCGCCCTCGATCCGGGCACGCTCGCCTTCGACTTCCACATCACGCCTCGCGGCGGTGCGGGCCCCGACCCCCGTTAGGCACCACCCGCCGCGAATCGCCGTACAACCCTGGAGCCGGGTGGCTGGTCTCTATCTCCGTAGGGACCAATCCGGCCTTCGGGTACAACTCGTTCCATCGGGGGAACACATGAGTCTCGTCCGCAACCGCACCCGCGTCCTCACGACCGCGGCCTGCACCCTCCTCACGGCGGCCGTGCTCGGCACCGCCGGCGCCGCACCGTCCCACGCCCGCGGTGTCGCCGGCGCCGCACCGTCCGCCGCCCCGCAGGCCCGGACGATCGCCTCGTCCGTCCTCGGCAGCGACTACAAGGTCACGCTGACCGCGCTGCGCTCGGCACAGGAACCGACCGCCGCCTCCGTGCGGCTGCAGGTCTTCACCCACGCCGGCGGCACCTGGAAGGAGTCCGACCGGGTGACCGTGGGCGAGACCGGCGGATGGTTCTGGTACCCGCTCACCGGCAGCGGCGCCGTCTGCGAGTTCTCCACCGCGAGCACGGAACCGGCGCCGCTCACCGTGAGTCTGCTCGTCACCCCGTCCATCGGCTGCTCCGAGCCGGCGCACTACGTCGTGCAGAAGGGCAGGCTCTACGCCGGCTGACGTGCGAGGCGTCCGGTGCTGTGGGACGAACGGGGCAGGTCCGCCGCGGCCCTGGCACCGGCGCCGCCGTCCGAAGATCACGGCGCGTACGCTCGGGCACATGGTCAAGCATCGGATGGTCGACGTGAACGGCGTTCGGCTGCACGTCGCGGAGCAGGGCGACGGCCCCCTGGTGGTGCTCCTGCACGGCTTCCCCGAGTCATGGCTCTCCTGGCAGCGGCAGCTGGGCCCGCTCGCCGACGCGGGCTTCCGGGTGGTCGCCCCCGATCAGCGCGGGTACGGACGCAGCGACCATCCCGAGGACGTCGGGGCGTACACCATCCTCCACCTGGTCGGCGACGTCGTCGGGCTGATCCGGGCGCTGGGCGAGGAGAAGGCGTACGTCGTCGGGCACGACTGGGGCGGGCCGGTGGCCTGGCACACCGCCCTGCTGCGACCGGACGTGGTGCTCGGGGTGGCCGGTCTGAGCGTGCCGCCTCCCTTCCGCGGCACGGAAGCTCCGCTGGCGGCCATGGACAAGAGGTTCGGCGGCCGCTTCTACTGGAACTACATCAACCGCTCCGCCGACGCCGACGCCGAGTTCGCCGGGGATCCGCGCACCGCCTTGCGCAAGTTCTTCTACTGGGCCTCCGGGGACGCTCCCGGCGCCGGCGAGGGAAGGCAGCCGCTGATCGACCCCGAGCGCGGCTGGCTCGCGAGCATGCCGGATCCCGAGGTGCTGCCCGACTGGTTCACCGAGGAGCATCTCGACGCCCTCACCGAGAGCTTCTCCCAGGGCTTCACCGGCGCCCTCAACTGGTACCGCAACATCGACCGCAACTGGGAACTGACCGCTCCGTGGCACGGCGCCGTCGTCACCTCGCCCGCCCTGTACATCTACGGCGACCGAGACGTCGTCCCGGCCTTCCCCGGCACACCCCAGCTCATCCGGAGACTGCCCGACCTCATGCCCGACCTGAGGCGCACGCCCCTCGAACTGCCCGGCTGCGGCCACTGGACCCAGCAGGAACGCCCCGACGAGGTGAACGCGGCGCTCATCGACTTCTTCCGATCCTGTCCCTGACGCCCCTTGCCAGGCCCGTCACTTGAGGCCGCTGAGCATGACGCCCCGGATGTAGTGCTTCTGCAGCAGCAGGAAGACGATCAGGACCGGCAGCACGCTCAGGACGAGTCCGGCCATGACGATGGGCATCGTGCGGGTCGGGTCGACGTAGTCCTGCAGGAGCTGGATGCCGACGGGCAGGGTCATCACGTCCGGATCGGCGGTCGAGACGAGCAGCGCCCAGATGTACTCGTTCCAGGCGTCGACGAAGGTCAGCAGCCCGAGCGTCACCACGACCGGCTTGGTCTGCGGCACCACGATCCGCCACCACACGGCGAACTCGCCGGCGCCGTCGATGCGCGCGGCCTCGAGGACCTCGTCTGGGATCGACAGCATGAACTGCCGCGTCAGGAAGATCCCGAAGCCGTTGACGAGGAACGGCATGGCGAGCGCGGCGAGGCTGACCGTCAGGCCCGCGCCGCCGCGCCCGAACAGGTCGTTGCCGCCCGCCAGCGGCCAGTGCACCAGGATCAGGAAGTGCGGGATGAAGAAGACGAACGGAGGGAACATCATCGTCGACAGCACCAGGCGGAAGATCAGGTCCCGGCCCGGGAAGCGGAGTTTGGCCAGCGCGTAGCCGGCGAGTGACGACGTGAGCAGCACCGATCCGGTGATCACGCCGGTGGCGACGACGCTGTTGCGGAAGAGCACCGGCAGATCGAGCTGGTCCATCGCCGCCCGGTAGTTGGACAGGTCGAACGCCTCGGGCAGGAACCGGTACGGCAGCGTGCCCGCCTCACCCGGCCCCTTGAAGGACGTCAACACCATGTCGAGGAACGGCACCACCGTGAGCACCGCCCCGGTCACGACCACCAGGTACGACAACCACGGGAAACGGCGGCGGATCATGCGTCCTCCCCCTTGCGCCGGAAGATCCACAACTGCACCAGGGTGACCGCGAGGACCACCACGAACAGCACGAAGGCGGCGGCGCTCGCCGTGCCCCAGTCGCCGTAGCTGAAGGCCTGCCGGTACATCTCCAGCGCGGCCACGTCGGTCGCGTCCCCCGGCCCGCCCTTCGTCATCACGATGATCAGCGCGAACGACTGCAGGCCGGTGATGAACTGGGTGATGCACACGAACAGCAGGGACGGCCGCAGCAGCGGCAGCGTGATCCTCCGGAAGACGGTGACGGGCCCGGCGCCGTCGAGCGCGGCCGCCTCGTAGTACGACTCGGGGATGGACTTCAGCCCGGCCGTCATGACGAGGATCGCCGTGCCGACCGAGGCCCACGCCTGTACGACCACCACCGACGGCAGCGCGGTGTCCGGGTCCTGCAGGAACGCCATCGAGTCCAGCCCGACGGCGTTCAGGACTCCGTTGACGAGGCCGCCCGGCTCGTACATGTACTTCCACACGTTCCCCACGGCGACGACGGTCGTGACGATCGGCAGGAAGTACAGGGTGCGCCACAGCCCCTGGAACCGCAGCCTGTCGATGCAGGCGGCGACGAGCACGGAGCCGGCGAGCGCCAGTGCCACGGTGCCGAGGGCGAACAGCAGCGTATTGCTCAGGATCGGCGTCAGGAACGTCGATCCCTCGGCGAAGAGGCCGGTGAAGTTGTCCGGACCGACCGGGTCGATCCCAGCGAGGTCGAATCCGGTCCACCGGGACATCGACAGCAGCAGCGCGAAGCCGAGCGGCAGGATCAGGAAGACCGCGAAGAACAGCAAGGCCGGCGCCAGGAAGAGATAGGCGACGACGGCCTGGTGGCGCCGGGCCCGGCCGCGGCCGTCCACGGCGGCCGCGGCGGACCGTGGGCCGCGCGCCCGCTCGGTCGTCTCCGGCGCCAGGGTGTTCACCATGAGCGCGACACCTCCTGATCGACCTGACGGCGGGTGGAGCGCAAGGCCTCGTCGACCGACTGCTGACCGGTCCACAGCGCCTCGATGTTCTTGCGCAGCAGCGACTTGGCCTGCTGCGCGCCCGGTACGTTCGGCTCCGGCACCGCGTACGCCAGCGCGTCCAGGAACGGGCGCAGATTCGGATCGCCGCCCTCGCCCAGGAGCGTGCGCATGTCGTCGGCGCGGCCGGTCAAGGAGCCCACCGAGACCTGCAGGGAGCTCATCCGGGTCGCCCTCGCGCCCTTCGCGGCGCTCCGCACGCTCACCTTCTCGGCGTTCAGCCAGCGCAGGAACTCCCAGGCCTCGCGCGGGTGCCCGCCGGCCGCGTTGACGCCCAGCATGAACCCGGTGGAGAGGGTGGCGCGCCGCCCGTCCGCCTTCGGGACGGGCAGCGCGGTCACCCCGACATCCCGGTAGCCCGCGCCCATCTCCGACTTCAGGCTCCCGGTCCACCAGCCGGCGCTGATCACCATGGCGACCTGCCCGGACGCGAACGCCTTGTAGACGTTGACTCCGGGGTCGCTCGCACCTCCGACGACGAGACGGTGCTCCAGGTCGAGCACGGCCCGGCCGGCCGCCGAGTCGATGGCGGTGCTCCTGCCGTCCGCGGAGACGAACGTTCCGCCGGCGGCGTTGAGCAGGGCGAGCGTCTGGCCGACGGTGGTGGAGTCGTCGATGGTCGACAGCCCGAACCCCTGGACCAGCGTGTTGCCGTACCCGTCCCGCCGGGTGGTGCGGTAGGCCGTCTCCTCCAGCTCCCGCCAGGTGCGCGGGGGGCCGTCGACGCCGGCCTCGCGCAGCAACCGTCTGTTGTAGTACAGGGCGTACGTCTGCACCTCGGTCGGGTACCCGTAGACCTCGCCGCCCACGGAGGAGGCGCCGACCGCGGCCGCCCCGTAGCCGCGCCGGATCTCCTCGGCGTGCTCGGGCGGTGCGGGCCGCAGGACCCCGGCCCGGACGAGCTGACCGGCCCACAGGCAGTACGGGTGGAGGATGTCGGCGCCCTGGCCCGCGGCCTGCCGGACCATGAACGTGGTCAGCAGGTCGGTGAACTCGACGGCCTTGGTCCGCACCTTGACCCGGTCGTGCGTGGCGTTCCACTCGTCGACCGGCCCCTGCAGGGCCTCCTTGAGCGCGCCGCTCGCGTAGTGGGAGAGCAGGGTGAGGACGATCGGGTCCCCGGGCCGCCCGGTGCCCCGGTGCGGTGCGGCGCACCCGGAGGCGAGCAGTGCCGAGGGGAGCGCGAGCGCGAAGTGACGGCGGCTCAGCCCGGCTCCGCCGCCGTCGTGGCGCGCGCGCCGACGGCGGTCCGGGCCGGCGCCCTGCGACATGGGCGGGCGGTCCTGGCCGTTGCCCTGCGGCCTGGGCGGGCGGTCCGGGTGGGCCGGGTGGCCGGTGTGGCGCGCCGGCGTCATCGGGCGGCCTCCCGGCGCAGCACCCGGAACACCCGGGTCGTGCTGAAACCGCTCTTGCGGTACAGATGGCCCGCCGCGGACCGCTCGCCGGTCCACAGGAACCACGCGGAGTGCGCACCGCGCGCCCGCATCCGCTCCAGCACCAGGTGCAGCAGGACCGTGCCGAGCCCGGTGCCGCGCGTCTCCTCCAGTACACCGAACGGGCCGAACCGCTCGTCCACCGACTCGTACGCGCCGTGCATCGCCCAGCCGACCAGGCGGCTCGAAGGCTCCCGGACGACGACGATCCGGTCGAGCGGTGTGCCCGCGGCCAGGCACTCCCGGATCGCCCGCGCCCAGTCCGGGTTGAAGTGGGTCGCGGCGAGCGCGACGAGGTCGACCAGGTCGTCGTCGGACGGAGTGGCGAACCGGTAGCCTCGCGCCGTCAGCTCCGCCGAGCGGCGGCCCACGTCGTCCGGGAGGCGGTACCCGACCAGACCGCGGTCCATCGCCGCCGCCTCGTACTGCGTGCGGAAGTCCAGGGACTCCAGGAGCCCGGCCGCTTCCGGGTACGCCGCGGCGTCGAGGCCAGGCAGGACGTAGTTCGGGGTGTACGAGGAGAAGTCGACCCGGGTTCGGCCGTGGCCGTGCAGCCAGTCGAGGGCATCGGTCAGCAGCCGGCGGCCGAGACCGCGCCCGCGCGCGGCCGGGTCGACGAAGAAGAACGGGATCCAGCCCTGCTCGGGTTCCAGATCCGTGCCGGACATCGGCGTCATCCGGCGCACCGCGTAGGCGGCGCCGACGACGCGGTCGCCGTCGACGGCGACCCGAAGCCCCTCGGGGTCGAAGTTGGCGTCGAGGAGCACCAGGGAGCGGAACCGGTCCGGGGTGATGGGGTCGGCCGGCGCACTCCGGCGCCACGCCCGCACCAACTGCGGCCCGTCACCCACGCGAAAGCCGCGGACTCCGGCCCGGGAGCTGGTCGTGCGATCGGTCATCGGCGGGATTGTCCTTCCCTACGCAGGTCACGGACGACGTCGGACGCCGCCCTCGGCGCCGGCTCCGGCCCGCCGCGGCGGGTGCGGCGTCACGGATAGAGCAGCACGTCGTCGCCGGCCCACCGGCCGGGCGGCGCCGGTGGATCGCACAGCGGCAGCGGATCGTCGCCCGCGTCGACGGCGTGCCGCAACCGGTCGGACCCCCACAGCAGATCGATGAAGTGACGGTGGCCGGTCCCTTCCGGGCCGTCCGTGGTGTGCCAGGCGAAGTCGTCCGGGTACAGCCGCCGCACAGTGGCGAGCATGGCGACGGCGGTGCGTACGGGGGCGAACGCCTCGCGGTCGGTGATGTGGAGCTGGACCCCGCGCAGCGGCCGGCCGGCGTGTCGGTGGAAGGTCGGTACGAAGCGCAGATCACGGAAGTGCACTCCCGGCAGGGCGAGTTCGGTGAGCGAGGGTGCGAAACGGGCGTCGATGTACGGGGCCCCGACGATCTCGAAGGGCTGCGTGGTGCCACGGCCCTCCGAGACGTTCGTCCCTTCGAAGAGACAGGTGCCGGGGTAGACGGTGGCCGTTGCGGGCGTCGGGATGTTGGGCGAGGGCGCGACCCACGGCAGTCCGGTGGCCGCCGCGTCCGTGTCCCGCCGCCAGCCGGTTGCCTCGACGACCGTCAGGTCCACGGCCGCGCCGGCCACTTGCGGCACCGAGGTGGCGTTGAGGTGGCGGGCCAGTTCGCCGCAGGTGAGGCCGTGGCGGACGGGTATCGGGGTGCGTCCGACGAAGCTGGCCCACGCCGATTCCAGCAGCGGCCCCTCGCTGACGAGCCCGCCGAGGGGATTGGGCCGGTCGGCGACCACGAACCGGACGCCCGTGCGGGCCGCCGACACCATCAGGTCGAACATGGTCCACACGTAGGTGTAGAACCTGGCACCGACGTCCTGCAGGTCGTACACCAGGGCGTCGACCCCGCTGTGGAGCAGCAGTTCGTCTAGGCGCGCGCCGCTGCGCCGGTAGGTGTCATGGACCGGCAGGCCGGTTGCGGGGTCCGATCGGGCGTCCTCGCTCTCGCCCGCCTGGCCCGTCCCGTGCAGCCCGTGCTCGGGACCGAACAGGGCGACCAGTCGCGCACCGGCCTCCAGCAGAGCGGGCGCGGCAGGGCGCAGGTCGGGGAGGACGCCGGTGTGGTTGGTCACCAGGCCGAGCCGGCCCGGCCCGGCGAGTCCGGGCGAGGCGTGCAGCCGTGCGATCCCGGGCGCCACCACGACGCGTCCGTCGCTGCTCATCCTTCGCCCCCGTCCGCCGGTGCCGCCTCGAAGCGACTCTCGGAACTCGCATATATGCCGAACATGGAAGTTAGCAGTGATTTATCACAGTTCGGACAGATGCTGGCCTCTGGAACCCACGCGGCGCCCGGCACACCCCACCGATGCGCTCACACCGCGGCCCGCAACGGCGCCACCCTGCGGCTGCCGCCGGCGGGCCTCCGCGATCTCCCTCGGACTGCCCCCGCAGCCGGCGCCCCGCGCGTGTCCCGGTACGGCCGCGGAGGCTCACGCCGCTGGGCGGTCAGACACTGGCGAGCAGGCCGTCGAGCGGGGCGGGTACGCGGTCGGGGCCGAGGGCGTCGACGAGGACGCGGCCGTAATGGATCTTGCGCCCTTTCTTCGTGCCGAGGAAGCGCCGCAACTGCTGCTGCGAGGGGCGACCCTGCTGCGCGGGCTGGCGCAGAAAGGTCCGCAGGGCGCGCAGGTCGCCCTCCGCCCCGATCAGCTCCGCCACCCGTGCCACGCCGAGCGCGCGGATGAGTTCGTCCTCCAGATCCGCGGCGCACACGAAGAACGCCTGCTGTGCCGCACCGGCCCGCTCCAGTCCGCGGGCGTAGAAGCGGCGCTCCGCCTCGTCGCACAGTCCCGTGAGGCGCAGGCCCAGCCCCGAGGGTCCGAGGAGGCGGGCGAAGCGTCCCACGTTCATCGCGCCGCCCATCGACAGGACGCAGACGCCTTCGGCCTCCAGATTCCGGCCGCGGCTCGCGGCCAGCGCGCCGACGGCCGCGGCATCGCTCGGTCCTTCCAGCAGGACCGCCGCCCGTACGGGCAGTCCCGCCGCCAGTTCGCGCGCCGCGTCGCCGGGGCCCCCGGCCGCCCATGCGGCGACCGCCTCCCGGAAGCTCCTCATGTCGGCCATGAGGCGAGTCTCCGCTCTATCCGGCCGCCACGGTAGGCATTTTCCCCAAGGACGAGTACGAGCCAGACCATGCCGAGGCTGGTCATCGCGAGGCCGACGCGTCCGAGTGAGGCCGGCAGGAACAAGGCCGCGGCACCCAGGGTACGCAGCAGGGCGGCCACACCGGCACCCTCGCCGCGGCCGGCCTGGCCGGCGGCGGACGCGCGGTGGCCGACGCGCTCGTGGCGCCACAACTGGCCCGGCTCGTCGACCGGTCGGGCAGACCCGGGTCCTGCCCCCGACACTTCTCGCCCACGCCCATGCCCAGGCCCACGACCTCGCCGTGACCGTCCTCGTGTCCCTGGTCGCCGCCGATGCCTCCGACGCCCTCCTGGCCCTGAACCGTCCCGACCCGGGCGCTCTCCTGGCTCGGCTCCGCCGGTGCGGCGGGCTCGGCAGCCGCGGCGACGGCCTCCGGCTGAGCGATCGACTCGTACGCCGTAGGCCGGGCGGACCCACACTGTCAGTGCCGGCTGCGAGGCTGGACGGATGGACAAGGACGATGAGCAGCTGCTGCGCGGCCGGGTCTACGGCCGCGACCACGACAACCCCGGGCCTCGGCCGGGCGCGCGCTACGTCGAACTGGTCGGCGGCCCCCTGGACGGCCTGCTGTTCGACGTCACCGGCTGGACCCGGGACGCGATCGACACCGGCGTGGTCCTCCCCACCGAGCTGGGGCGCTTCGGCGCCGGCGGCCGGGCGATGTACGACCCGCGCCCCGGTGACCCGCGCCGCTTCGACTGGGCCGGCGACCTGCCGTGAGAGCGGTCGGTGCGGGCGGCCGCGGCGGCCGGGCACGCGACCGGCCGGTACGCGCCGCGGGGGACGCCGAGCCGGCCCGCCTGCCCGGGCTAGGCGACGGTGGAGGGCGGGGGTGGCTGGAAGCAGGCGGTGACGTCCTTGCCGTAGGGGCAGCGGTAGACCTGCCAGTCGTCGGCGAGGGCGTTGATCAGGAGCAGACCGCGTCCCCCCAGTGCCTCGTCACTCGGGTGCCGCTGCTCGGGCAGCTGCGGCGACGCGTCGTGCACGGTCACGTGCAGGCAGTCCTGGTCCCAGGTGAGGATCAGCTGGGCCGCGCTGTGGGCGTGGACGTGGGCGTTGGTGACGAGTTCGGACACGGTCACGAGGACGGCGTCCACCAGATCCGGCGCCGTCCGTGACCAGCCGAGCGACGCAAGATGGTCCCGCGTCCAGTCCCGGGCGACCTTCACCCCGCTGCTCACGGGCAGCGAGCGCGCCCATCCCACAGCCCTCAGCGAGGAACTATCGTCCACTGTCTCCTCCTTCAGCGCGCAACGGCCGGTACGTGTCCCGTCTGCCCGAAAAGTGCGGACCCAAGTGAAGGGACGGACCTGTGCATCATCGCGACGCCTCTGTGGCCCGGTGCTGAGCCCCACGCCCGCACCATCCCTGCGCGGGTGCCCGGTCGAGCCGCCCCTGAACCTCGCGCATCCGCCGGACAGACCGAAGCCGCCGTCTCCCTCAGGGCCTGCCCGGGGGAGATCCGAGCCGGGTGCCGGTCCAGTGCGGTACGGCCATCCTGCCCACGCCCGTCAGGCCGGCGAGGAAGGCGGCTTCGCCGATCTCGCGCGGTTCGACGTAGCCGTAGCGCCCCTGGCTGGGAGTGAACAGCCAGACGCGTCCGGTTGCCCCGACGGCGCTGGAGGTGTCCACGAGGGCGTCGGTCAGCTCCCCGTCCTCCTCGCGCCACCACAACAGCACCGCGTCCACGGGCACGTCGGCCTCCTCACCGAGAAGCTCTTCACCCGTCAGCCCCTGGACGGCCGCACGCAACGCCTGATCGCAGTCCTCGCCGTAGCCGACTTCCCGTACCGTCTGGCCGGTGGCGAATCCAAGCCACTCGGCCAGCTCCCTCTCCGCCGTCGTCATCCGCCGCCCGCCCTTCCCACCACCGCGCCCGTACCGTCGGGACGTCGTGACGTTCAACGGGTGCCACACCCGAACGTCACGCGGCGCCCTGCGCAGGCTCGAACGGAAACGCGGCGCACAACCAGGCGGAACCTGCCGTAACAGGCATTGCGGGCCTCCGGCATCCCGGGCCTCCGCCCCGCCGGCGAGCGCCGATCCGGGCATCCGCCCCGCCGACGGGCGAGCGCCGCCTCCCGGGACGTAGGTCCAAAGGCCGATCCGGCCCCGGCAGGGGAGTGGCAAGATCGTCCCATGGCACACTCCTGGCCCAGCCACCTGGACGTCGGGGCGGTCCGCTTCACCCGGCCGACCGCGAACTACGACGACGTCCTGGTCTTCTACCGCGATCACCTCGGCCTGCCGGTACTCGCCCAATGGCGTGGCCACCACGGCTACGACGGCGTCGTGATCGGCCTGCCGGGTACTCCCGTGCACATGGAGCTCCTGCAGCACGGCCGGCCCGCCCGCATCCCGGAGCCGCACCCGGAGAACCAGCTGGTGCTCTACCTCCGCGGCCCCGAAGCCGTGACCGCGGCCGCCCGACGGCTCGCGGAAGAAGGGCACAGCCCGGTCCCCGCCGCGAACCCCTACTGGCCGGAACACGGTGCCCTGCTCTTCGAGGACCCGGACGGCTGGCTGGTCGTACTGGCGCCCTGGGTCTTCGGCGATGAACCCCCACCGACCGGCTGAGGCCCGTCCCCGGATCGAGGCTGTGGAACGGGACGCCGGACCTTGCCCTGTTCGGCACGATCCCCACGGCCTCGAGGCCGTCTTCGTCCCGGAACCGCTCGGCACCTGAGCGGCGAGAAGCGGGGAAGACCAGCGGTGCCGCACGGCGAGCCGGGGCACATCGGCGGGGCGGGCCCGCAGGGGCGAGCCGGGGCACATCGGCAGGCCCGCACTCCGCACGGCGAGCCGGGGCAGGCCGGTGCGGTGTGGCGAGGCAGGCCCGTTTCCCTTTCAGGCAGCAGACCGGCCTTCGACGGGGCGCGCACCGCCCTGGCCGGGGCGCCGCGAACCTGGGACCGTGACGTGACCGCCTTGGCTACCGTCCGCTCCGGACGGCGTGACGCCATCGAATCGGGGAGGCCGTCCCTTGCGTGAATCCGCCGCCGACCGAGCCCGGCCGCAGGGCCGGACCGCCGCCTCGGAACCGGTACGACGCCGGACGGCGGAGTCCGCCGGACCGGTGCCCGGGGCGCCGGCCGGCCCGGTACAGGCGGCGGCACTCCAGCGCTCGGTCGGTAACGCCGCGGTGTCCCGGATGGTCCAGCGGGCACGGCAGGAGAGCGAGCAGGAGCACGAGCACGGGCCCGGCTGTGGGCACGGCGCCGCACCGGTACAGCGCTCCTCACTGGTCCACGAGGTGCTGCGCAGGCCGGGCAAGCCGCTGGACGGCGGGGTGCGGACGGAGATGGAGGCCCGGTTCGGCGGTGCCGACTTCTCCGGGGTGCGTCTGCACACCGGGCGGCTCGCGCGCAACTCCGCCGCCGAGGTGGGCGCCCGCGCGTTCACCTCCGGCCCGCATGTGGTCGTCGGCTCGGGCGGCGGGGACAAGCACACGCTGGCCCACGAGTTGGGGCACTACCTGCAGCAGGCGCAGGGCCCGGTCGGCGGCACGGTCGACCACCGGGGGCTCGCCGTCTCCGATCCGGGCGACCGCTGGGAAGTGGCGGCGGAGAAGCAGGCCCGCCGGGTGATGAGCGGGCCGGTTCCGGTGCTGCGGGCGGCGGAGCCCGGTTCCGCACGCCCGGCCACCACTGCGTCGCCCACCGGATCCGGGGCGGCGCCGGTGCAGCGGGTGCGCACCGACGACGAGGCCGACGACGACTACATGGGCGACGACGAATCCGACATCGCCGAGGTCATGGAGGACGACGAGGTCTTCCAGCAACTCGTCCAGGACGTACGGGCCTGCACCTGCGAGCCGACCCTGCAGCAGGAGGGCCGCTCCACGCGGGAGGCGGTGGTGCGGTTCCCCCGCAACCAGGGCGGGGAGCGAGCCGAACAGACCCTCCGGCACATCTCCATCCGGCTCTTCAACTGCATCCGCTATCTGCACGACGTCGCGCAGCAGAACGCCCAGGGCGGCGCGTCCGCCGTCGACGGGGACGGCGACACCGTCATGGCGGGAGCCTCGTCCTCGTCCGCCCAGACCTCCCAGACCGCCCAGAAGAAGACGGGGACGAAGAGGAAGACGGCGCCCAAGAAGGCGACGGCTCCGCGCGAGTCCGAGGTCCAGGGCATGCTGATCAACGGACGGCTGGTGTTCGCCACCAACCGGAACCGCTCGATCACCCTGCTGATGGAGTATCTCCAGGCCCAGTCCGCCGACCAGGCCGAGGACGCGCCGCCCCTCGACCTCTCCCACCTGATGAACCGGGAACAGCCGGACCGGGCGATGCGCACGGGACGGCCGACCAGGGAAGCGGACGACGTCGTCGCCGTCAACCGGCGCGCCCGGCTGAAGATCCAGCAGGTCTACCGGGGCCAGCGGGCCAGCGAGACCGCGGAGGCGATGCAGCGCAGGGGGCCCGTCGTCCAGATGGAGGCGCAACCGACGAACCCCCAGATGATCGCCCGGCTGCGTGAACTGCTCACCTCGGACGACCACAAGGGCGTGGTGATTTTGCTCAAGCACTCCACCGGGCCGCGGGAGAACACCGACGGCAAGAAGCCGATGCACGCGGAGCAGAAGCTCATGCTCATGCTGGAGACGGCCGGGCTCTCGGAGGAGGAGCGGGGCGAACGGATCATCGTCCGTGGCGTGAAGCGGCCATGCAAGGCCTGCTGGGCGATGCTGGAGCACTACCGGCAGCGCGGCTTCCGGCTGAGCTTCAACCAGAACTTCGGCGCCTTCTTCCAGGAGTCCGCCGCCACCATCCTGCAGCACCTGTCCCATGTGGCCCAGCCTCCCGGGGGCCAGGGGGGCGGCAACTGGATGTCCGGGCAGATCGTCACCAAGGCCCAGGACGGCACCCGCATCTCCGCCTACTCGGGAGAACGCGCCCCCGACGACGCGGAGACGGGCACGCCGGGCGGACGGCAGACGCGCGTCACGGCCAGGCAGCGGACGGCCGACGGCAAGGTCACCCACAGCCATGCCGCGCACGGCACGGGCGGCCATGAGACCGTCTCCGACTCCGACGTCGTCGAGGAGAGCGACGGCTCGCTGACCAGCACGTTCGCCAAGCTCGACCTGAGCGGTATCCGAGGGAGGGTGAGCGCCGGTTCCGAGTCGGAGGCCGCCCGGAGGGGCGCCAAACGAGCCCGCAAGGGGAATGTCAAGGACGACCCCGAGGCGTTGACACTGCTCGACAACGCCATGGGACCGGAGTTCAAGAAGATCCTGGAGCAGCGCAAGAAGGCCGAGGACGGCGGGAAGGGCAACGCCGCGCTGAACTACCCCCCCGCCCTGCTGGAAGCGATCAACGCGCTGGTCAACGAGCGCGACATCTCGATGAACAGCATCGCCGACCACCTCGGAGTCTCCCCGAACCGCCTCAAGGAGACGGTCGAGCGCCGGACGAACACCCACAAGAAGCGCCGGGGTGAGGACAGCGAGGGGACGACGTCCTCGGCTGCGCCCAAGAAGAGCGGCAAGGGCTCCACCCGGACGCTCGGCCGGAGGCTGGACGACGCCGGCAGGGAATTGCTGCGCAACGCCATGACCCCGGACTTCCAGACGTGGTGGCTGGCCCGGGAGGCGGGGGCGGAGACCGGCGACACACCGGCCTTCGGAGCGGCGATGGAGGCCGTTCTGCGCACCATGGCGGACGACTACAACGCCACGTCCATCGGCAACTACCTGCACATCGCCCCGCGCAGCATGCGCCGTCGCATGGAGAAGTTCAAGGAGGACGACTGACGGGTCCGGCCCCGGCCCACCAACGCCGTCGTGGCGAACGCGGGTTACGGACTGTAAGAGTTCGCCCCGGCCGACGACACCACCGCCGACTTCGGGGGCGGACACGCCGTGTCGGATCCGGCAGGGGCGAAAACCGGGCTGCGGGCGACCCCCACTCCGCCCTAGGCTTCACTTTCAGGGTGGACAGGCCCTGCGGACAGGCCCTTTGGACAGGTCCTGTCGGCAGCGGACGGTCAGCTGATCGGAGATGCGCGGGAAATGACATGTCGACTTATCGCGATCCGCTTCGCTGCGAGCCGACCGCTGCCGCTGGCGGAGTTCTGGTCCGGCGTGCTGGGCTGGGAGACGGCCGACGATCCACGCGACGGCGTCGCCGTCCTGCCCGGTGACGACACCGGGTTCCGGATCGGTTTCGTGCCGAGCCGGGAGCGGAAGGCCGGGCAGAACCGGATGCACTTCGATCTGACGAGTACGTCCCTGGAGGACCAGCAGCGGACGGTGGCCAGGGCTCTGGAACTCGGCGCACGGCACATCGACGTCGGCCAGAGCCCGCAGGACGCTCATGTGGTGCTCGCCGACCCCGAGGGCAACGAGTTCTGTGTCATCGAGCCGGGCAACGGCTTCCTCGCCGACTGCGGATTCATAGGCGCGCTGTCCTGCGACGGCTCACAGGAGGTCGGCTACTTCTGGAGCGAGGCGCTGGGCTGGCCGCTGGTCTGG
Organism: Streptomyces sp. NPDC048514; assembly: GCF_043199955.1. Lineage (NCBI taxonomy): Bacteria > Bacillati > Actinomycetota > Actinomycetes > Kitasatosporales > Streptomycetaceae > Streptomyces > Streptomyces sp. NPDC048514. The sequence continues at coordinate 210,814 of NZ_JBICWT010000003.1, read as the reverse complement.
GATCAGGACCAGGAGACGGCGATCCGTTCCCCGCACGGCGGTCCGAAGATCACGTGGGGTGGTCCACCGCTGATGCCGAGGACAGGCGGGAACCGGCTGCATTTCGACATCGCTCCGCCCGCCCATGGTGATCTGCGGGCAGAGGTCGGCCATCTGCTCTCCCTCGGCGCCGTCCGTGTCGAATCCGGCACGAGCGAGGACGACCGCGTGGCGATGGCCGATCCCGACGGCAACGAATTCTGCGTGCTGACACCTCGATAGGCCTGCGGGCTAGGCACCTTCCGCTCGGGCGGCGGTGTCACCGACGGCTGCCGGACCGCCGGCGGACGGCTCGCGGCCTTCAGGAGCGAGGGGACTTCAGCCATCGGCGGGCGAGGTCGGCGACCCAGGCGCCGGCCTCGTCCGGTGTGGCGGGTGGTGCACCGACGACGACGAGTTCGGTGACACCGGCCTCGGCCAGTTCGGGCAGCAGCTCCGGCACGGCGTCGGTCAGTGCCACGGCCACGGTGAGGTCCGCCATCGTGCGGTTCCGTTGCGCGCAGTGCCCGGCCAGGGCGGAGACACGCTCCAGGGCCTGCGCGGCGGTGAGGTTGAATCCGTACCAGCCGTCGGCGATCGTCGCGGCCCGGCGCAGCGCCGTGTCGCCGTTGCCGCCCATCACGACGTGGATCCGGCGGTCGCGCACCGGCTTGGGGTTGACCCGCACGTCACGGAAGTGCGTGAAGTCTCCCTCGAAGCTGGCCACGTCCTCCCGCCACAGTGTGCGCATCGCGGTGATGTACTCCTCGGTCCGCCGCCCGCGCCCGGTGAACGGGACGCCGAGCGCGGCGAATTCGTCGGCGGACCAGCCGATGCCGACTCCCAGCGTGAACCGGCCGGCCGAGAGGGCGTCCAGGGTCGCCGCCTGCTTGGCCACCACCACCGGATTGTGCTCGGCGAGCAGCAGTACCCCGGTGGCGAGCCCGATGTCCTCCGTCACGGCCGCCGCGAAACCCAGGGCGATCAACGGGTCGAGCCAGTCGGCATCGGCGGGGACGGCGATCCGGCCGTCGTCGGAGTACGGGTAGTGCGAGACCGGGGCGTCGACCATCACGACGTGCTCGCCCGCCCAGAGGCGGCCGAAACCGTGCGCCTCGGCCGCCTGCGCCACCGCGCGGACGATCTCCGGGCGAGCGCCGTCCCCGATGCCCAGGGCGTGCAGACCCACCTGCATGCGGTGCCTCCTTGAACCCGCGCGGTGCCGCGCCGGACACCCGCGGGGCGTGCGGGCCGGCGGGGACCGAAACCGAGAGGGCCGAGCGTAACGGCGCCGCCCGGGGTCGTCCGCGCGACGTGCCGGGCAGACCGCGCAGCGGCTCGGGCCGCGGCCCGGAAGATCCGCCGACGAGGTCACCGGTGGCCGTTCGTCGAGCTCCCCTCGCCTCACGCGGGGGAGGAGTCCGGTGAGAATCCGGCGCTGACCCTCCCACGGCCCGTTGCGCGGCGTCTCCGCCGTCAAGCGCCGGCGCCGTCAAGCGCCGGCGGAACGTCGTCCTCGGCTGCGCCGACCTGGTCGAGTGCCCCGCAACCCGTCGGCGATCGCCAGGCTCGGTGCCTGCTGCGGACGGTACCGGGCGACCGGTGAGCCGCCTGTGCCCCTCGGCCGCCGGGCCCCATGTGCCGACCGAGGGTCAGGCGGCGGCGAAGGGCTCGCTGCGTGCCGAAGGCGCCGACCGGGCGGTGTGGAGCTGCCTGGTCACCTCGGTCAGGTCGGTGACGAACATGCCCGCGAGTTCGGCGGTGAAGCCGGTGCGTACCACCAGGCGCAGGACGGCGACGTCCTGACAGGGAGCGGGGAAGGCGTAGGCGGGCAGATGCCAGCCGCGGGCGCGCATGGCCGCCGAGACGTCGTACACGGTCAGGCCCTGGGTGCCGGGCGCCAGCCGGAAGGCGAAGGCCGGGAGTTCGGAGCCGTCCGTGACCAGCTCGTAGGGCGGAATGCTCCGGCTCCGCGACGCGAGCGCACGAGCCGTCGTACGGTTCTGGGCCGCCAGACTCCGCAGCCCCTCGAAGCCGTACCGCAGGAAGCTGTAGTACTGCGCCACGACGTGTGCGCCCGGACGGGAGAAGTTGAGGGTGAAGCTGGGTGACCGGCCGCCGAGGTAGTCGACCTCGAAGACCAGGTCGTCGGGGAGGGCTTCGGCGTTGCGCCACAGCGCCCAGCCCAGGCCGGGGAAGACATGGCCGTACTTGTGTCCCGAGGTGTTGATGGACGCGACCCGCTCGAGCTGGAAGTCCCACATCAGACCCGGGTCGAGGAACGGGGCCACCATGGCGCCGGACGCGCCGTCGACATGCACGGGGATGTCGGTACCGGTGGCCGCCTGGTATCCGTCCAGAGCCATGCAGATGTCCGCGACGGGCTCGTAGGAGCCGTCGAACGTGGACCCCAGGACGGCCACGACGCCGATGGTGTCGTCGTCGCAGTAGGCGGTCAGGGTGTCGGGTGTGAGGTGGTAGCGGCCCGGTTCCATCGGCACGTAACGCGGCTCCACCTCGAAGTAGTTGGCGAACTTCTTCCAGCACACCTGGACGTTCGCGCCCATGACGAGATTGGGGCGCCCGGTGTCCTTGCCCTGGGCGCGCCGGCGCTCCTGCCAGCGGCGCTTGAGTGCCAGGCCACCGAGCATGGCGGCCTCGCTGGAGCCGGTGGTCGAGCAGCCGCGGACCTGCTCCGGGTGCGGCGCGTGCCAGAGCCGGGCGAGCATCCGTACACACCGTTCCTCCATCGCGGTGATCTGCGGATACTCCGCGCGGTCGGCGAGGTTCTTCTCCGCGGTCTCCGCCATCAGCTGCCTGGCCTGCGGTTCCATCCACGTCGTCACGAAGGTGGCGAGGTTGAGCCGTGCGTTGCCGTCGAGCATCAGCTCGTCGCGCACCCGGCGGCAGACCAGGTCGGGCGGTGACGCCGATTCGGGCAGTTCGTCGACCGGCATGAGAAGGTCGTCGGCAGGCGGCCGGCCGACGGCCATGGCCGGGGGAATGGGCAGGGTGTCGAACATGCTCTCGGGCGCGACGTCGGTATGCGGGATGGCCATGAGTGCGTGGATGCCTTTCTGGTCCGTGGGGCCCCGTGCAATCCGACGCTAGATCTCTCCGCGGTCCGACATGTGTGCCGATTACACCGATCCAGTGATCGATTTGCGCACTGATGAACTCGATTTTCCCTTCTACATACTGGCGGCGGCTTCCGGCCGGAGAACAGAGCCTTGCCCCGGGTAGCGGCGGGGGCGGCCGGCCTGCGGGCTCCCGTGCGGCAGGGGTACCGACGGCGCCGGCGGCCGGGGCGACGACCTGGGCCACGTGCCACCGGCCGCACTGCCGGGACGCCCCTTGCCCGGCGCGGCCACCGGAGGCGACGAGGCATCGTGGTGTCGGCGATTACTTCCGCCGGCTCTGAGAGTCTCAGTACCGAATCTCGGTACCGAGTCTCGAGACCGATTCTCGGTACCCTTGTCGACAGCACAGGAGGAACACGTGGCGCAGCTGCTGAGAGTGCAGAACTTCAACATCTCGAGTGACGGGATCGGCGCCGGCGAGGACCAGAGCCTGGAGAGGCCGTTCGGCCACGTCGATCCCGCGAGGCTGTTCGCCTGGGCCGGGGCCACGGCAAGCTGGCCGATGCGCACGGACCCCGGCGGCAGCCGGGGCCTCGACGACTACCTCACGCGGGACTACGCCCGCGACATCGGTGCCGAGATCATGGGCCGTAACAAGTTCGGGCCGCAGCGCGGGCCCTGGAACGACCACGAGTGGCGCGGCTGGTGGGGCGACGAACCCCCGTTCCACACGCCTGTTTTCGTCATGACCCACCACAAGCGTCCTTCGTTCACCCTCTCCGACACCACGTTCCACTTCGTCGACGGCGACCCGGCCACGATCCTGGAGCAGGCGAAAGAGGCGGCGCAGGGCAAGGACGTCCGACTCGGCGGGGGTGTCACCACGATCCGGCAGTTCCTCGACGCCGACCTCGTCGACACCCTGCACGTGGCGGTCTCCCCGATGAAGCTCGAAACCGGCCTACGGCTCTGGGACTCACCCGACGAGCTGCTCGACAGGTTCCATCTGGACGTCGTGCCCAGCCCGAGCGGCGTGACACACCACCTCTTCTGGCGAAGGTGACACCAGGTCGTGATCCCGTGTGTTCACGGGTCTCACCTCCGTGATCCCGTGAGTTCACGGGTCTCACCTCCTCGGGCGGAGGCGGACACCCGCGCAGTCTCTGCGGTTCACCGCCGAGTCGTCGTCGAACGGCATGTTCGAGCGCGACTTCACCGGCACCTCGGCGCGGCGATCACCCCGGCGGCCTGACGTGCGAGAGGCGGGGTTGACCTCAAGTCCGGTTGAGTTTCTAGGCTTGGGTGCGCCGATGCAGACGTGACGGAGGGGAACGGCCATGAGGACGCTGGTGCTGGGAAGGACGCCCGCCAGGGTGACGGAGGTGCTGGCCACGCTGCGTGCGGACGGCTTCGACGCCGAAGGAGTGACCACGGACGAGGAGGCCCGGAGGCTGCTGGAGACCGGGGAGTTCGGGGTGCTGATCATCGGCGGCGGTGTGGAGCCGCACTCTCGCGCGGCGATCAAGGAGCTGGCGGCCAGGCACCGGGTGGGGCGCGTGATCGACGGCGCGCTGACGGAGCCGTTCGACGCCTACGTGCGCCGCGGGTTCGAGCCGCTGATCCAGGAGGCGGCCTCGGACGCGAAGGGGTGACGTCCGGGCAGGCGCCCGTCGTTCCGTGCATACGAAGCACCCGAACGGGGTGGCGTGCGTCGACAGCCCGTCGACGTACGCCACCCTTGGTGGGACGAGTCGCGGGGCGGTGACCGGTGTCGTGGTGACGGGAATCGGGCCGCGACGAACCTCGGGTGGAAGCTCGCCGCGGTGATCGGCGGCCGGGCGCCACGAACGCTGCCCCGGCCGGCTGCCCGTCCCGCCCGGAACCGGCGGCGGTCCTCGTCCGTCCGGACGGCTTCACGGCGTAGGACTTGCGCAGCCCGCCCGTCGCGACCGCCAGGCGGACAAGAGGGGTGCTCCTCTCCACGGGCCGCGGGTCTACAGGCTGCGGGCGGTGATGTCGCCGTACGCGGTGGTCGCCTTGATGGTCAGGCCGGCGGCGGCGCCGTCGGTGTTCTCGAGCGTGTTGTGGATCCGGCCGAAGGTGGTGCCGGCGTCCAGTGAGGCGGAGACCCCGCGGCCGGCGCCGACCGAGATCTCGCCGTGCCCGGTGAGCAGAGTGACCGTTCCGCGCACGGCTTCGGTGATCCGGATGTCACCCTTCTGGGTGCTGATCTCCGCGGAGCCGCCGAGACGGCCGACGGAGACGTCACCGGCGGCGAGGGTGAGCCGGGCGTTCGCGGTCTCGTCGAGCTTGACCGTGGCCTGCGCGCCCTCGAAGGAGACGTCGCCGAGGCGTCCGACGCCCCGGAGTTCGGCGAGGGCCGCCTTCGCGTCGACGCGTGAGCCGGCGGGCAGCTGGACCGTCACCTCGATGGATCCGGAAGCGCCGAGGACCCGGTTCTTCGCCGCCGGGGTCTCGATCCGCAGGACGCCGTCGCCGTAGGCGACCTCGGTCTGCTCCGCGGCCTTCACGTCCCGGCTCCTGGAGGCGTCCGCGGGCAGGATCTCGACCGTGGTGTCGGCCCGGCCGGCGGCGATGAACCGGATGCGTCCCGCGGGGATGTCGAGGACGGCCGAGACCGGGGCGGGGGTGTCGAACTCATGCATCGTGCACTCCTTGGTTCCGTTGTTTCCGTTGATGGAAACGCTACGTTGCATTCACGGAACTGGCAACGAGTTCGTTGCACGCGATAGCCATAACTCCAGCTAGAAGACGGTTATTTGTTGCAATGGAGATGACGGCTAATGCAACGGACCGCATTCCGTTCGTTGCAATGACTTGAAGGCGAACGCTACGCTGGAGACACCACGGAGCATGAAGGAGACCGCGATGCCGGGAGGCAGGCTCACGCAGCAGGAACGTCAGCGGATCGCCCTGGGACTGGCCGACGGCCTCGCCTACGCGGAGATCGCCAGACGGCTCGACCGTCCGACGTCGACGATCACGCGCGAGGTGATGCGCAACGGCGGGCCCACCGCCTACCGCGCCGACCTGGCCCACCGCGCCACCGAACGCCGCGCCCACCGGCGCGGCAAGGCCGCGCCCCGGGGAGCGGAGGCGCTCCCGCAGGCCCACGGACGCGACGTCGAGGCCCTGCGCGCGTACGAGGAGGCCTTCGCCACCGTCCTCATGCAATCGGGCCTGCCCAACAGGATGATGTCCCGGGTGCTGGTCTGCCTCTACACCACCGACACCGGCAGTCTCACCGCGGCCGAACTCGTCCAGCGCCTCCAGGTCAGCCCCGCATCCGTCTCCAAGGCGATCGCGTTCCTCGAGAGCCAGGGCCTCGTCCGCCGGGAGCGCGGCGAAGGCCGGCGCGAGTGCTACGTCGTCGACGACGACGTCTGGTACCAGGCGACCCTGGCCAGCGCACGGTCCAGCGCCCAGCTCGTCGAGACCGCGCGGCAGGGCGTCGGCATCCTCGGCCCCGAGACCCCGGCCGCCGCCCGCCTCGAGAACATCGCCCGCTTCCTCGACTTCATCACCGAGAGCATCACCCGCGCCGCGGAGCAGGCCCGCGAGGTCCTCTACACGAAACCCGATACCACGTCGGACGGCCCGGCCTGAGCACCGATCAGACGGCGGCTCCTCCCGGCCCCGGCGGTCTAGAGCCGGTGACGCACCTGACCGGACGGTTCCTGAAGCGCGAGGGTGGCGAAGGAGCGGTGCCCGCTCGTCCACTGGTCCGTGACGCCGAGGGCGAGGTCACCGGCGACTTCCCGGAGCGCTCGCCGTCCCAGCCGCGCCCAGGGGAAGGCCGGCCCGCTGCGACCCCGGTGGTCCTCCAGCCGGGCGGTGCAGAGTTCTTCGACGTCGAGGGGATCGACCTCGACCACGAGGTGCCCGTTGGGTGCGAGGAGTCCGCGGCAGCGGCGCAGAAGACTGCGCGGATCGCCGCCGATGCCGATGTTGCCGTCGATGAGCAGAAGCGTCTGCCAGCCTCTCTCGGCCGGAAGGCGGTCGAAGACCGAGCGGCAGACCGCGAGCCCGCCCAGGGCCGTGGTCAGGGTGACCGCGTGCGGTGCGATGTCGACCCCGAGGGCGAAGACCCCCCGGCTCAGGAGTTCCCGGCACAACCGGCCCGGCCCGCAGCCGACGTCGAGGACGGGACCGACACAGCGTTCCAGCACGGTCCGGTCGGCCGCCGTGGGCCGTTCATGCCAGCGGTGCACGGGCATCGGGATCCGGCGTCCGTCGACCAGGCGCAGGTACACCGGCCCACTGCCGGGCCGCAGGGCCAGCGCGTAGGGATCGTCGTCGGCGTCGGACAGCTCGTCCTCGTCGGTCGTCACGGTGTGGTACCACCTTCCGTGGCGGGCCGGCTCCCGGCGGGCGGACCCGCCCGCCGCAGGCGGCGAAGCCTCAGGGCGAGGGCCACCGCGGAGCCGGCGAAGAGTACGCCGGTGATCGCCAGCCACCGGCCGAGATAGACGTCGTAGGACAGAGCGGTGTCCCCGGGGTAGGGAGCCGCCAGACGGAAGACGAGGGGAAACCACACCAGCAGGAGAACCCCGGACAGGAAGGCGGGGACCCGCAGATGGTTGATCCAGGGCGCGGTCGGTCGTCCGGCCGCGCGATGGCGCAGTACGGAGAGGGCCGACAGGTCGGCCAGCGAGTACAGGGGCAGCAGGAGCAGGTCGTGGAGGATTGCGGCGCCGGCGAACCAGATCGCGACTTCCAGCGGCCGGCCGGTGAACAGGCGCACCATCGCGTAACCGGTGAGGGCGAAGGAGGCGATCAGGACCAGAAGATGCAGAGGTCCGGAGCCGTACCAGCGGATGAATCGTGCCATGAGGTCACGCCCTGAAGGTGAGCCGGTGCACCCACTTGGTGTTGTTCACGCCGGGGTTGGCCGGGACGATGATGCGGGCCGGATAGCCGTGGTCGAGCGAGAGGGCCGCGCCGTTGACGCGGAGTGCGAGCAGAGCCCGGGGGTCGCGGATCTGGTTGCCGCGCAGCATCACTCTGGTGAAGGGGCCGGGAGGCTGGATCGACTCGACCAGGACGCTGCCGGCGTCGGGCAGTCCGGCCAGCCCGGCGAGGTCGGCCAGCCGCAGACCGCTCCAGTGCTGGTCGTCGGTGGACCACCCCTCCACGCAGGCGATCGGGAGCGCGGCGGCATGCTGGGGCATCGCCAGAAGCTGTTCGCGGGTGAACACTCGAGGCGCTCCGTCCCCGTGCACCTCCAGCCGCCAGGTGGGTCCGGCCAGCTCGGGGGTGACGCCGACCTTCGCCGCCGTCTTGTTGATCTGGAAGGCGTTCGGACCGCTGCCCGGATCGCGGTCGTGGGGCGCGAGGAGCGCGGTTCCGCGCAGCCGGCCGCCGATGCTCTGCCCGGCGGTCACGACGAGGAGCAGCAGTGAACCCGCGCCCACCATGCCCACCGCGCCGCGGCGGCTCATCGTCGGCGCGGCGGGAGCCGCGGCCACCAGGCCGTCGGGGTCCGGCGGCTCGGGCCGGGTGTGGGCGAGGTCGGTGCGCAGTTCGGCGGCCAGGCCGCGGGAGCGCAGGGCCCGAGTCATCCGGCGGAGCCTGAGGGACACGTGGACGGCGAACGCGCCGATGAACACCCAGGCGCCGTAGAAGTGCAGGCGGTAGAACGAGCCGGGGAAGACGTAGTAGAGCTGGATGTTGAGGATGCCCGTGGCGAACTCGAAGATGACCCCGCCGACGAGCAGCAGCAAGGAAAGCCGCTCCAGCGCGTGCGCGGCCGAGCGGACCGGCAGCCACTCGAACAGCTTCGGGATCACCGACCACAGCTTGGCCAGCAGTACGGGAACCAGGACCACCCCCAGCGTCACATGCACGCCCTGGAGCAGCCGGTAGAGCCAGTACGGGTGGGTGGGCCAGCTGAAGAGGTAGAAGCCCAGCACGCCCTTGTCGGGAGTCTCGTCGTTGAGGGGGCCCAGGCCCGGGTTGTAGGCGGCGTAGGACAGCAGCCCCGTGACGAACAGCACCGGAATGCCGGCGAGCAGCACCAGGCCGAACACCGACGTCAGCCAGGGCCCGCGGATCGGGCTGCGCCAGAATCCGGGGCGGAACGGGCCCGGAGGCGGGGGCAGCCGCCCGATGCGCCGCGCCGCCGCACGGGCCCGGCCCTCGCCCGCCGCCACAACGGCGGCCACGGAGCCGCGCATGCGCCGCACGCGCTCCAGCACCGGCCTCCTGTCCGGTCTGTGGCGCCCCGGCCCACCGGACGGGGCGGACCCCGGCGGCTGTCCGCCATGTGCCATCAGGGGCCTCCTCCAGTCCTCGAACCGCGCCCACGGGACACGTACAAGCTGACACAGCTCAGGTGCGTAGTCCGGGGCTGAGGTGCGAGAGGAGCCAGTCACCAGCCGAACGGTCGAATCGCGGGTTCGTCGACTGCCTCCCGAGTAGCAGGCGTGGAAGGAGGAGAAGGCGACGCAGTGCAGGTGAAGGGCGTCGGGCACCGTGAGCCCGCCGCTGAGGCCGAGGACCGAACCGGAGACACGGGAAGTGGTCGCGCAAGGCCGCGACCGTGCGCATCACGAGCACCTCCGGGCCTCCCACCGGTAAAGCGGCGTGTCCGGGCTGGGCACTCGGAGCGGGTTTTCGAGCGCGCGTTCGCCTGCCTGCACCGGTCCCGCCGCCTGCGGATCCGCTGGGAGGATCCGCAGGCGGCGGCCATGGAGCGTTGCCTGCCCGGCCGAGAGAGCGGACCGGGGGCGCCGCCACACGTTCCGGAAGTCAGTGGCCGGCCGGCGGCTCGAAGCAACCCGTCTCCGGGTAGGGGCCGTTCGTCGAAACCTGGTAGTTGGTCCTCTGCACGAACGCGGTGACGCAGGCGTCGTCGTGGACGCGCAGACCCACCAGCGCGCCCTCGGGCCTGACTTCCCGGCCGTTCTCGAAACGCGAGTCCATCGACCGGACCTGCAGCGTCCCGCCGAGCCGGGTGCCCTTGGCGTCGAAGCGCTCTTCCCGGTAACCGAGTCCGAGCATCGCGGCGCGGACCGACTTGGGGTCCCACGTCCTGTGCTGCCAGAGCCGCTTGAGCGCCGGCTCGATACGGTCGGCCTCCCGCCGGGCGTCCGTGGCACTCGCGGCGGACATGTCGCCCGAGATCCGGAAGCCGTTGTTCTCGCGGTAGTGCGGGGCGCCGTCACCGGCCCCCGGCTCGACGTAGGGAGACGCCGGAGAGGGGCTCGGGGTGGCTCGGGCACCACTGCTCGCGGCCCCGCCGGCCCGGCTGGTTCCGCCGGTCCCCCCGGTTCCCCCGGTCTCGCGGGTCCCGTCCGTCCGCGCATGCTCCGTGCCGCAGGCACCGAGCGACAACGCCGTGAGGACGATCAGAGCCACAATCATGGCACCGCTGCCGCGCCGGGCGGACCCGCGCCGCCCGGAGCGTCGTCCCGGCCCGCGTCGTCCGGGCCCGGGCTGTCCGAACCCAGGCCGTGGGTAACCCTGTTGCCCGGCCGCCCCGCATCCACCCGTTCCCATGCTTCCCTCCCGCGCATCCCGCCCGCACCCCTGCGTCCCGCCCCGCCGATTCGAGGCCGAACCCGGGGTGGGAGCCGGTTCGCCGACGATGCCGCCGACCCCGGGCCGGATCGTACCCGGCGGCTCTGATCCACGAGCCCGGGGGCGGGACCGGCGCCGCCCCGGCAGACCTCGGACCCTGCGTCAGCGGGCCGAGCTGAGTACGCGTACTCATGCGTGACGTGTCCGCAATCACCAGGCTGGGTCGCACACCCTGTTTTGCGTCAGGAAGGCACCCATGGCCCAGGCGATGCAGTTGCGTGCTGCCACACCACAGGACCTCGACTGGATCCACGACCTGCGTCATCGGGTCTACGCCGAGGAGCTGGGCCAGCATGCGGTCGATCCGTCAGGGCGCCTGGTCGACGGGCTGGACGGCGACAACGTCTACCTGGTCGCGGCGCGCGGGCCGCACCGGATCGGCTTCGTCAGTCTCACGCCCCCGTGGGTGGGCCGCTACGGGCTGGACAAGTACGTGACCCGCGACGCGCTGCCCCTGCTGGACGAGGACGCCCCGTTCGAGGTCCGCATCCTCACCCTGGAGCCGCGCTGGCGGTCCACCGCCGCGGCGGCGTCGCTCATGTACGCCGCCCTGCGCTGGGTGGAGTCCCGGGGCGGCCGTCACGTGGTGGCGATGGGGCGCGCGGACCTGCTCGGCATGTACCTCGCCACAGGCCTGCGCCCGGTCGGCCACACCATCGACTGCGGGGCCGTCACGTTCGAGGTCCTCACCGGCTCCGTGCCCGAACTGACGAAGACCGTGCTGGATCGGTATTCCGGTGCGGTCGAACGGCTGCGGACCGGAGTGGACTGGCAGCTGGACATGGACTTCGTCTCCCCCTCCGACGGCTGCGAACACGGCGGTGCCTCGTTCACCGCCATCGGCACGGACTTCCGCAGTCTGCACCGGCGCCATCAGGTGGTCGTGGCCGACGTGCTGGACGCCTGGTTCCCACCCGCCCGCGAGGTGACGGCCGTACTCACCGAGGATCCGGCCTGGGTGGCCCGCACCTCACCGCCCGCCGCCGCACAGGGCCTGAGCGCCGAGATCGCCAGGACACGTGCTCTCCCGAGGGAGTCGCTGGTCGTCGGAGCCGGATCGTCCGACCTGATCTTCCGGGCGTTCGGCCAGTGGCTGACCGCGCAGAGCCGAGTGCTGCTGCTCGACCCCGGCTACGGCGAGTACGCCCACGTCACCGAGCGGGTGATCGGCTGCCAGGTGGACCGGCTGCGGCTGCAGCGCGAAGACGGCTGGGTGGTCGACCCGGCCCGGCTGGCCGCCGCGACGCGGACCGGCCGGTACGACCTCGTGGTGGTGGTCAACCCGAACAACCCGACCGGTCGTCACACACCCGCCGCACAGCTGCGCGCCGTGATCGAAGCCTCGCCCGCGCGGACCCGGTGGTGGATCGACGAGGCCTACCTGGGCTACGTCGACCCGGCCGACTCCCTGGCCGGCCTCGCCGCGGCCGACTCGCGAGTCACCGTATGCACGTCACTGTCCAAGATGTACGCCCTGTCCGGCGTCCGGGCGGCGTACCTGGTGGCCGATCCGGAAACGGCGGGGCGGCTGCGCCGCTGGACACCTCCCTGGCCGCTCGGCCTGCCGGCCCAGCTGGCCGCCGTCGCGGCTCTGCGCGCCCCCGCGTACTACGCCGACCGCTGGAACCGCACCCACACACTGCGTCGCCGACTGGCCACCGGCCTGGCAGAGCTGACGGACTTCTCGGCGGTGGAGGAGTCGGTGGCGAACTTCCTCACCGTCACCCTGCGGCCCGGCGGACCGAGCGCCGCCCAACTCGTGCGCGAGTGCCGCCGTCGCGATGTCTACCTGCGTGATCTCTCGCCTCTCTCCCCGCAGTTCGAGGGACGCACCGTCCGTGTCGCCGTGCGCGACACGGACGAGAACGCGCGCATCGTGGCGGCGTGCCGCAGCGCGCTCGACGCGCTGCGGCCGCAATCCGCGCCGGCGGCGGGGCGGCGCGAGCGGGTCGTTCGTTGAGCACAGTGGCGGGTCTGGTGCCCTACCTCGGGGGAGCGCTGGTGGCGGGAGGCGTCGCGGCGGTCGCGTCCAGGCGGCGGGAACTCGTGATCCGCTGGTGTGTCTGGGCACTCGGCGTGCCCTTGATCACCGGCGCGTTCTGGCTCGGCGCTCCGGGCATCGCCGTCCTCGCCGCGCTGGCCGGGATCATCGGGGCGATGGAGTTCGGTGGGCTGCTGCGGCTGGGCCGGACCGACCGGGCGGTGCTGGCCGCGGCCCTTGTCGCTCTCGTGCTGACCGCCTGGCTGGCGGCCGGGCAGCTGCCCAGGGTCGCGGCGATCGGCGCCCTCGCGGTGGCGGCGGTGCCACTGCTCGCGGGCGACGCCGAGAACGGCCTCAGGCGTCTCGGTTCCGGCCTGCTCGGGCTGACCTGGCTGGGAGTACTGGCTGCCCTGGTGCCCCTCGGAGCAGTCGGGCTCGTACTGTTCGTCGCCGTCTCGATCGCCGACATCGTGGCGTACTTCGCCGGCCGGCATCTGGGCGGCCCGCGGTTGTCGCCCCTGTCACCGGCCAAGCGTTGGAGCGGGACCCTCGCGGGGGCCGCGGCCGGCCTTGGCGCACTCGCCGTCCTCTCGGCACTGCACTGGACGACCGCGATCGCGGTGGCAGCCGGCGGTCCACTGGGAGACCTGCTCGAATCCATGATCAAGAGGGGGGCCCGGGCCAAGGACGCCGGTCGGTGGCTGGCGGGCTCCGGCGGTCTGCTGGACCGGATCGACTCCCTGCTGATTGCCCTGGCCCTGCTGCTCGTACTGCGCTGACCCACGGCCGGGAGATCGAGCCACACCTGACGGCGTGTCCGCCCCCACCGTGCACCGGACACCAGACACCAGGCACCCGGCACCCGGCACCGGGCACCCGGCACCCGGCACCAGGCACCGGACACCCGGCACCCGGCACCCGGCACCCGGCACCGGTCACCAGGCACCGGTCACGTCACGCCCTCCGGTCACAGCGAGACCGTGCGCCGGAACCGGTTGCGGTACTCGGTCGGGGTGGTGTTCAGGCGCCGGCGGAAGACCCGGATCAGGGTGTCGGTGGTCTTGAACCCGCAGAGGCCGGCCACGCGGTCGAGGGTGTCGTCCGTGGTCTCCAGCCGGCTGCGGGCGGCTTCCAGGCGTACGGACTCCACGTAGGCGCCGGGTGTGGTGCCGAGTTCGTCGCGGAAGAGCCTGTTGAGGTGGCGCTCGCCGATGCTGGAGTGGGTGGCGAGTTCGGCGACCGACAGCGGCCGGGTGAGGTTCTGGCTGATGTGGAGGCGCAGGGCGTCCATCCGGCGGGACGTGGAGCCGGTCTCCAGGGGCACGCTGAACTGGCTCTGCCCGCTCGGGCGTTTGAGGTACATGACGAGCTGACGCGCGACCGCCAGAGCCGCGGCCTCGCCGAAGTCCTCGGAGACCAGGGCGAGGGAGAGGTCGAGGCAGGCGGTGAGCCCGGCGCCGGTCCAGACGTCGCCCTGCCGGATGAAGATGGGGTCCGGGTCGACCTCGACGGCCGGGTGGTCGGCGGCGAGCTGCTGTGCCGTCGACCAGTGGGTGGTGGCCCGTTTCCCGTCCAGCAGCCCGGCCGCGGCGAGCAGATGCGCTCCGACGCAGACGGAGGCGATACGGCGCGACTGGCCGGCGAGCTGCTTGATCCGGGCGACCACCCGCGGGTCGACCAGGGCGTGCACCTGGCGGCGGTGGTCGACCTCCACCGAGCCCGGGACGAGCAGGGTGTCGATGCGGTGCCGGGCGGCGTCCTCGAAGGTCAGGTCGGGGAGCACCCGCACCCCGGCCGACGTGGTGACGGGGTCCAGGGTCTCGGCGGCGAGGGCGACCTGGTAGCCGGGGTCACCGTCCATCTCGCGGCGCAGGAGTGCGAACACCTCCGGCGGTCCGGTGACGTCGAGCAGGTCGACGTCTTCGAACAGGACGATGACGACAAGTCTTCGGATCTGGTCCATTCGGTCCCCCCCGGGAGTTCGGGCGGCATGTCATTTTCTGCAAGTTTTTCGACATTGCCGCCGACCTGGCCGGATCGTAGCGTCTACTCGGCCTCCACGGATGGCCGAAAATCTTCCCAGCATCTTCACCAGAGGGGCAGTTGTGCCTTCCAAGACCCTGCGTGACCTCAGCGACCTCGACCAGACCCCCGCCGCACTCGGGCAGTCGACGCTGATCCTGATCGACCTCCAGAACACCTACACCGAGGGGGTCATGGAACTGGAGGGCTGGGAGACCGCCCTCGGCCGCGCGGCGGAGCTGCTGGAGAAGGCCCGCGCCGCGGGTGCAACGGTGATCCACGTCCAACACGACGGCGGTGAGGGCAGCCCGTACGACCTGAACGCCGAGATCGGGCAGATCCACAAGAAGGTCGCGCCGATCGAGGGCGAGCGGGTCGTCACGAAGCAGGCCCCGAACGCCTTCCACGGCACCGACCTCGGCGGCCTGGTGGACGCTGCCGGAAACGGTGACGTGATACTGGCCGGTTTCATGACGCACATGTGCATCGCGTTCACCGCCCAGGGCGCGTTCCTGCGCGGGAACCGGCCCACCGTCGTGGCCGACGCCACCGCCACCCGGTCGCTGGCGACGGACGTCGCCGAGGTGTCCGCCGAGCAGCTTCACCACGGTGCCCTTGCGACGATCGCCGACCTGTACGGCGTGGTCGTGCCGTCCGCCGCTTCGCTGGGCTGACGTCACACCGTCGAGAACTCCGCTGCGGAGAACGGGTGCCCGTCCCCCGTGTGATCCGTTCTCCGCAGCGGCACGGCCGTCCCGTACCGAGCGGGCCGTGCCGTGTGATCACGTCGACCGTGACATCCGGGCCCGCACAACATTGGCTGAAAATGCGCGGTTGCCGGGGGACGAGCACCACAACGCCAGGCGCGTGAACGGGGATTCGCGCGCACCACTATTCGAGGGGGATGACAGAAAGTGCCCACGCCCACCCGCAGAACCGTTCTCGCCGCCACCGCCGCCACCGCGGCGGCCGCCGCTCTCTCCGACCTCGCCGCGACCGGCACCGCGCACGCCGACGGCGGCACTCCCGACACCAGCACCGTAGAGGCCGCCCGGAAGAAGGCCGCCCGCGACAACATCCGCGCGGTCGACACCGGCATGCGCAACAACTACGACATCATGCGCGGCAACCTGAGCAGGCATCTGGGGCCCGTCATCGTCGTCAACAACGACATGGTCGGCGGCACGTACTACCTGGTGAACGACGGCAAGGTGCTGGAGACGGTCAAGCCCGTCGACGAGGTGTTCGAGCTGGCCAAGTCCATCGCCCACACCCCGCTCGGCATCTACTCCATCTGCGCGCCCTACCTGGACCCCACCTACATCCCGCCGGCGCAGGCCGCGTACACCGATCCGCACGACCTGGCCATGGTCGCCTTCACGGGCCCCAAGGACACCAGTTGGATCACGCCCCTCCAGGCCTTCTCCAGCACCCTGGACACCGCCCGCAAGACCCTCGCGGACGCCAAGCTCCCGGCCGAGCTCCGCGACTCCTGCGCGTTCATCCTCGACCGCGCGCACACCTACATCGCCGACACCATCACACGGCGCGAGTTCGACATGAAGTCCTTCGAGGACTTCTCGGGCGCCGTCTACCCGAGCATCCGGACCAACATGTACTGGTCCTCGAAGGTGCAGATCCAGGGCGTCTCGGACCTGATGACCCGCTGGCGCAAGCAGGTCGGGGACGACGCCTGGTCCGGCCTCTACGTGGTGGTGCTGTCCCTGTGGACCACCTACGAGCTGAACCAGAACAGCATCATCATCAGGAACTTCATGAACCAGGACAAGGTCGGCTCCCACCTGATCGACCTGATGACGGCACAGTCCGCCGCCGACCCGGTGGCCGTCTCCCTGGACAACCTCGCCCGCATCGTCATGGACAACATCGCCGCCGAGATGGTCTTCTCCACCGACCAGACCACCGCCGACGCCCTCAAGGGCAAGCAGGACCTGCTGTCCACCGAGATCCTGAAGCTCCTCGGTGAGAGCGGAGCCGGCGCCGGAGCCGGCGCCAACGCGGCCTCGGCCCTCACCAAGGGGCAGGCCAACCAGCTCATATGCCCGTTCCACAACCGGTCGGCCGGCACCCCGGCCCTCGCCTGACCACCCACCGGTCCGCAGCATCACCACCGAAGGCTTCCCCCCGGCGCGGAGACACCGTCTCCCGAGGGGGAAGCCTTCGGGCATTTCCAAGGGAAAAAGTGAAAACCTCACATGTCATTCACCGCCTGGCCAGACTCTGGGCACTCGCCGGCCTGATGCTCCTCGCACTGAACCTGAGAGCCGCCATCTCCGGCATCTCACCGATCCTCGGCCGGCTTCAGGACACCTTCCACCTCACCGGCACCCAGGTCAGCGTCCTGACCACCCTTCCCGTGCTGTGCCTCGGCGTCTTCGCCTCCCTCGCCCCGCCGATCGCCCGCCGCATCGGCACGGAGACCACCGTCACCGCAGCCCTCGTCATCCTCACCGCGGGCATCCTCCTGCGCGCGTTCCCCTCCCCGTGGGCCCTGTTCGCCGGCACGGTCCTGGCCGGTGCGGGAATCGCTCTCGGGAACGTCCTGCTGCCCGCCGTCATCAAACGCCACTTCGCCACCCGCATCGGCTCCCTCACCGGCCTCGCGATGATGCTCATGGCCGCCGGCGGAGCCGTCGCCGCCGCCCTCGCCATCCCCCTCGCCGACACCGCCGGATGGCGCATCGCCCTCGCCGTATGGGCACTTCCCGCCCTGCTGGCCGCGCTCACCTGGGGGCCCCTCGCCGTACGTGGCCATCGGCGGCGCGTGCCTCTGCCCGACACCCGCCCCGACCCCACGGCGTCCCTGCTGCGTTCCCCCCTCGCCTGGGCGGTCGCCGCCTTCCTCGGACTCGTCTCCCTGATGTTCTACGCCCTCATGGCCTGGCTGCCCGAGATCATGCACGCCGACGGATACGAGCCGGCCGAAGCCGGATTGATGGTCTCGGTCATGCAGATCATCAGCATCCCGCTCGGCTTCGCCGTCCCCGTCGTGGCCACCCGCATGGCCACCCAGCGCCCGCTGGTCACCGCCGTCGCCGCGACCAAGGCCGCCGCCCTGGCCGGACTCCTCCTCGCACCCGAAGCCGGCTGGGTGTGGATCTGCGTTCTCGGGGTCGCCACCGGAAGCGCCTTCCCGCTCGCCTTCACCCTGCTCAGCCTGCGCTCACCCACCCCGCAGATAGCCGCCCGGCTGTCCGGCATGGCCCAGACCGGCGGCTACCTGATCGCCGGAGCCGGCCCTCTGATGATCGGCCTCCTGCACGCCGTCACCGGCGGATGGCGAACGCCGCTCCTGCTCCTGCTCGTCCTGCTCGTACCCGAGGCGGTCTTCGGGCTGCTGGCGGGCCGCCCCGCGTACGTGCATCCGGGCGGTCACTCCGGCACCGGCAGCGACCTGCCCGTACAGGCGGCCCCTCACCTGTGTCGCCCAGCACATCCCGGAGCCCGCGGCGGATGAGGGGGGGGCGCGCAGCGGCGTGCGTAACGCGGCGTCGGTCTGTCGGCAGGCATCACCGTGCGAAGGCCGCCCGGGTGTTCCGGGCGGCCTCCGGGCGCCGAGCGGTGCTCAGCAGTCATCGACGGTACTCGGCGGTGCCGTCGGTCTTCCGTGGCCGCGTGCGGCGGCCTGCCGGCTCAGTACCAGCCGGTGCACTTGATGTGGTGAGTGGAGTCGTTCCACGCGCAGGCGCGCATCACGTAGCCGCCGTCGTAGCGCGAAGCGGTGTGCGTGTCCGAGCCGCTGTTCACGGTGGTCAGGCTCAGCGGCCCCTCCCAGCTCCGGCCGTTGTTCGAGGAGCGGTCCACCCAGACCTGGTCACCGGGGTCCGCGTTGTAAATGCGGCCCCATGCGCAGCGGGTGGACGTGCTGTACCGGAGTTCGATGTTGATCGAGTCGACCTTGGCCGTCCTCACCGTCTTGGGGTTGGCGAACGTACAGGTCCCCGCGGCACTCGTGCCGGCGGCAGCGGCGCTCGTCGCGGCGACGGCGCCACCGAACCCCGTGAGCAGAGCCGTCGTCGCCACCAGGACCGCGGCGCGGATGCCGAGGTGCGGTTCGAACATGATTCCTCCGTAGTGGTCGCAGACCGAGGCGGCCGCCCGGCCCGGTCCGGGAGGCAGCTGTCGTCGCTGCCCCCTGCGGCCGGGCGGCGTCCCCCGTTTTCGTGCCGGTTTGCGGGGACGACGCTACGAGAGCGGCTGTGCGGGCGAATCCCACGGTGGTTGCAGTTCACGGCTCAGTCGGCGGCGGTACGCCCACTACCGCACAGGTTTACGGTCGTGCGGCGCGCGATGTGCTCCGGTGGGGGAGTGCCCGCAGGCAGTGCAGGATCGGGCACGGGCTCGCCCCAGACCGCGGTCAGCGGCAGTACTCCGGCCCACAGCCCCAGTTCGGCGTCGGGCCCGTCACCGTCCTCAGGTGCACCGCTACGGATCTTGACGGAGGCTTCCTGCAGGGAGAGGGCGAGCAGGGTGGTCGCGGCGAGTTCCTTGCGGTTCGGGCGGCGGGCGTAGTCCCACTGGCCCGGCGCGGAGTGCTCCGTGAGCCGGCGCAGTCCTTCCAGCTTCTCCTCGGGGTCGGTGACCCTGCGCGCGTCACCGTGGATCACGGCGCTGCGGTAATTCACCCCGTGCTCGAAGACGGAACGCGCGAGCACCAGTCCGTCGACGTGAGTGACGGTGACACAGACGGGGAGATCACCGGCCAGACTCCGACTGGCCACGGACCCGTGCAGATACAACCACTGCTCGTCCCGCCCGTACACCGTCGGCAGCACGAGTGGCCGACCCTCGATCACCACTCCCAGATGACAGACGAAGCCGGCGTCGAGGATCGCCGCGAGATCGGTCCGTTCCAGACTGCCCTGCTCGCGAAGGCGGCGATGCCGGGTGCGGTCGGTAACGGGGAGCCGGGGTGGGAGAGGGGTCGTATCCATGGCTCTGAAGATAGTGATATCGCAGGAGATTGAACAGATACCTTCGAATTTCATTGCGTGATGGGTGTAGAACAACGTAATCCGTAGGAGCGGCTCGCATGTGTCGCGGTGGCTCTCCGCGGTCGATCGGAGTCCGATCCGCCCCTGCCGTCGCCGACTGTCGCCAACTGTCGCTGACCGGCGGACTCTCGCGCCGACTGCCGACTGCCGACTGCCGACTGCCGACTGCCGACTGCCGACTGCCGACTGCCGACTGCCGACCGCCGACTGCCGACTGTCGGCTGTCGATCGCCGGTTGAAAGGGCCCGTCGGCGTTGCCGGTTGCGATCGGCGCAGCATCCCGGCCCGGCCCGCGCCATACCGTGGGCCTCCGCGAAACTCTGGTGACCTGGCGGTGCCGCGGCCTTTCTCGGGGACCACGGCACCGCCACCAGGGCGCCTCACCAGGGCACGGCACACCGAGTGCCCCTCAGGGCGATTCGGATACGGGGCCGTACGAGTGGTGTTCACTGCACTGCTGCGTTCCGACGGCAGGACCGGCAGCACACCTCGGAGGGTCGTGACGGCCGTCGGGACCGACCCTCGACGGCCGCGCGGACCGGCTCGCGTGTCCGATGGGCCTCAACGCCGCGTGGCGGATCCAGCGGATCCACAGCCGTGGAGGCAGACCGATGCCGGGACGCCGGCCGGCCCCCCGGGGCGGGGGAGTGGGCAGCGCACGGTTCTTTGCGGTCCCGGCAAAAGTGCTGGTCGTCGCGTAGGAGCCTGAACGAGCCTTGCGGGACAGGTACTTCCGTGTCCGAGAGGCAGCCCCGTGACCGTGACCATGATGACGACGCCCCCCGCCCCACCCGCTTCGAGCGCGCGAAGACGGTGGACGGTGCTGGCCGTCTGCTGCCTGAGCATGTTCCTCGTGGGCCTGGACACCACCATCGTGAACGTGGGCCTGCCCGCCATCGGGCGCGACCTGCGGGTCGGAACCCGCAGCCTCGAGTGGACCGTGGACGCGTACACCATCGCCTTGGCCGGTCTGCTGATCTCCTCGGGCGCGCTGGCGGACCGGTTCGGGCGCCGACGGATGTTCCAGTCCGGACTGGTGGTGTTCGGGGCGGCCTCGCTGCTCTGCGCAATCGCCCCGTCGGCCGGTGCGCTCGTCGTGATCCGCGCCGTTCAGGGCATAGGTGCCTCGATGCTCAGTCCCGTCGCCCTCGCCATCGTGGTGAACGCGATGCCCGACCCGAAGGAGCGAGCACAGGCGATCGGTGTCTGGGCGGCCGTCTTCGGGCTCAGCATGGCCGTCGGGCCGGTCACCGGCGGCGCTCTGCTCGCGGGGTTCGGCTGGCGCGCGCTCTTCTGGATCAACGCTCCGGTCATCGTGGCCGCCCTGGTGCTCAGCGCCCTGTTCGTGCCCGAGTCCAGGGCACCGCGGCCGCGCCGGCTCGACCTGCCGGGACAGGTCCTGCTGACCGTGGTCATCGGGGTGTGGGTCGGTGCCCTCGTCGAAGGGCCGCACGTCGGATGGGCGTCGCCGGCGGCCCTGGCCGCCTACGGCATCGCCACCATGGCGACCGTCGCATTCGTATGGGTCGAGGCCCGCCGACCCGAACCCCTGATGGACCCGCGGCTCTTTCGCCGGCCGGTGTTCAGCGGCGCGGTCCTGGGTGCCGTGGCGGTCTTCGTCGCCCTCAACGTGACGCTGCTGCTCAACACCCTCTACCTGCAGCACACCCGAGGATTGACGCCTCTGGCCGCCGGGGTGGCGACCCTGCCCATGGCTGTCGGCGCCATCGTCTGCGCCCCCTGGTCCGGCCGTCTCGTCGGTCGCGTGGGACCCCGGTTGCCGCTGACGCTGGCCGGCGGCTTCACCATGGCCGGCGGACTCTGCCAGGTCGGACTCGACGGTCGCACGGGAATGCCCCTGCTCCTGCTCGCTTACCTGCTGACCGGCATCGGCTTCGGCTTCGCCAACGCGCCGATCACGAACACCGCGGTGGGCGGACTGCCCGCGGACCGGGCCGGCGTGGCTGGAGCGATCACGTCCACCGCACGGCAGGTCGGCGCCGCGATCGGCATCGCCATCGCCGGCGGCCTGGCTGCGAACTCCACCCCGGCAGGTCTGGCCCACGCATCCCGCCCGGGCTGGATCCTGGTCATCGCCTGCGGCCTCCTCCTGGTCCTCATGGCACACACATCACGGTCGAGGACATGAGGAGGCGCCAGCGGTGCACACGAACCGTCCGACTGGGGACGCGGTGGTGGCGGCTCTCGAGGCTTCGGCTTGCGTGGCCGGGATCGGATGCGGGGCTCGAACTCGGAGCACGCCGAGAACCTCATGACCTCTCAGAACCTCCCTTGACCTCAAGCAAACCCGAGGTTCTACGGTGATCGCGTTCCAGTGATCGATTGAAGGGGGCGCATCAGCATGACGATCAGGGAGTACTCGCACGAGGAACTGGCCGCTCAGCCCATCGGGGCGTGGAGTGGAGCGGCCTATCGGCAAGTGGTCGGAGCTCTGCGCGCTCAGCTGGCGGTGGAGGATCTCACACAGCCGCACTGGTGGACGCTCAACCATGTCGCCGGGGAGCCGGGCAGGTGGAGCCGTGCCACGCTGACCGAGCGGCTGTCGACGTATGACGACCTGGGGATCGACTTCGACGGCGTCTTCGATGACCTGCTCGCTCGCGGCTGGATCGTGGAGGAGTCGGGGGTCATGACCTCGACGGAGGCAGGAGAGGCGGGCCGCCTGCGGGCCAGGGAGCGCAACCTGTCCGTGCACGAGCAGATGCACGAGGGCGTCGACCCTGCCGACTTCGTCACCACGATCAACGTCCTGCGGCGCATGGTCGCGAACCTGGGCGGCGACGGCGATCTGCCCGACTGAGGGCCCGGAGGCTGCCGGCAGAGAGTGCGGACTCCGAGTCGACTCCGGAGCGCGGGACTTCGGCCCTTCGCCGGCTTGCTCTCGTCGACGCGGACGAGAACCAGTCCCGGCCGGCGATCCGGCGCCGGGCGGATCCCACTGTGGTAGCCGGCCATTCGAGCGGGGGCTACGCCGCCACCGCCCGCAAGCGGAGGTACGCCTCCAGCTCGGCGGCCCCGGTCAGCATCGCCCGCCCGCGGGCGGACAGCCGGCCACGCCAGTCGGACAGCGCCGCCTCCAGGGGCTCCAGGCCGCCGGCCGCCCGCACCTGGGCGACCAGCGGAGCGATCTGCTCCAGCAGGTAGCCGCCCCGTCTGAGCTGGTGGGCCAGCCGGGCGTCCCGTACGTCGGCCTCGTCGTAGACGCGGTACCCGGTCTGCGGGTCGCGGCGGGGGGTCACCAGCCCGGCGCGCTCCCATTTGCGCAGCGTCGCGGGCCGGATCCCCAGTCTCTCCGCCAGCGGCCCGATGAACGTGCTCCCGGAGAAGGAGCGAGTGCCGGTGCGGGTGCCGGAGTTGGAGTCCGGGCCGAAACCGGAATCTGTGGCGGGCTCGGACGTCGTGACGGGCTCCAGGTCGCGGAGAGCGTTCTCCACGGCCTGCAGGGTCCGGCGGTCGTCGAGGAGCTGGGCGTGGCCGGCGTCGATGAGGCGGAGGGCCTCATCGACGGTGCCCTCGTTCACGGCCCGCATGATCGACGTCGCCGTCCGGTGCCCATGGCCGGGCACCAGGGCGAGAAAAGCCCCGAGGGCCACCGCGTGCAGCGGCGTGTAGGTGCGGTAGCCGTGGGGTGTGCGGCCGGCGGCCGGAAGGATCCCGGCCTCCTCGTAGTTCCTGACCGCCTGCGTCGACAATCCGTGCCCGCGTGCCAGGTCGACCGGCCTGAGCCGCTCACCGCTTTGAAGGTTTCGTTCCATCACCCTGCCGATACCGCCCGGAAGTCTCAATCGAAGGTTCAACGATACCGTTGAAGCCATGGCTACCGACATCAAGGACACCGCCCATGCCGTCGAGGCGGCTGCCCTCATGAGGCTCCTCCCGGGCCGGCCACGGCTGCTCGCCCTGGGCGAGCCCACCCACGGTCAGGACGCTCTTCTCGATCTGCGGAACGAACTCTTCCGGCAGCTCGTCGACGAGGAGGGCTACCGGACGATCGCGATCGAGAGCGACTGCCTGGCGGGCCTGCTCGTGGACGACTACGTCACCTCGGGGACGGGGAGCCTCGACGAGGTCATGGAGCGCGGAATCAGCCACGGGTGGGGCGGGGCCGCGGCCAATCGCGAACTCGTGCGCTGGATGCGTGCCTACAACGACGACCGGCCCGCAGCCGATCGGCTCCGCTTCGCCGGCTTCGACGGCCCGCTGGAGATCACCGGTGCGGCGAGTCCCCGCCAGGCCCTCACCGCACTGCACGACCATCTCGCGCCCCGGGTGCGGGCGGAGCTGCTTCCGTGCACCGCGGAAGCGCTCGACCGCCTGCTCGGCGCCGACGACCGGTGGACCGATCCCGCCGCGATGTGGGACCCGGCCCAGTCCGTGGGGCGGTCCGCCGAGGCCAGGGAGCTGCGCTTGCTCGCCGACGATCTGACGGCCCTGCTCCACGAACACATGCCGCACCTGATCACGGCTACATCGCGGGACGCCTGGGACCGTGCGCTCCTGTACGCGCGTACCGCGACCGGCCTCCTGCACTACCACCACTGGATGGCCGACACCTCGCCGGCCCGCATGACCCGGCTGGTGGGCGTGCGGGACCGGATGATGGCCCGCAACCTCCTCGCCGTCGCCGCCAGGGCGCCGGCTCTGGTCCATGCCCACAACGCCCATCTCCAGCGCGAGAAGAGCACGATGCGGATGGGTGGGGAACTGCTGGAGTGGTGGAGCGCCGGTGCGCTGGTGAACGCCCGACTCGGCGACGAGTACGCCTTCGTGGCCACGGCCCTGGGCACGATCCGGCACGAGGGGGTGGACACCCCGCCGCCGGACACGGTCGAAGGACTCCTGTACGCGCTGCCGGAGGACCGTTACGTCATCGACGCCCCACGACTGGCCGCCGCCCTCGGCGACACGCGGCCCCCGGCCCGCGTGAGCCCCTGGTTCGGCTACTCCCCACTCGCCCTGGCCCACTTGGCGGCCGGCGACGGCATCGTGTTCGTCAAGGACGTCCCGCAGCGCTAGGGCATGCCGAGGACTCGAGCGCGCGGCCCACGGCCCTCGACGACCTCCGCCACCACAGCCACGACTGTTCGAAGCGCCCCGCTGTCTCGCACGGTCGGCGCTTGGCCCAACTCGACCGTGAGCGGGACCGTGTCACCACGACGTGCGCTACCCGGTCACCAGGGCGCTCGGTAGAGCGGTAGAGCCCGTGGACGCGCCCACCCTCCTTGCAGACCCGGGGATCGGGCCCCCATGTGCACCTGGAGACTCCGGCAGGGGGCGGAGCTGATCGCCGGCTTCGGCCGCGGACTGCCCGACCGCGGAGTCGCCCGGGGAAGCGGTTGAGGCGGCAGCCCTTCGGCAAGACAGCCAGACGGCGGGACCGAGTGACGGCCGTGTTGTCGTCCCCCGGTACCCGGCCCGCCGCCTGGTAGTTCACACAGTCGCGGACGGCCTTCCCCGCCCGGCCGTGTCGAGCAGTCGTTGCGCCGCCGCCGTCGGCCCGTCGAGGCGGATCTCGCCGGCCACGACCCGGGCCCGGTCCCGGGTCTCGGGCGCCAGGGCGGAGCGGAGCGCGGCGGTCAGGGACGCGAAGGTCGGCGTCGTACCGGCGTGAGCCGAGCCGATGCCCAGCTCGGCCACCCGGCCTGCCCAGTACGGCTGGTCCGCGATCCGGGGGACCACCACCTGAGGCGCGCCGGCCCGGGCGGCCGTCGTCGTGGTGCCCGCTCCGCCGTGGTGCACGACGGCGGCCACCCGGCGGAACAGCGCCTGCTGATTGACCTCGCCGACGACGAAACAGTCGTCGGCGTCGTCGATCGGTGCCAGGTCCGCCCAGCCGCGGGCGAGGACCGTGCGGCGGCCCAGTGCCCGGCTCGCTTCGATGGCAACCCGGGCGATGCCCTTCGGAGCGTGCGCGGCCATGCTGCCGAAGCCCACGTACACCGGGGGAGCACCGGCGTCGAGGAACGCCTCCAGATCTCCCGGGAGCGGGCGGTCGTCGGGCAGGATCCACGCGCCGGTCTGCACGAGGTCGCGGTCCGTCATGCCCTGCGACGGACACAGCGTCGCGTCGGCCGCCAGCCACGGCCGGTCGGTGATGACGTGGTCCCGGACGTTGTCCACGGGCGGCAGACCGATCGCCGCCCGATGGCTGTTGAGCGCCTCGCCGTACAACGCGTTCACCCGCTGGCCGTCCTGCGCCCACAGCACCCGGTTGTCGGTCTCGCCCTGTGGGGACGGCTTGCCGGGCCGCGATCCCGGAGGGAAGTGCCGCGACGGCAGCCCCAGGATGTGGAAGCACGCGAACACATAGGGGATGCCCAGCTTCTCGGCCACGTCCCGTGCGCCGGCCGGCATCAGACCGGTCGCCAGCACCGCGTCACATCCCTCGGCCGCCGCGGTGAGCGTGCCGAACCGTGCGGCGACCAGCTCGGGGGCGAGCCGGAAGGCGTCCTGCGCCGACGGTGGCCTCGTGCCGGCCACCACCGAGTGCACGGTGGGACCGAGCGGCACCACTGGCACACCGGCGCGCGCCAGCAGCGATACGAACTCCTCGTCCGGAGGCACACACACCAGCGCTTCGGCGCCGACTTTCCGCAACCCCACCGCCAGGCCCGCCAGCGGTTCGACATCGCCGCGCGACCCCCAGCTCGTCAACAGCACTCGCACTTCGAGGTCCTCATTCCTGCAGGTTCCGGCATTCGGCCGCCGATTGTGCGATACACCCAGGCCCTTGCCGCAAGCCCCCCAGTGCGTTATACGTTGATAGTGGCAAGGAGTGGGATCTCCTTGCCTTTCGCTTTTTGCCGCCGGCCTCACCGGCCGCGAGCCGTCCGCGCCGAGAAGAGCAGGTCACCGCGAAGAGCCAGGTCACCGAGAAGAGACAGGTCGTCGAGAAGAGACAGGTCGTCGAGGAGAGCCAGGGCACCGTCCACCTCGCTCACGATTCGCCCCGTGATCGAGACCGAATGCCAAGAGGGCGAGGGCGGCCCTGGCAGGATAGGGACATGGAACGAGTGCTTGGAGTCGGCGGATACTTCCTGCGGGCCACGGATCCGGTGGCCCTGGGCACCTGGTATCGGGATTGCCTCGGCCTGGACGCCGACGAGAACGGCGTGTGGCGTCAGGAAGCCGGGGTGACAGTCTTCGCGACCTTCGAGTCCGAGACCGAGTACTTCGGCTCCCGCACCCAGCAGGCCATGGTCAACTTCCGGGTCCGCGACCTGGACGCGATGCTCGCGCAGTTGCGTGCCAAGGGAGCGGAGGTGGCCGACGAGACCCAGGACATGGAGGGCGTCGGCCGATTCGGCTGGGTCACCGACCCCGCGGGCAACCGCATCGAGCTGTGGCAGCCCAGCTGAGCTGATCGCGCCGTTCCGCGGCGACAAGGAGCCATCACCGAACACCTTGGCCGGCGGCAGACCAAGTGCCGCCCACGCGGGTGAACGACGGCGATAGTCGAGACCCCTGACTCACAGCAGTCGGCCGAGCAACGCCGGGCTGTTCCGCGTGGACCCGTGCGGCGGCGGCTGTGGTTCAGTCCGCCTGACCGTGGTCGGTGAAGAAGGCGACGAGGCTGTGCGGGGCGTTGTCGTCGAGGCACAGCCGATGGACGTGGGAGGCCTCGGCGGCAGCGGCGGCACTGCGCGGGAACAGCGCCTCCTCGTACGCGGTGAGCGCGGCCTCGACGTCGTCCGGGTGAGCGGCGAGGGCGTTGCCGAGTTCGGCGCCGTCGTACATGGCGAGATTGGCCCCTTCGCCTGACGGGCACATCAGATGGGCGGCGTCGCCGAGCAGCGTCACGCCGGGCACGCGCTCCCAGCGGTGTGCGCTCGGCAGGGCGTTGAGGGTGCGTGGGACCGGGGCGGTCTCGCCCTCCGTGACCAGGGCGATGATCTCCGGGGCCCAGCCGTGGAACTCCGCTGCGACACGGGCCGTCGCCGCGCCGGTGTCGGTGAAGTCGATGGCGTCCAGCCACGCTTGCGGCTTCCTGACGGTCACGTATGTGTGCAGGACGCCGTTCGGCTCGCGGTGGGCGGCGATGCCCTTGCCGGGGGCGAGGGCGAAGAAGGAGCCGTCGCCGACGATCCGGGCACTGGCCGGGTGGCGGGTGTCGGCGTCGAACAGGTAGGTCTCGATCAAGGACGTGCCGACGTACTCGGGCTTGGCGTCGGACAGCAGCGGACGGACCCGCGACCATGCTCCGTCCGCCCCCACCAGCAGGCCGGACGTGACCGTCGCTCCGTCCGCGAACGTGACCTCGTGGCGACCTCCCCTGAGGGGCCGTACCGCGCTGACCTTGTGCCCCCACCGGACCGTGCCGGCGGGCAGTGAGTCGAGCAGAAGATGCCGGAGCGCGCCGCGGAGCACCTCCGGGCGCCCGCCGGTACCGTCGTCGGGCTCGTCCAGCAGGAGCTTTCCGTCCTTGTCGGCTATTCGTGACGCCTCGGCGCCGTGGTGGACGAGGCCGAGGAATTCCTCGAACAGCCCGGCCGCCTTGAGTGCGCGCTGTCCGTCGTGCTCGTGGATGTCGAGCAAGCCGCCCTGGGCGCGAGCCGCCGGTGACGCCTCCGCTTCGTAGATCGTCGCGGGAACGCCGTGGACGTGGAGGACACGGGCGAGCGTCAGTCCTCCGAGTCCCGCGCCGATGATCGTGACAGGAGTGGTCGTGATGCGTCCTTCGGGCATGGTGCTTCCTCCGTGATCGCGGGCAGCTGGACGGAAGCCCGGCAGGCCGTGCCTGGAACGGCGTTCCAGGCGGCTCCAGGGTGGAACGCTGTTCCATTCGTTGTCAAGCTGGAACGATGTTCCACTGCGGGTAGAATCGTGGAATGGCAGAAAGGACCCGACGTCCCGACCGACGGCAGGAACCGCTCTCACGGGAGCGCATCGTCAGCGCTGCCGCCGAGCTTCTCGACGCGGTGGGCGCGGGCGGACTCACGTTCCGCGCCCTGGCCGAGCGGCTCGAGACCGGGCCCGGCGCGATCTACTGGCACGTCACGGGCAAGACGGAACTCCTCGATGCCGCAACGGACGCCGTCATCACCGCCGCTGTCTCCAGCGTCTCCGGTGATGACACCGACGCGACGCCGCAGGAAGCGATCCGCGCCCTCGCTCTCGGCGTGTTCGACGCGATCGACACGCACCCCTGGGTCGGCACACACCTGGCCCGAGCGCCCGGGCAGTCACCGATGCTGCGGATATTCGAAGTCGTCGGACGCCAGGTCCAAGCGCTCCACGTGCCCGAAGCCGCCCAGTTCACCGCGGCGTCCACACTCCTGAGCTACATCGTCGGAGTGGCGGGACAGAATGCCGCCAACACCCGCGCGGTCCAGCCGGGCGCGGGTCGCACCGAGTTCCTGGACGGCGTGGCCACCGCATGGGCGGAACTCGACCCCGAAGAGTACGTGTTCGCCCGAACCGTCGCCGGTCAGCTGCGCACGCACGACGACCGCGCAGAGTTCCTCGCCGGCATCGACCTCATCCTCGCGGGAATCACCGCCGGCCGGTAGCAGCCGTCCCGGCGCCGTCCCGTCACAGCCGGCAATGCGTTGCCCCCGCCCGGCGCGAGAGGAAGTGACGCGGCATCGCAGTCCCGTGCTCTCCACCACAACTGACACCCTCACGCGGCCAGTTGGGATGGCTCGTACGACGTGGGTCTCGAGGTGGGTCTCGGGCGCGGAACGGGTGCAGGCTGCCAGGACTGGAGTCGTCCGGCCGATCTTGGGAGTCACAGGCCTTGACCTCAAGTGGACTTGAGGTGCCAGAGTGATCTGCATGAACACCGAGACCGCAGACATCAAAGCCATCGAGCAGGTCGTGGCCACCGTTGAGCGTACGCAGCGCGCGAAGGACGCGGAGGGTTTCCTCGCGCTGTTCCATCCCGAGGCTCTCTGGACGACCGCCCACGGCAAGGTCCTCCTCGGCTTCGACGCGGTCGCGGGGTTCACCCGTGCGGTGCTGCCCACCGCAAGCTGGGACGGTGACGTCACCTACGAGGCGGTGCACACGCAGTTCCTGCGGCCTGACGTGGCGGCCGTCAAGGTTCGCCAGGTCTACCACTCCGCCGACGGCGACACGGAAGGCGCTCCGCTCTACATCATGACCAAGCAGGACGATGGGCGGTGGCTGCTGCACGCATGCCAGAACACCGAAGTACGGGTCGGCTAGCGCCGCCCCGTCCCGTGTGTGGTCGGGAAGTCCTCAGGTCGTCGCCCTGAGGGCGGGGCGGCGTGATGTGACCGACGCCGGGTGCCGGGAGCGGCTCGAGCCGCTCCCGGCACCCGGTCGGCGTGAAACGGACGGGCAGGAGCGGGACAATGAGTTCCGCACCGCCGGCCGATCGTCAGTGGAGAGGAAGAGGAGGTCCGCCATGGCCACCCCAGGACCCGAAAAGCGCCGCCCCGCGAACCAGCCCACGGCCGATCTGGACACCCGCTACAGCTCCGCGCTCAACCCTCGCCCGGGTGCAGAGGACGTCACCGCCACCGAGTGGGCCGAGGCTCAGCGGCAGTTGAAGGCCGCGGAGATCTTCTGGCTGTCCACGGTGCGGCCCGACGGCCGGCTGCACGTCACGCCCGTGATCGCGGCCTGGCACGACGGGGCGCTCTACTTCTCCACCGGTCCGGAGGAGCAGAAGGCGAAGAACATCACTCACGACGGGCACTGCGCGCTGACCACGGGAGGGAACTCGCTGACCCAAGGTCTGGACCTCATCGTCGAAGGAAAGGCGGAACAGGTCACCGATCCGGCGCTGATCGAGGAGGTGATCGCGGCGTACGAAGCGAAGTACGGGCCGCACATCACCTCGCCCGAGGGCGCGTTCCACGGGATCGGCGACGCCTTCCGCGAGGGGAATGTGGTGGTGTTCGCGGTGGCCCCGGCCACGGCGTACGGCTTCGGCCGGGACGACGGGGTCTACACCCATACCCGGTGGACGTTCTGAGCAGCCGTCACGACAAGGGCGGCCGCCAGGTGACCCGTCCGTGACGTAGCCCACGAAGCCGTGGAAGGTTGTCGGCGGTCACTCCGTGTCAGCGCTGATCGTTTTCCAACTCCGCGATTCCCGACCCTCCGACGGAAAAGCAGAGGGCGTCTTCCCCGACATGCGCGGACTGCCCGCCCTGTGGGCTGAGATGTGACTCGGCTTCGGCGAGCAGCGCGACCGCGACCGCCTGGCCGCGACCGCCTGGCCGCGACCGCCTGGCCGCGACCGCTTGGCCGCGACCGCCGGCCTCCTCCGCGACATCAGGCGAGCTCGGCGGCGCCGCTCCGCTCACAGGGCAGCAGGTGCCACCGTCACGGCTTCACCGAGGCCGTCGCTCGCCCGTCGACGGGGATGCCGAGCCGGTCGGCCACCGTGGTGAGGGCCGTTCCCAGGGGGAGTGCAACCCGGGAGTGGGCGTGCAGGTCACCGCGGGTCGGGTCCTGGTTGACGATCAGTACCGGCTTGCCGGCCTGAGCCGCCTGGCGTACGAACCGGAGCCCTGACATCACCGTCAGCGAGGAGCCGAGCACGAGCAGCGAGGTGGCCTCATCGACGAGCTTGCGGCAGCGTTCGACGCGCTGCGGGGGAACGGTTTCGCCGAAGAACACCACGTCCGGTTTGAGGATGCCGCCGCAGGCCGTGCAGGGAAGCACGCGGAAGTGCCGGGCCTGCGCGTCGCTGAGGTCGGCGTCACCGTCCGGGTTGATCGCGGCGGGCACCGGCTCGAAGCCCGGATTGGCCGCCTCGAGCCGTTGGGCCAGCTCGTGGCGTGGGGTGCATGCTCCGCAGGAGAGGCACAGGACCCGGTCGAGGCTTCCGTGGAGTTCCACGACGCCCTCGGTGCCGGCGGCCTGGTGCAGGCCGTCGACGTTCTGCGTGATCACGCCCGAGACCAGGCCGTGCCGCCCGAACGCCGCGACGGCCCGGTGCCCGGCGTTGGGGCGGGCCCGGCCGAAGGTGCGCCAGCCGAGGTGGCTGCGCGCCCAGTACCGGCGCCGTGCCTCGGCACCGGCGGTGAAGTCCTGGTAGGTCATCGGGGTGTGCCGGCGCAGGCTCCCGCCCTCGCCCCGGTAGTCGGGGATACCCGACTCCGTGGAGATGCCCGCGCCGCTGAGCACCAGCACACCGCCCGTGCTCAGCACATCGGCGACCGGCTCGAGATCCGTGGTACCCGGCGGCAGGTCCTCGGTCGGGGTCCAGCTCAGGGTGGGGCGCATGCGCATGCCGCCAGGGTACGGAATCGGCTGCCTTCGGTCACCAGGACGGATCAGCGTGATGGCGCACCGCGCCGGTGGAGCGAGCCCAAGAGGCAGGCCCGCCGGCCGGGTACGAGAAGGAGTACGGGGTCACCGCGGAGTCTCCTGTCTCACGGTGGGAAGGCTACGAGGTGTCGAAAGTGCCTGGTAAGGATGACGGCTAGCCCATGCGTGATCCAGAATGATCGGATGGTCACGCTTGAGACTCCCCGGTTGATCCTGCGTCGCTGGCGCGAGGAAGACGTTGCGCCCATGGCCGCCGTCAATGCCGACCCCGAGGTCATGCGGTGGATCCGTGACGGCGGTGTCCGTGACGAACAGCAGACCCGCGCCGGGGTCCAGGCATGGGAGAGCGAGTGGGAGACACAGGGCTTCGGCCTGTTCGCCGTGGAGATCCGGTCCACTGGCGAGCTGGCCGGGTTCACCGGTCTTTCGGTGCCCGGCTTCTTGCCGGAGGTACTGCCGGCGGTTGAGGTCGGCTGGCGGCTGGGACGTTCCCACTGGGGGCAGGGCTTGGCCACCGAGGCCGCCGTGGCCGCCGTACGGTTCGGGTTCGAAGAGCGAGGCCTGGAACGGATCGTGAGCATCGCTCAAGTGGGCAACGACGCCTCCGAACGGATCATGACCAAGCTGGGAATGCATCCGGTGCGTGAGACCGTCAATCCCACCTCCGGTCGGCGAGTACGGGTGTTCGAGTTGTCGTCGGCCCAGTACGTCACAAGCACTCGTTGACGGCGGCAACGTTGACGGCGGCAACGAGGACGGGAGCGTTGTAGGGGACAGCGGGCCTGCGTGGGGGCCCGGCCGCGACTTGCCGTATCTGGTGGCCACGGTACGGCGAGCGCCACCGGGCGCCGCGGATTTCAGTGAGCGACCGTCCCGCTCCGGCTCCGCCGCCCATCCGAAGGGCGGCACAGGGCTCTCCGGAGCCAGGGCCGGCGACACGGCCCATCACCAAGTCCACAGCCTCGGCCACGCCCACGGGCATCAGAGCATGAGCAGAAGCCGCGTGTTCGGTACGAGCTTGCGATTCACGCTGGTGCTCTGCACGAAGATCATGAAGTCGTCGTTGTGGTCCGGCCGGATGCGAACCTCCGCGTTCGGCAGGCCGAGCAGGGCCCGGGCCTCGGGCCCCGTGTACACCCGGTCCGTCTTCTTCTCCAGCACCGCGATCTGCTTCCGTGCCTGGATCTTTTCGGACTTGCTCAGCTGGTAGAACGCACCACCGGTACGGTAGGTGTGCCCGGATTCGACGACCCAGTCCCGGATCGCCACGTCACGAGCCACCGCGATCAGCTGGTAGTCCGACGGATTCACCGGGGTGAGGCCGGCCGCCTTGATGGTGTCCTTGTTGACCGCCTCCGCACCCGTGGAGAACACCGTCCGCGATCCCCGGATGCCCTTGGTGCGGCCCACCATGAACTTCTCGGTGGCTTCCTGGATGACCTGCCCGGCCTCCTCCAGACCCTGCGTGCTCGTGGCGTCCCAGATGGCTATGTTGTCCTTCGGGAAACCGCACCGCATGGCCTCGCGCTTGCCCATCTGGTCCGGAACAAGGACGGCCAGCGTCCAGTTGTCCTCCTGCGTCTCGATCATCTCGGACACGGCCGCGACCAGTGCACGCGGATCCCTCGAAGGCGCGTCCGGGCAGCGATGACTCACGTTCTCCTGCCCGTCGGTGAGTACGAACGTCAGGAAGCTGTGGTCGCCGTACAGTTGAGCGGTCTGCGCCAGCTCCCGCTGGGACTTCAGCGCGGCCGCCAGCAGAGCCGTCATGCCACCGGCCCGGTACAGCTGCTTCAGCGACGGCATCCGCAGCACGTCCTTGTCGTAGATGACGCACTCCACCTGGTCCGCGAAGACGTACACCGTGACGCGGGTCTCCTGGTCCAGTTCCTCCGACCGGCGCGCGAGGTACGCGATCTGCTGGTCGGCGACTTCGACTACCTTGCGGCTCAGGTGCGACATGGACGAACTGGCGTCCAGGACAAGGGCGACGTGATTGATGTAGTTCTGGCTTCCGGACATGGCGGCTCCCCCTGTTTCCGGCTCCCGACTCGATGTTCCTACCGTCTCATGCACCACTGACAATCGATCTTGGTCCGCCCGCGGCAGCGGTCCCCCTCCGAAGTGGTCGGTCTCGATCGGGCTGAGCCCTGAAGCCGGGTTCCGATCGGACTCGGTGTATGTCCACATGATCTGCGTGGCCGGCGGGTGCCGTTCCGGACAGGACCGGTCGCCACCCTTCGTTCGTGCCGCCCGACGCACGACGGGGCCGGGCGGGCCCGTGTCGGACCCGCCCGGAAGTACTGACGCTCGCCGCTCGGCCGGACCTAGGCGGTGGGCAGCTTGCCGCTCTTCGTCTGGACCTCGTCCATGAAGTCGACGTCGCTCTTGTTCATCCGGTACACGTTGATCCGGACCTTGTGTCCCTCCGGGATGGCGTACGCGCAGGACGTGAAGCTGGACGTCTGGCAGTGACCCTTCATCTTCTGGGCCGTGACGTCGTAGACCTCGGTCCAGATGTAGTGGTTGTCCTTGCTCAGGTCGTCCACGACCACTCGCTCGGCGTCCTTCGCCGAGTCGCGCGGCTCGAAGACGACCATGGCCCTCTTCTTGCCGCCCGAGTAGAAGTAGTCGACCGTGTTGGGCTTGGCCGCAGCGCTGGCCGTGCCGACGCCGGCGGTGAGGGCGAGGCCCGTGGCCATCACGACCGTGATACCCACGCGGGCCAGGGGGGTCTTCATCATTCTGGTGCTCCCTGCTCATGTTCCGGAACGAGCCTGGCACGGAGGAACGCGTACTCGTCCTGGAACGTCCAGCCTCCGGCCCGTACGCAACGGGCCGGAGGCTGGGTGGTGCTGGTGGCCCCCGTGCCGCCACACGCTGCTCGCGTGCAGCGATCTTCCTATCAGGTGGCGCAGCCGTTCGAGCAATCCGCCTTGGCACCCCGTTCACAAACGCCCTCTGTGTGAAGGGGGCGTGAGCGTGCGGCCGACCGCCACCGATACCCGCCGCAGGGTCGCGCCGTCGGCCGGCGATGCAGCCGCGCGCGAGGCCTCGAAGGGTCGCTACGGCGCGTACCGCTCGTCGCCGAGGACGGTGCAACCGGTGCGAACGTCGTTGCTGAGGACGGTGCAACCGGTGTGCGCGGGCTCTTCAGCGGGCGGCTCGTCCGTGCCGGGAACGCTGTCGTCGGGTGCGCCGGACAAGGTCCTCGGCCGCGCCCTCCCACTCGGGATGTGCGAAGTCGAAACCGGCGGCGCTAAGCCGGCCGGGCATCACGCGGCGGCTCTTGAGCAGCAGTTCGGTGTCCGAGCGCAGCGCGTAGGCGCCCAACTCCGCCATCCAGCGTGTCGCGGGCAGACCCACCGGGACACCCCAGGCCCTGCGGAGGGTCCGCATGAAGTCGCGCTGCGGAAGAGGGTCGGGCGAGGACAGGTTCACGGGCCCCTCGAAGTCGTCGCGGGCGATGAGGAACTCCACGGCGCGCACGAAGTCCTCCGCATGGATCCAGGAGACGTACTGCGCACCACCGGCGACCGGTCCGCCCAGCCCCAGGCGTGTGAGCCGCAGCAGCACGTCGAAGACCCCGCCCCGGTCCGGGCTCATGACCATCGCCGAGCGCAGAGCCACCTTCCGTGTGGCCAGCGTACCCGCATCGGCCTGCGCGCGCTCCCAGTTCCTGGCGATCTCGACGCTGTACGCCCAGTAGTCCGGCACGCCGGTCTCCGAGCCGCCGAGCACTCCCGTCGCCTCGTCGTGCGGCGCGTCGAAGCGATGGGCGTAGATCGTCGCGGTGCTCATCTGGAGCCAGACTCGCGGTGGCCTCGCGGCGCCGGCGATCGCCTTGCCGATCAGGCGCGTCGAGTCGACCCGGGAATCCATCATGGCCTGCAGGTTCTCCGCCGTGTAGCGGCAGGAGACGCTGCGTCCGGCCAGGTTGACCACGACATCGCAGCCGTCGACCGCCTCGGCCCAGGGACCGAGCGTGACTCCGTCCCAGCCTACGTCGCACCTGCGCACCGGTCGCCTGGTCAGCACCGTGACCTCGTGACCCGCCGCTGTCAGCGCGCGCTCCAGGATCGTGCCCACCTGTCCGGTCCCCCCGGCCAGTACTACTTTCATCGAGCCCCCTCGGTTTCGGTGCACAGCCTACCCCCAGAATTTGAACGCGTTCAAATCTGGTGCGGGTCGGGGGACCCGGACCCGAACGGGTGAGGGCGGGGCCGCAGACCGCGCCGGCCCGGTGAGGCAGCGCCTCGGGGCCCCGGATCCGCAGGTCAGGTGTAGGCCGGTGTGGGGCAGTTGGGGGAGGGGCCGTGTCCTCGGGGGGGTGGCGGGCGTTGGGCAGCACGGTCGTCCGGACGGGTTGGTGCTCCTCCCGTCGGGACGGCTCCCAGGTCCTGCTCCGAGCAGAACCCACACCCCCTGTTTACGTGTTCCAAGGAAAGCGAGTCATGATCGTCATGAAGAAGACGCTTGCGGTTGCCGCCGCTGCCGGTGCCGTCGTTATGGGCGGAGCGGGTTTCGCCGCCGCGGACTCCGGTGCTCAGGGTGCTGCGCTCAACTCGCCCGGTGTGATCTCCGGCAACGCTGTTCAGGTGCCGGTCCACGTGCCGATCAACGTGTGCGGCAACACGATCGACGTCATCGGTCTGCTGAACCCGGCGTTCGGCAACACCTGCGTCAACGACTGACCTGGCAGACACGGCGGAACGGAGCCCAGGCGGGCTCCCTGTGTCCGCGTGGGTGTGGCGGCCGGCCTTCCTCCCCGGCCGCCACACCCATGTCCACGGGCGGTCAGCCGGTTCGGTCGCACCCCCGCGCTCCGCTCGCGCGTGCCGCTTCCGTCCACCGTGCCGCTGCCGTACCCCTGCCGTATGCCGTACAGCCCGCTGCGCGGCCGCGAACGGGAGAAGCCTCCCCACCCCGCTCCCCGCCCGCGGCCCCGTAACCGCGGTGATCAGCAGCGTGCTGTCCGGATCTGCCTCCCGGGGGCCCTGGCACGGGTGCCGACGCCGCCGTACTCAAAGCGGATGGTCTGTTCGCGTGACAGGGGCTGGCGCCGCGCGGAGCGCGCCTGTCCGGCCGCCTCATAGTGGGGGTATGAGCATCGATCACGGGACCGACGAGCGATCCGTCCTGCTAGCCCCGCAAGCGGCGGTCATGGTACGGCAGCTGGTGCAGGGGGTGGGCAACCATCAGATGCGGAGGGCGACGGTCGTCCTCGCCTTCTTCCGTGACGGCTACTGGTTGCGCCGGTTCATCGAGGAGCCGGCGCTGGGCGCCCTGGAGCCGCCCGATCGTCCGACCGCGGTGAACTGGGCGGGTGTCCTGGAACTGCTGCGGACACCCGAGCTGCTGAACGACAACCGCCGGGAGCCGGGCACCATGGGCCCCCATTTGACCGTACTGGAGATGGCCGCATCGCTTGCCGTGGGCCACCCCCTCGACCTGCGGCGGGCGGCGATGCAGCTCTCCGGGGCGGAGTGGAGAGACGTTCTGCTGAGGATGGAGTCCGCTGCCGACTTCATGGGGAGCCCGCTGTCACCCGTGTCGACGGCGGGATGATCGCGCCGGGCGGCCCGTGGCGCGGTCGCGGAGGCGCGGAGACGAGCCGGGCGCGGAGTGGCTCCGCTCCGCCGGCACCGGAGGCCGGATCGGCCGCGGTGGGGGTCAGCCGGTCGACTTCACAGTCAGGTCGCCGTTCGTCGTCGAGAGATCCAAGCGGTGCCTACCTGACGGGTCGTTCCTGAACGCCACCTTCTTGTCGCCGTGTGAGTCGTTCGCGGAGATCCGGTACCCGGCGGGCGGTGCCGCGACCGTGAGGTTGCCGCTGCTCGTGCGGGCCCTGATGTTCTGCGGGGTGACCGTCTGGATCGTCACCTCGCCGTTCGTGGTCCGGGTGTCGATGTCGCCGCCCTTGGCGTCCTTGACGTCGATGTCACCGTTCGACGAGCGCAGCTTCACGGCGCCCGTCGCGTCCGTCACCGCGATCTGACCATTGGTCGTGTGCACGTCGACCGTGCCGACACCGGTCAGTGCGAGGCCACCGTTGGTGGTGCCGCCCGTCACCGGAAGACCTGCAGGCAGTGTGACGGCGTAGTCCACGCCGCAGTCATCGCCGCACCCGGAGAGCGTCAGGGCGCCGTTCTCGACGCGGAAGGACGGGCCACTCGGCTTGTCACCACGGTAGTTGACCTTGCGGTGAACGGAGATCGTGGCGGCATCGGCCGAAGTTCCCACCTTCACATCGCCGTTGCTGTTGTCGAGGCGTATCGAGGTGACCTTCCGGGACACCGTGGCGTCGTCCTCGAAAGTCTTCTGGCTCAGAGCCGAGCAGGCGGAGAGCCCACTGACCGTGAGAGCGGCCAGAGTCCCTGTCGCAAGGATGCGCGTCTGTGGGCGTCGCATGAGGTCCCCCGTGTGGAGCGAGTCGAATCGGGTGATCGGTCACGGTGATCATACGAAGCCGCGGTCCGGCCCTCACTGGGGAAAGCCCCCCTGTGCCAGGGCCGGGCCGACGCTCACGGCGGTACAAGAGGGGGCGGTCGACGAGGCCATGCGGGTGCTGCGCCCGGGCGGCCGGTTGCTCGTCGCCGACTTCTGGCCCATGGCCAGGAAGTACGCCGCACACATGGGCCACGGCAGTCTGCGCGGCCTCGGCCCCGGCTACTGGTACGGCGGCCCCTGGCTCGGCGTCACACGGCTGCATGCCGTCAAGCAGGGCTGAGGGTGTTGCACAAGGCCGTGATCAAGCAGCGTGAAGCGGGAGGCTGGGCGCGTCGGGTCTGCCGGTCTCGGGAGACATGCAGGTCATCGTGGACGTCGAGACCCGCCTCGCGGTGGCGGCGGCCCGGCCCGTGCCCGGCAGCACCCGCATGCGCAAGCTCGCTCTCTCCGCATGGTTGCCGAGGGTGGGGGTCTGACGAGGCCGAGCTGGGGGACGTGGGCGTTCCCACCTTGCTCGGGGGCGCGACCACGGGCACACCGAGCGCGTCGGCGACGGACCGAGGGCGCTCCACGGACGCCGTTTTGCCGGACCGGCAACAGCAGTGGCGCTTTCGGAACGCGATGGGTGACGGTGGGCCTGTGACCGACAACATCGCAGCAGGATCGCCGGCGTCCGACACTCCCTCGCCCATCGACGCACCGGGCGGATACCTGGGAGATCCCGCAGTGCGGGCGGAATGGGACAGCCGGTACGCCGACCGGCAGAAATTGTGGAGCGGCCGGCCCAACGGTGCACTCGTGGCCGAGGTCGCGGGGCTCGCCCCCGGGCGGGCGCTCGACGTCGGCTGTGGCGAGGGCGCGGACGCCGTCTGGCTCGCGCGCGGTGGCTGGGACGTGACCGCGATCGAGGTCTCGGGTGTGGCGCTCGAGCGGGCGAGCGAGCATGCGCGGGACGCCGGCCTCGCCGTTCGCTGGGTCCACGCCGAGCTGACGCAGGCAGCGCTCGCGCCGGCCTCCTTCGACCTGGTCTCCGCGCAGTATCCGGCCCTGCTCCGCACCCCGGACGCCGCGGCCGAGCGCGCGCTGCTCGAGGCCGTCACGCCCGGCGGCGTGCTGCTGCTCGTACACCACGCGGGGATGGACACCCAGCAGGCGCACGACAGCGGCTTCGATCCGGCCGACTACGTGTGGCCCTCCATGGTCGCAGCGATGCTCGACGACGACTGGGAGGTGGAGGTCGACGAGCAGCGGCCTCGGGTGGCCCCCGACGGCGGTGCCGGCGCCCACCACACCGACGACCTGGTGCTGCGCGTACGTCGGCTGCGCTGAGAGCCCTCACCGCGCAGCAGGCCCGGCAACCGGACGGACTCGGCGCCGGGCCTCTGACACGGGCCGCGGCCTCCCACGGATCAAGGTGGCCTCGCCGCTCCTGGACGGAGCAGCCGTTCCGGTCCGGCCGCCGGTCGATACGCCTCGGCCTGTCGCCCGCTCCCGAGCCGCCGGCAACCGGGACGGTGACCGGTACGTCGAGCCTCATGCCCAGGATCGATGATCACGGCACCCGCGACGGGGCCGCCGCACGGGTGCCTCAACCATC
Source organism: Streptomyces sp. NPDC048514 (assembly GCF_043199955.1). Taxonomy (NCBI): domain Bacteria; kingdom Bacillati; phylum Actinomycetota; class Actinomycetes; order Kitasatosporales; family Streptomycetaceae; genus Streptomyces; species Streptomyces sp. NPDC048514. The sequence continues at coordinate 170,782 of NZ_JBICWT010000003.1, read as the reverse complement.
CAGGCTCTCCAGACTCGCCGTGGCCAGGTTTCCCTCGTACCTGTGCGGCACCAGGAGATGGCGGGCCAGGGCCACCGCGGCGAGCAGGGCGACGAGCGCGCAGACGCCCCACCAGCCCGCGTGGCCCCAGACGCGTACCCCGAGCCAGGAACCCGCGCTCCCGCCCGCGTAAGCGCAGGTCATGTAGGCGGTGTTGAGCCGGCTGCGGGCGTCCGGACGCAGGGCGTAGACGCGGGCCTGATTGGCGACCATGCCGGACTGCATCGCGACGTCGAGGAGCAGCGTACCGAGGGTCAGTGCGGCCAGGCCCACAGCGCCGCCCCGGGAGCCGGCGGCGAGGATCGCGGCCGAGACGAGGACGCCGAGCATGCAGACGAGGTTGACCGGGTCGGGCCCATGGCGGTCCACCAGACGGCCGGCGAACGGGGTGCAGAACATGGTCGCCGCGCCGACCAGGGCGATCATTCCCACGGCCTGGGCACCCAGCCCATAGGCCCCTCCGGTGAGGAGGAGCGCCAGGCAGGTCCAGACCGCGGAGAAACCGGCGAAGACGGTTGCCTGGTAGAGGCACGAGCGGCGCAGGTCCGGCTCGGTGCGCAGCAGGCGCAACGGCTCGGCCAGGAGCGCTGAGTACCGCTGGCGGGAGGGCGGAGTCGTGGCCGGCACCGCGAACGTCAGGACGACGGCGAGGATCAGGGCCAGGGCTGCGGCGGCCAGGTACGGGGCCCGCCAGCCCAGCCGTTCACCGAGCGTGCCGCTGAAGGTCCGGGCCAGCAGCATGCCGCCGGTCGATCCGCTCAGCAGGGTTCCGATCACCGCTCCCCGGCGGTCGGGGGCCACGAGGCCGGCCGCCAGGGGGCCGACGACCTGCGCGCCGACAGTGGTCAGACCGACGAGGCTGCAGGCAACCACCAGTGGCGGCAGAGCCGGTGCGCAACCCGCGGCGAGCAGCGCCAGGCCGGTCAGCGTCAGAAGGGCGACGAGGAACGTACGGTGCGGGAACCGGTCGCCGAGCGGCACCAGCAAGACCATCCCGGCGGTGTAGCCGATCTGCGTGGCGGTCACCACCGCGGCGGCCGAATCGGGCGGCACGTGCAGTCCGGCGGCCACCAGAGGGCCGATGGCCTGCGGAAAGTAGATGTTGCCCACCGCCACGGCGCAGGTGACCGCCAGGATCAGGACCAGCCGCCGGCTCATACTGCGGTCCAAGGGCCCCGCGCGACGTGCAACGCCGCCCGCGCGCCGGCGTGGTCGACGCGACCGGCTGCACCGACCGCGGAGACACTCCACATGCCGGCGGTGCGTCCCCGACCGCCCCCGCCCGGCGCTGCCCCGCCCTCGCTTGTGATGGCCGGCGCGGTGCCGGCGCAGTCCGCTCCGTCCAGCGCGACAACGCCGGCCGCCGTCAGTCCGCCGGCCGCTGCCAGTCCGCCGGCCGCTGGCAGTCCGCCGAACGCTGCCAGTCCGCCGAACGCTGCCAGGCCGTCGCCCGTCGGCTGCATGGCCACCGCGGTGCCCATGCAGCGCGCCGCGCAGGTGGCAACCGCCGTAAGCAGCCCTTGAGTCGTGTGGGTCATGGGTCAAAGTCCATGACATCGGCGTTCCGCCGCCAATCGATGTAGCGTACGGCTTAATGATCAGCTTTGTGCTTGGTGTCGAGGACCTCGCGGACACCCGTTTCGCCCTTTCGCCTCTGCACGAAACCCTGTTCAGCCTGCGGGTGCTGCAGGATCCGGGCCTGTCCCCGCTGCACCTGCCCTGGCGCAGGTCCGTACTCGGCAGACTCGGTGAACTCGACACCGGTCTGCTCATGTCCCTGGTCGCCCAGCGGCGCACCCTCCCCGACTTCCTGACCCCGAATCCCAGGAGGTTCGCACCGGCCTTCGAAGAAGAACTCGCCGTCGTCCGCCGGGAATCCAGCAGCCGGGTCCGGCACGACCTGTTGCTCGCACACGCACCGGACCCACTGCCCGAAGCCCTCCGCGCCGCCGCGCACGACGACACACATGTCGCCGGTCTTCGCGACGCCATCTGCGATCTCCTGCAGCACTACTGGCGGCTGGCCGTCGAGCCGATGTGGCCGCAGATGCGACTGGTGCTGGAAGCCGACATGACCTACCGCGCCCGCCGGCTCGCCCTCGGCGGGGCTCGGCTGCTGTTCGCCGACATGCACCCCAACCTGCACTGGCAAGACGGCGTGCTCCACGTTCACAAGATGATCAGCAGGCACCGCGTGGCGGCATCCGGCCGGGGGCTGCTGCTCATGCCGTCCGTGTTCGCTCACAAGCCGGCGCCCCCCGTCAGCCCGGACGAACCGCCGAGCCTCGTCTACCCGAGCCGGGGAGTAGCCACGCTGCGGGACTCGGTGGTACCGACCGCCGACACAGCCGCCCTGACGTCCCTGCTCGGCGCGTCCCGGGCCGGACTGCTCCGCCTCCTGGGAGAGCCGCTGCCCACCGTGGAGCTAGCCCGCCGTCTCAGGGTCACCCCGAGCGCCGTCTCCCAGCATCTGCGTGTCCTGCACGCCACAGGGCTGGTCACGCGGACACGCGACGGACGGCATGTGCTGTACCGGAGAAGCGCGCTCGGCGACCGACTGGCCGATCCCGGCGACCGACCCGGCGGTGCGGAGTGACGGCGGTGCGGCGTGACGGCGGTGCGGCGTGACGGCGGTGCCGAGTGACGGCGGTGCGGAGTAAGGGTGGTGTGACCAGGCCACCCTGGCGGCCTCCTGGTGGCGCACGCCGAGGCGTCCGTAGCCGTCCTCCACGTACACATGGCCATCGGCCACAAGGGCCGGTCTCGGAGGAGTCGTCACCGCCGCCGACATCGTGCTGCCGGCTGCCGCGATCGCGCGGCCCTGAAAAGGATTCGACGGCTCTGCGGCGGCCTGGCAGCGTGGCCGACCATGACGGACTTCGAGCTCGTGACCGCCGCGGACGTACGGCTCATGCAGAGATTGGCTCAGCGCGTCACCGCCACCCGGCTGGACCTGGTGAACGGCGAAGCGACGTTCGGCGAGCTGGCCTGGAACTGGGGCAAGGGCCACGCCGCCCTCGGCGCTATCTGGCCGCGTCGGCTGTGGTTCTCCGGCGGTGACCTGGTGGCGTGGGGCTGGGCCTGGCTTCCACACCGGGCGAGGCGGAGCGACGGGTCGGTGAAGGACGTCACCGGCGCCAATCTCGTGTACCAGGTCCATCCCGACCACGCCGAGCTGATCGACGAGGTGATCGACTGGTACGACGGTACGGCGGGGGAGGTCGAGCACAGGGTGTCGCCGTCGGCCGCCGACGAGTTGGCCCTGGAGCGGTGGGCGGCGCACGGGTACGGGACCGACCCGGCCTCCCTCGGCGACACGGCGCACTGGACCCAGCTCAACGAGCGGGATCTGACCGACGTGGCACAGCCGGTGCTTCCGGACGGATTCCGCTTCCGCACCGCCCATGAGGCCGGAGCGGAGGCCGCGGTCCAGGCCCACATGGACGCCTGGGCCCCGTCGACGTACTCGGCCGAGAGCTACGAGGGCGTCCGGGAGACGGCGACGTACCGCGGCGACCTGCACATCCTCGTGGAGGCACCGGACGGGACGATGGCTGCCTCGACGATCATGTGGCTCGACGAGGCGAACAGGACCGCTGAGTTCGAGCCGGTCGGCACACACCCGGACTACCGGCGAATGGGACTGGGAAGAGCGATGGTCCTGCACGGCATGCACGTGGCGCGGGCGGCCGGCGCCACGCGCATGACGGTCGCCTGCCTGGGCGCGCCGGGGCACCCCAAGGCGCGCGGGCTGTACTACGGCGTCGGATTCCGGGAGCTCTCGCGGGACGCGCCGCTCATCAGAACCAGAACTGCGTTCTGAGAAGCGGTCGTGGGCGGTCGCTGGTCAGGGCACCTCGGTTCCGGTGACGTCACGACGTCGGCGGGTGTCGTCAGCGTGCCGGTTCCGCCGGATGACGCAGCGGCTGGCCATGACGCTCCACTCCATACTCCCCGCTCCCTGTGGCCGCGGCGGTCCGTGCCCACCAGGGCCGAAGGGCGCGGGGCGGTGCACACCGGGCCCCACGCGATGCCTTCACGAGGACGTCACCGGGGTGCGGGCGATTTCGGCAAGGTCGGCCTCGTGGACGCCGGCTACTCGACGGCCGGGTCCTCCTGGGCGTGCCACACGGCCTTCTTCACGGCCTGCTCCACCTCGCACCGGCTCGTCCCGGTGGCCTCGGCGTGCGTGGTGACGGCCGCCCGCACCGCCTCGAACGCCTCCTGCCAGCGGGTGCACTGCGCGTCGTACTCCTCGCCGGTGAGACCCGCGAGCCTCGCGCGTTCTTCCTCGGCGGATCGTTCCAGCCTGACCAACTCATCGGGAACCTCTGCCACGGGCACGGATCCTAAGCGGCGGGTGTGCCACGGCGACGCCCGGACTCGCCGTCCGATCGGGTACAGCCGCAAATGGAATGGTGGACGAGTTCCCCCGGTGCGGTGGAGCTGCCACTTCCGCACGTGGAGGTCCCACGAGGGGTGGCGGGTCACGCGCGGCACCGCGCGGTCGCTTCCGGCAAGCGTCGGCACCGTCCCCAGTCCTGATCCCGCGGATGCCGGCCGGCGAGATCACCGTCACGATGATCGCCGTCGCCTGTCGGCCGGTTCGACTACGCGGGCGACCCCGACGAGATCGTCATCGACCTGTCGGCCGCGCACATCCGGGACGCCTCCTCCGCCGGCGCCCTCGATGCGACTCAATCCCTCGGGTTCCCTTCGGGCTCACAGGGAGCCCGGTGGCGTTGCCGCTGCCATCGAGCGGGGCCGGGTGCCGGTGCCGGACGGGGCATCTGGATCGAGCGCGGAGACTGCGGTTGGAACAGCTCGCGGGCTTGCAGAAGGGTGAGCAGCAGGTCCATCGCGGGGCTCGTCGCCTGGATGACGACAGTTTTGCTCTGGTTGAGGGCTCGCTGGCGGAGCTCCAACAGGATGCTGAGGCCGGCACAGTCGCAGAAGTCGACTCTGCTCAGGTCGAGGTCCAGGCCGGTGACCGAGTCGGCGAGCGCTTCGAACAGACCGGAGCGCAGTGACTGCTGGGAGTCGAGATCGAGTTCACCCGTCACCGTCACCCGCACCCGGCTCCCGCTCGCCTCGTACGTCGCGGTCGCCAGGCTGGGCGACAGGATCCGGCTTCCACCGCTCCCGCTGCCTCCGCCGGGGGAGCACGGCGCCGAGCCGACCCGGCCGCCGTGAGCAGAGAAATGCATGGTCCACTCCCGCGTCTGTTCGCCCGACGTGTACAGCAACGTTCCCCCGAGAACCCGGGATGCGTCAACTGATACACGAATAGTAGTACGTGTTTTAGGATGCGTGAACGAGGGGTTGGTAAACTCGGGTCATGGATGGAGTGCCCGAGCCACACACCGGTTGGACGTTTCTCACGAATCATGCCCGCGTACTCGCTGCCATCGCGGACAACCAAAGCGCGCGCATCCGCGACATCGCCGCGCACTGCAGGCTCACCGAACGCGCCGTGCAGAAGATCATCGCGGACCTCGAGCAGGACGGTTACCTCTCCCACACGCGTGAGGGCCGCGGCAACACATACCGGATCGATCCCACGAAGATCCTTCGCCATCCGACGGAAGCCGTGCTGGGTCTGACGGTGGCCTCGCTGCTCTCCCTGCTGGCGCACGACGAGGCGCACCGCGCCGATCAGCCCAGCTGGCAGCAGGCCACGGTCGAGCGCGCCTAGCGTCGGGTCCGATCCGTTGCCGCACCGGCCACAGGGCCACTCCCGCGACAGGCCGCGTCGCGCGGACAGTGCTCTGCTGCAGGGTGTCGAGCCGCCGACTGGCTGGCCTGCCTGCTGTGCCGGCCGCGCCTGCGGGCAGTGGTGCTTGCGGACCGGGTGCCTGCGGCCCGTCGATGTCGGTGCGACCAGGGACCGCGGACCACGGTGAACGACGCCGTGAGCTGCGCTTTCTTCCTTTACCGGTCTCTGTATGGCGGCGGTCGGTGCCGCATTTCCGTGCTCCTCGGGGACAGGAGAACTCCGACGGGTGTGGTTGTTCGGAGGGGAGCGGGCCAGACATGGCGGAGCATGACACCCATGATCGTGAACGCCAGATCGCCGTGCTGCAGGAGCAGGTCGAGCAGCTGACAGAGGCGGTCACCTCGCACGCGGTCGTCCACCAGGCGATCGGCGTCGTGATCGCCTACGGCGGCGTCCCGCCCGAGACGGCCTGGGATGTTCTCGAGGAGGTCTCGCAGCACACGGACATCGATCTGCCGGACGTGGCCACCCGCCTCGTGCAGTGGCCGCGCTCCGCGCAGCCGCCGCCTCAGATCCACGGCGTCCTGGATTCCGCCCTGAAGCGCAGGGCGTCGCCCGAGTCGGGGACGCGGTCGTCCGCCGAGGGTTCTCTCGGTCCATGAAGGACGCGACCACTCGGCAGCAGCGAGCCGCATCTCCTTGCCGAGCCGCCGCGGCCGTCGAGTCCTACTTCGGTGCACGAGGCACCGGTGCCCACTTCTGGCCGCGCAGCCGACCCGCATCGAGTGCGTCCGCGCCGCGGGCGCCCGGTGGCGTGGCTGGGAAACGCCCCTGAGGGCTATGGCGAGTCGTACGAGCGGCCGGCCGGGGATTTGTGCAAAGACCTTGAGGAAACTGGTCCTGCGGGCAGCTCATTGTCAGAAGGGGCGTGTAGAGTTCGGCGGCTCACCGCCGGCTCGTGCCGATGACGGTTACCGCGGTGGTGAACCCCTGGCAAATCACCCGAAAATCATCCGTGCTCGTGTGCGGTCGTTCACCCGAACCGGTATGTGACATCACTCACGCCCACATGGGAAAAATCGGGAACTACCTGCACGGTTCCCGAGATGGGGCGCCCGGAGGGCGCTGATCAACATGTGACTACCAGTCGCACGAGGGCGGCAAGGCAAGGCATAGTGGGGGCACCGCCGTGGCCAAGTGTGACGGGCATCACAAAAGCCGGGGTTCGCTTGCCGTACGCGACGGTAACCGCATTCGGACATAAGGAAAGCCCCACCCGACGCCCGCGAAGCATCCAGGTGAGGCCTTCCTCGCACACCGTGTGCAGTGCGGCCGACCTGTCAGGTCGGTCGGGCCCCGGCCGTCAGGTCGGGGCTTTCCGCTACCAGGGCCAGTTCCGCGCGATCTCGTAGATCACGTGGCCCAGGAGCCCCAGCCACCGGGCGGTCCGCTTGGACCGGTCCCGCTTGCTGCAACACCGGCAATGCCCCTCCGACTTGTCCAGCTCAGTCATCAGGACCTCTCACCCCATTCCTCTGGAGACTGCGGATTTCGCAGCTCCGCGGACGCCCACAGCGTTCGTGGACCCCGCGCGGGGAAGTCCACGCGTGTGCACGGGCCCCTGGGGTAAGGGGTGAGGTGAGGGTACCGGAGCGCAACGGATCCCGTTTCCCGTCAACCCCCCACTACCAAACGGGTATGTGACACCCTGTGCCATGCCAAGCGGTCGCATAGGCGCGCGACCCGAATCTCAAGCGGTGCTCAAGCCCCCCAGCTGGTCAAGTAAGTGACGGTACGTCTGATACGGCGTGCCAGTTCCCCGCACCGGCGTGCTGAAGCTCACACGTGAAGCGCGTGCCACGAGTGAACGCGCGCCCCCCTTGCCCCCGTGAACCAGCGGGCCGCGCGGGTACCGGCGAAGGGGCGCGCGAGGGCGGCAGGCACCCAACGACCCGCCGCACGGCCCGCGCTCGTGGCCCGCCCTGTGCCTGCCGTCGTACGACGCCCCCATCAGTCATCCGATAGGAACACAAGAACCGTACGGTCGGCAGGCACGGCATGTTCGTGGCTTCCGCCAGTACGGTCTCCCGGCCGGCGCGGGGGAGACTTCCCGCCAAGGCTGTGGCCCGTCCCGAAGGCCGAGCCGTGGACAGAGGGGGAACAGCAGGATGAGTGGTCAGCTGTACGACGAGATCGGCGAGGCGTTCGAGGGCATCAAGGCCCTGCCTCTCGCGCGCTTCGCGGAGGTGCCCGGCTTCCTTGCCCTCGTCGGCGACGTGAGCGGCAAGTCGGTTCTCGACCTCGCCTGCGGAACCGGCTTCTACAGCCGTGAGTTCAAGCGTGGCGGCGCATCCCACGTGCTGGGCGTCGACATCTCCTCCGCAATGGTCGACGCGGCCCGGGCCCGGGAGGGCGGCGACCCGCTGGGCGTGCACTACGAGGTCGGGGACGTCGCCGAGCTGCGCACCTTCGAGCAGCGCTTCGACATCGCGGTCGCGGTCCAGCTGTTCAACTACGCCGAGGACGTCGACACCATCGAGCGGATGTGCCGCCACATTCACCGCAGCATCGCCGACGGGGGTGAGTTCTTCGTCTTCACTCAGAACCCGGACTTGCGTCTCGACGGGCCGTCCCTGGCCAAGTACGGCTTCCTGTGTGAATCACTGGACCAGACCGAGATCGGGCCGCGCGTGCGGATCACCGCGCTCGTCGACCCGCCGATCTCGTTCGTCGCGAACCCGCCCAGCCGGGAGGTCTTCGAGAAGTGCCTGCGGGCGGCCGGATTCTACGAGGTCACCTGGGTTCCGCTGGAGGTCTCCGCCGCAGGCGTGCGCGAGTACGGCGAGGACTTCTGGGACGTCTACGCCGCCAACCCTCCGCTGACGATGCTGCGTTGCCGCGCCTGATCCCGTTCCGCGCCGGTAGGTGGGGGAGTGGTCCTCGCCGTACGGTGCGACGTGAAGTCGCTCGATGGAAGTCGCTCGATGGCGGTGGGACCGCCGGAAGGGGCGGCCCACTCGGCGTCGCACGGCGCGGGCGCCCGAGCCGGCCGGCCCGGTGGTGGATGACGCGGGCGGCCGGCGCCGGTGCCACCGGCACCTCGGTGGCGGCCTGTGCCCGTTGCCGTCACGGGGTGCACCCGGCGACCGGCGCGACTCGTCGCCGTGATCCTCGGTCGGCGGCGAGCACGGCGACGAATCCCTCCCCGCCGAGCGCGCGCGCAGTTCACCGGTCAGCGTGTGGCCATGTCAGTCACGGGTCCGAGGATGGCGTTCTTCCTCGGCGTGGCTGCTCTCAGCGCTCGTCAGAACCGCGCTCGCGACAACCTCGAAGAGACGATCGGCGTGTGGCGCGAGCGAGGGTTGATCACCGAGCCAGGCCAACATGGCCACCAGCGCGAACAGATCGGCGCCATCCATGTCGCTTCGCGCCGTGCCCGCGGCCTGGGCGCGGGCCAGGAGCCGCGCACCGGCCGCGCGCAGGGTGACGCACGAGGCGTGGAGTGCGGATTCGGTGTCCTCGATGGCGGCTGCCATGAGCACGGTCACGCCCCGGTACTCGGTTGTCCACGCGACGCAGTCGCGCAGCCATGAGACGAGAGCGTCGTCGGGCGCGCTCGACGACTCCAGCTCGCCCGCCTTCGCCGTCAGTTCGGCGAAGCTCGTTCGGAGCAGGGCGTCGAGCAGCGCCTCGCGCGTCGGGAAGTGCCGCAGCAGTGTCGCGAGCCCGACATCGGCCTTGCGCGCGATGTCGCGCAGTGAGACGTCGACCCCCTGCTCGGTGATGGCGGTGCCCGCTACTGCTAGCAGGTGGTCGCGGTTCTTCCTGGCGTCGGCCCGCATGGGTCCCTCTTGACTATCCGGATCAGTGGTCCATATATTCGGATCAGTGATCCGCTTATGTGGATCGCTGATCCGGATAAGCGTATCCCGCTCGGCGCGGACAGGAGAAGGCGATGCCGACGAAGACGATGAGGGCGGTCCGGCTCCATGAGCACGGCGGCCCCGAGGTTCTGCGGTACGACGAGGTGCCGATCCCCGAGCCGGGGCCGGGCGAGGTGCTCGTGCGCGTGCACGCGGCCGGCGTCAATCCTCCGGACCGGTATCTGCGCGACGGGCTGACCAGGATGCCCGGGGAGACGGAATCGACGGTCAGCCTGCCGGTGATTCCGGGGACGGACGTGTCGGGTGTCGTCGAGGCCGTGGCCGCGGACGTGGACGTCCTCGCCGTAGGTGAAGAAGTCTTCGGTCTTCTGCGCTTTCCCGGCTTCGGCGGCGGGGCATACGCCGAGTACGTGGCCGCGCCGGCGTCGGACCTCGCCCGCAAGCCGGCCGGCATCGACCACGTGCACGCCGCCGGGGCGCCCATGGCCGGGCTGACGGCGTGGCAGTTCCTGATCGAGGTGGGACACGATCACCCCTCGCCCTTCCAGGAGGCGCGGCATCGCCCGACGGCACTCGACGCCGAAACGACGGTGCTCGTCAACGGCGCCGCCGGCGGCGTGGGGCACCTCGCGCTACAACTGGCGAAGTGGAGGGGGGCGAGTGTGATCGCGGTGGCGTCGGGCGCGCATGAGACCTTCCTCAGCGAACTCGGCGCCGATCGGTTCATCGACTACACCAAGAGTCGTCCCGAGGGACTCGTGCACGACGTCGACCTCGTTCTCGACACCGTCGGTGGCCCCGACAGCAGTCGCCTCCTGCGCGTGCTCAAGCGCGGCGGCGCCCAGTTCCCCGTGCTCCCGGGCCACTTCGACGAAGAGGAGACCGCGAAGCTCGGCGTCACGGTCTCGAGCGCCCAGGTCCGCTCGAACGGCGCGCAGCTCGCCCAACTGGGGCGCCTGCTCGACGCGGGCACGGTCCGCGTCGCGATCGACAGCACGTTCGCGCTCGCCGATGCCCGAGCAGCGCACGAACGTGCCGCCCGAGGGCACGTCCAGGGCAAGATCGTGCTCACGACCGCCTGACCCGTGTCCCGCGTGAGTACGGGCCTCGGCCTGCCGGAGAGAGGCCGGGCCTGCCGATGTCATCCGGTACGCGTGCCGGCCGGACAGAGTGTGATCGTGTCTGCGGTCATCCGCAGACGCCCTTTGCGCACACAAGCCCGGTGCTCATGTCACGGGTCTAGGGCATACTGACGCCTCACCAGTTCAACAAAATGTTTAAGGAGGGTGATGTGGCAGCCAGCTTCAGGACCGTCACCGTGGTGGCCGATGCTCATCGCGCCCAGGCGGACGCCTTGGGGTGCGCCTTCCAGGAGGCGATCGCGCCCGCCACCGTCGACTACGACTTCGGTCACATACGCGACGCCGCCGCCAGGCTCCCCGACAGTGACATCGTCAGGATGGTCCGCGGCTGGACGCTGCGGGAGCAGGCGCCGATCGTCGTGATGGCGCTCTCCCTCAAGGAGGCGGTCCGCCAGGCGCTCCCGCCCGAGACGGGTCAGGCTTCGTTCTGGGACACCGTCGAACGCGAACTCGTGGCCGCTTTCACCAATCTCGAGGCGACGGAGGGCGAACCGGGGCTCGCCTATTACGAGGAGGGGCCGGAGCGCACGAGCTACTACCGCGACCTGCTCTTCGCCCTCCAGGACGAGGAAGCCGGCCCGTACCTGTACGCCATCGCCTTCTGCGCCGACGTCACCGTCGACCTCGGCACCTCCCGCGTTCGGGCCCTGAGTCCGAGGGACACCGCACCCTTCGCGGTTCGGCTCAACGCGATCGTCGTGCGCCAGAAACTCGCGAACGCGGTCTGACCTGCCGGTCATCACCCGCCCGCTCCCTCCGGGACCGGCTCCCGCTCGGACCGGTCCCCGCTCGGGACCGGCTCCCTCGCATACCTCTCGGGGGCGGGGTTCGGGAGCCGTTCCCTCGGAAAACGGGTGACGCAGCCCATAGGGGCCATGTCACGTCCTAAGCGGGATCGTAGAGGAACACCACGCCGAACAGGCCTCTACCTCACTAAATGACCGTTTTGGGCAAGTTCTCCTAATCTGGGTAGTACGTCACACTCTTGCCGTGGTCTCGACGGGACGTTAACCATGTTGGTCGTGCCGCAAGCCGCAGGGCCGCCGGGGCAGGAAACGCCCCAGGAGCCCGCCGCGGTGTGCGGCACGACAGGGCCCGCCCGACGCCCTGCAGGCCGCGACCGGTTGCACCGGCCGGCGCCTCACAAGACGTCCCACAGGAGAGTCCCTTCCTTATGACCGCGATCACCGCCACCCGCCGCCTTGCCCGTCTCCGCTCCCTCGCTCTGACCGGCATCGCCACGACCGGCGCCGCGGCCGCTGCCCTCACCCTGATGCCGGCCTCCGCACACGCCGCCGAGGCGCCGCACAGCGCCCACAGCGTCACCGCTCCCTCGAAGGACGGCCACAGCGGCGCCGGTACCACCGGCAGCGCCGACAACCTCGACGGCTGGATCAAGAAGTCGCTGGCCATCATGAAGAGCAAGGGCATCCCGGGCTCCTACGAGGGCCTGCACCGCAACATCATGCGCGAGTCCAGCGGCAACCCCAACGCCCAGAACAACTGGGACGTCAACGCGCAGAAGGGCATCCCCTCCAAGGGCCTGCTGCAGGTGATCGACCCCACCTTCAACGCCTACCACGTCGACGGGACCGCCCACAGCGCCACCGACCCGGTCGCCAACATCACCGCGGCCGCCAACTACGCCGCACACCGCTACGGCTCCATCGACAACGTCGACTCCGCGTACTGAGCCACCCCTGGCCCGACGCACCCGCTCCACGCCGCCGACCTGGTCGGCAGGCCCGGGCTCCGGCCGCGCCGACCCCCTGACGAGGGAAGCCCGCCGGGGACCGGAGCGTGCACCACGCTTGCTCGGTCGTGTGCCCCGCTCATCGAAGAACGCATGTCGAACAACGCCCGTCGGCTCGTCGCCGACGGGCGCACTGGCATGTGCCATCACCCAGGTGCGATCCACCTCCGTGATCCGGCCCCACCCGAACGCCCCGGGTGAACCCCAAGCCGGCGCCACGTACTGGACAGGCGGCTTCGGGTGACCGAGCTAAACCCCTTGCCTAATGGTCAAGAATCGTTGACCATTGCTCGCATGCCCACCGATGATCTTCCCGAGACGTTTCACGTCACCACGGACGACCAGCTGCGCGCCGTCTCCAATCTCACGCGCCACCGGATCATGGCCGTCCTCCGCTTCGAGCCGGCGACGATCACGCAGATCGCCGAGCGGGTGGGCCTTGCGAAGGGGAGTTCCAGCTACCACGTGCGGCTGCTGGAGCGAGCCGGCCTGGTGAAGGTGGTACGGACGCGGAAGGTGCGCGGTGTCACCGAGCGGTACTACGCGATGGCTGCACGGTCGATCGAGCTGCCGGACCCCGTAGTCGGGCAGCCCGATGTGCTGATGCGGCATGCGGTGGCGGACCTGGAAGCGTCGCCGGTGGATGCCCAGCGGCACGTACGCATGGCGCATCTACGGCTCACCGAGGAGCAGTTCGCGCAGCTGGGGGCGCGGCTGGAGGCGCTGGCGGAGGAGTACCGGGAACTGTCCGATCCGTCGCTGCCGGACGCGTCACTCGTCTTCGCACTGTTCCACCCGGCGCCGCGCGAGCAGGCCGAAGGAGGCACCAAGTGACCTCAGGTGTACAGAAGTTGCCGACCGGGTTCGGGCGGCTGTGGACTGCGCAGACGGTGTCCTCGCTCGGTGACGGGGTGTCGCATGCCGCGCTGCCGCTGATCGCGTTGACGTTGACACGGGATCCGATGGCGCTCGCCGTCGTCACGGCCGCCGGGACGCTGCCGTGGCTGCTCTTCGGGGTGCTCGGAGGTGCGCTGGTGGACCGCTGGGACCGTCGGCGCACGATGTGGGTCATGGACGCGGCGCGTGCGGTGCTGCTCGCCATACCGGCGGCAGCGGCCGCGCTCGACGTGCTGAGCATTCCGCTGCTCGCGGCCGTCGCCTTCCTGCTCGGTCTCGGCGGACTCTTCTTCGACACGGCCGCCACGGCCTATCTACCGGATCTGCTCGGCCGCGAGCCCGCACTCCTGGAGCGAGCCAACTCCCGCTTGCGCGGCGCCCAGACCGCCATGTCCGGCTTCGCGGGGCCGCCTGCGGGCAGTGCGCTGCTCGCGCTCGGGCGGGCGGTTCCGCTGCTCGCCGACGCGGTGTCGTTCATGCTCTCCGCGCTGCTCGTACGGTCGCTGCCCGCCATACCCCGGCCCGTTCCGGAGGGCCGCGAGACGCTGCTTCGGCAAGCACGGGCCGGCGCCTCGTACGTCTTCCGGAACCGGTTGCTGCTCGGGCTCGCGCTCCGCCCGGCGGTCGGGAACATCGCCTTCCTCGCCGTGGAGACCGTCCTCGCCCTCTTCGCGCACGACCGCCTCGGCATCGACACCCACGGCTACGGCCTGCTCCTCACGGCGGAGGCCACCGGCGGCCTGCTCGGCGCGGGCATCGCCTCATTCCTCGGCCGACGCCTCGGCACCGGCACCGCACTGACCTGCACGGCCGCAGTGGAGGGACTCGCCATCCTGGGCCTCGCCGCCGCCCCGAACCCGTATGTCGCCGGTCTCTCGCTCGCCGTCTGCGGAGCGGGCGTGGGCGCCACGATGGTGCTCGGCCCCTCCCTCCGACAGTCGATCGTCCCCGCCCACCTGATGGGCCGGGTCGCCTCCACCTCCCGCATGCTCGCCATGTGCGCCGCCCCGTTCGGCGCCTTCCTCGGCGGCTGGCTGGCCACCACCTACGACGTGCGCACCCCGCTGTACACCGCTGCCGGCCTCCTGCTCACCATGACCGCCGTCACGTCGACCATGACCGGCAACCGCCGGGTCCAGGCGGCACTGCGGGCCGCCGCACCGACCAGTGCCCCGGAACAGCCGGCACCCGTGGGTACCGCTCAAGAGGCTGTCGTCTAGGGGTTCCGCGAGGCCGTTGAGCCGGTGCAAAGCGATCGGATCCCGACGCGTGCCGGGTAGTTGACCGAGTGTCAGGTGGATGCGATGTCGTGGGTAGTCCGGTCGGAAGCTGATCTCAGGGGGTTGGGCGCCGCGGGGTGCTGGCCACCCCTGCCGCCCGGCCGCTGAGCGAGGCGTCCAGGGTCTCCTGGGCCGTGCGCATCGCCTCGGCGTACTTCGGCTCGGACATGCGCTGCCAGGCCAGGTCCGGTGCGATGTGTTCGACCCGGCTCATCACCCACCAGATGTTGCCGAACGGATCCCGCACCCTGCCGCCGCGATCCCCCCACGCGCTGTCGGCAGCCTCGGTGATCACTTGTGCCCCGTGCGCAACGGCAGCGGCCATGGCGGCGTCCGCGTCCGGGACATAGACCCGCAACAGGGAGGGCATCACCGGCCAGTCGGGCCGTCGGTCGAAGGCCAGCACGACCGTGTCGCCGACACGGATCTCGCCGTGACCGATGGTGCCGTCCTCGACCGGCACCCGGGCGATCTCTTCGCCGTCGAACGCGCCGGTGATGAAGTCGAGCAGCGCGCCGGTGTCGTCGGTGACCACCCACGGCGCAACACTGGTGTAGCCCTCGGGCGCAGTCTGACTCATCGGTTTCCCCCTCCAGTGGTCTTCGTGACGTGACGACGTTAGTGGTCATCTAGGACAGAATCGTTCCTAGATGCGCCGTGAATCAGCGCGATCGCGTCAGCGCCCGGGAACCAGCAGCCGTGGCGCACCCGGAAGGCACCGACCACCGACCACCTTGCCGACATCGGTGAGCCTTTATCATCCCTCCTGTCGGTGACCCACGGCCGCTGTCAGGGTTCGTGGCGGTCCTTTGGCCGCTCGCCGTCGACGCCGACCTCTTTCCCCGTTATCCGTCGGCTCTCCGTGCCGTGCCGAAGCGCCGCTGATACGCGGCGGGACTGATCGACAATTTCCTCGCGAAAACCCTCCGCATACTCTCGTAGCTCGGGAATCCGGCAAGGGACGCCGCGCGCGTTGCGGTATGGCCCTGGTCGAGCAGCGCTTTTGCCAGGTCGAACCGGATCGTCTCCACGTATCGGGCCGGGGTGGTGGACAGCTCGTCGCGAAAGAGCCGCGTGAGATGTCGAGGGCTCACGTTGAGATGCGCGGCGAGTTCGCTGAGGGAGTGCTTTCCCGCGGGATCCGCTGTCACCAGGTCGGTGATTTTTCGGAGGGCCGGAGACCGGGGCGCCGGACCCTGCAGCGGTGCCGAGAACTGCGACTGGCCGCCCGAACGCTGCAAGTAGACCACCAGGGCACGGGCGACGTCTCGGGTCAGATCGGGGCCGTGATCCTCCTCTACGAGTGCCAGTGCCAGGTCGATGCCGGCGGTCACGCCCGCTGAGGTGTAGGTGGTGCCGTCACGGACGTAGATCGCGTCGGGCTCGACTCGGCTGGCCCGGCAGCGGACGGCGAGCTCGTGCGCGACCTTCCAGTGAGTGGTCGCACGCTTGCCGTCCAGGAGGCCGGCGGCGGCGAGGACGAATGCCCCGGTGCAGATGGACGCGACCCGGCCGCCCCGCACCGCCAGCGTTCGAGCGGTCTCGGCCAGATCGCGGGGAACAGGAGTGCGTGGGTAGCGGTCCGCGCCGGCCACAAGGAGCGTGCCGGGAGCACGTTCCGTTGCGGCGGCGGCGTCGACCGCGATGCGGATCCCGATGGACGAGGTGACATCGGCGCCGGTAGGTGACACCAGCACGATCTTGTATGAGGCGCCGAGCCGATTCGCCTCGGCGAACACCTCCGCGGGACCCGCGACGTCCAGCAGTTTGACCCCGTCGTAGACGAGGATCGCGACCCGATGGGTGCCGGAGTGCGCCTCCCCGCCGTCCGCACGTCCGGATTCGGGTGACTCGTGGCCGGACTGAGGCGGCGCCGGACGCCGGTTCGTGGGCAGTGTGGAAGACGGACGCACCGTCCATTCGTAGCACACTGATACCGGAAGGCGCAGAGGTCATGAGCGAGAACATCGCGGGAGTGGAAATTCCCGAAACGGAGGCGGTTGTAGAAGCAACCCGTCTTATGCAGAAGATGACCAGCCCTCTCATCTACCATCACTCCCGGCGCGTTTTCGTTTTCGGCGTCATGCATGCTCGCAGGATGGGCCTGGATCCTGATCCGGAGCTTCTCTATCTCTCCGCCATGTTTCATGACACCGGCCTCTCGACGCCGTTCTCCGACGTGGAGCAGCGCTTTGAGGTCGATGGGGCCGATCATGCACGCAAGTTCATGCTCGACCGCGGGTTCTCGGCCCCGGTCGCGGACGTGGTGTGGACGGCGATCGCGCTGCACACGACCCCCGGAATTCCCGGGCGGATGGGCCCGGAAATCGCCATCACGAATTTCGGTGTTCTGACCGACGTGCTCGGCTTCGGTCTGGACGAGCTGGATCGCGATCAGGTGGATGAGATCACCGCCGTTCATCCGCGGGGCGACTTCAAGAACGAGTTCCTGCAGGCCTTCGTCGACGGACTCGAGCACCGCCCGGAGACCACCAACGGAACCGTGAACTCGGATGTGCTGGAGCACTTCGTACCCGGTTTCCGCCGCACGACCACGGTCGAGCGCATCATGAGCGCTCCCTGGCCCAGCTGATCAGGACGGCACGGAAGAGGACGTGGCGATAGTGTGATCATGAATCACGGAGCGGACCGGATTTTCCTGCTGAGCTCGCGAAACAGGGCATTTAACAGGAAGGACCCACCATGCAAGCCATCACCGTACGAAGCCCTGACGCCGGTGTGGGGGGAATGTCCGTGACGGACGTGCCCTACCCTCACGCCGCTGAGAACGACGTCGTCGTCCAGGTGTATGCCGCGGGCTTCACGCCGGGGGAGCTCGACTGGCCGGCGACGTGGGCCGACCGAGCCGGGCGTGACCGGACGCCGAGTGTGCCCGGGCACGAACTGTCGGGCGTCGTGGCCGAACTGGGGTACGGCACCACCGGCCTCACCGTCGGGCAACGGGTGTTCGGTCTCACCGACTGGGCCCGTGATGGATCACTGGCCGAGTACACGGCGGTGGAGGCCCGCAATCTCGCCCCGCTCCCGGCGGACGTAGACCACACGGTGGCCGCCGCGCTGCCGATCTCCGGACTGACCGCATGGCAGGGCCTGTTCGACCACGGCCACCTGATGACGGGCCAGACCGTGCTCATCCACGGTGCCGCCGGCAGTGTCGGATCGATCGCCGTGCAGCTCGCGCGCGAGGCAGGAGCCCGTGTGGTCGGCACCGGACGGGCCACGCACAGGGACACGGCACTCGGTCTGGGCGCGGACGCCTTCGTGGACCTGGAGACCGACCGGCTCGAAGACGTCGGCGAGGTCGACCTGGTGTTCGATGTACTCGGCGGTGACATCCTCGACCGCTCGACCGCCCTGGTACGTGGCGGAGGAACCCTCGTCACCGTTGCCGCGCCGCCTGCCGTCCAGCCGGAAAGCGGGCGGGCCGTCTTCTTCGTCGTCGAACCCGACCGCGCCCGCCTCGCGGACCTCGTCCAGCATGTGCGCGACGGCCGGCTCAAGCTCCTCGTCGGGGACGTGCAGCCACTGTCCGAAGCGCCGGCCGCCTTCACCCACCGTCGACGCTCTGTCCCCGGCAGAACGATCATCCAGGTCGCGAAAGACCCGGTGTGAAGCGTCGGCCATATCCATCTTCGGGACCATCGAGATCGCCGACGGCGTGCTCTCCGCCGTCCGTGTCCAGGGCGCCGTCCGAAGCGGCCCGGTTGGACGTCAGCCGGGACTTCTTCGGCCGACGTTTCTGAACACGGCCACGCCGCAGACCGGAGGAGGGACCACCCGGTCGGCCTCGCCCCTCCGGCCGGGTGGTCCCTCCTGCACGTTCGGTGGTTCACACCGCTCCCCGGACCGTGCCCGGCCGCCGAAGTCAGGGCCCTTTCCGGCCCCCCTCCGCTGCCGGCCCCTACTTCGGGTCGCGGTCGAAGAGGGACTTGGACCAGGCGTAGCCGAGCACGGCCAGACCCACGCACCAGGCCACCGTGAGCCACCCGTTGTTGCCGATCCCGGTGCCGAGCAGGAGTCCGCGCAGGGTTTCGATGGCGGGCGTGAACGGCTGGTACTCGGCGACGGGCTGGAACCAGCCCGGCATCGCGTCGATGGGGACGAAGGCGCTGGACAGGAGCGGCAGGATCATCAGGGGCATGGCGTTGTTGCTGGCGGCCTCGGCGTTCGGGCTGGACAGGCCCATCCCGACGGCGATCCAGGTGAGCGCGAGGGAGACGAGCGCCAGCAGCCCGACCGCCAGGACCCACTCGAGGACGGTCGCATCGATGGACCGGAAGCCGATGGCCACGGCGACGGCCCCGACGAGCACCACGCTGAGCACGCACTGCAGCACGCTGCCGACGACGTGCCCGATGAGGACCGAACCGCGGTGGATCGCCATCGTGCGGAAGCGGGCGATGATGCCCTCGGTCATGTCGTTGGAGACGGAGATCGCGCTGCCGATCGTGGTGCCGCCGATGGTCAGCATCAAAATGCCCGGGACGACGTACGCGAGGTATTCCGACCGGTCGGCCCCGCCGCCGATGCCCTCGCTCATCACGTCGCCGAAGATGTAGACGAAGAGCAGCAACAACATGACCGGCGTGAGCAGCAGATTCAGCGTCAGGGACGGATAGCGTCGCGCATGCAGCAGGTTGCGGCGCAGCATCGTGGCCGAGTCGCGCACGGTGTGGGAGAGGGAACTCACCGGTCAGCCTCCTTGGGCTGGTTGGGGACGATGCCGGCGCCGCCGCCGGTCAGGGCGAAGAAGACGTCGTCGAGGTCGGGGGTGTGGACGGTCAGTTCGTCGGCTTCGACGCCGGCTGCGTCGAGCCGGTCGAGGATGGCGCGTAGTTCGCGTTGGCTGCCGTCGCTGGGAATCTGCAGGGCGAGCAATTGGTCGTGGCGGGTGGCGGCGGTCAGTGCGGTGGTGGCGCGGTGGTAGGTGGCCGGGTCGGTGAAGCGGAGCCGGACGTGGCCGCCGGGGACGAGTCGTTTCAGTTGTTCGGCGGTGCCCTGGGCGGCGATCCTGCCGTTGTGGAGTACGGCGATGTGGTCGGCGAGTTCGTCGGCCTCGTCCAGGTACTGGGTGGTGAGGAGGACGGTGACGCCGTCGGTGACGAGTTCGCGGATGATCTGCCACATGGTGTGGCGGGAGCGGGGGTCGAGGCCGGTGGTGGGTTCGTCCAGGAAGATGATCCGTGGGTTGCCGACCAGGGTCATGGCGATGTCGAGGCGGCGCTTCATGCCGCCGGAGTAGGTGGAGGCGGGTTTCCTCGCGACGTCGGTGAGGTCGAACCGTTGCAGCAGTTCGGCGGCGGTGCGGCGTCCTTCGTGTCTGGGCAGGTGGTGCAGGTCTGCCATGAGGAGCATGTTCTCCTCGCCGGTGATCAGGCCGTCGACGGCGGAGAACTGGCCGGTGACGCCGATCGCGGCCCGCACGGCCTGGGGGTGGGTGGCGAGGTCGTGGCCCGCGACCTGCGCCTGTCCGCCGTCGGCGGTGACGAGGGTGGAGAGGATCTTGACGGCGGTGGTCTTGCCGGCGCCGTTCGGGCCGAGCAGCGCGAACACGGACCCGGCCGGGATGCGCAGGTCGACGCCGTCGAGGACGGTCTTGTCGCCGTAGGACTTGCGCAGACCGAGGGCGGATACGGCGACCGGCGACGAGTGATCGTCCCGACTTTGCGTGGGCATGACAGAAAGAGGCATGGAGCCCTCCGTACGAAGGCGGATGTGGGTGGGGGAGGGGGCCGGCCGGCGGAAGACGCGGCGCTCAGGCCTTGGCGCGACGGACGTCGATGTTGCCGTACCGGGTGCGGGCGCGGACCTTGACGGTCTCCTCGGCCGGCTCCGGGGTCTCCGACTCGGTGAGCGCGTTGCGTACCTGGCCGGCGTTCGAGCTGACGTCGAGCCACGCGGCCGTGCCCTCGCGTACGCCGACCTCGATGGCGCCGTACGACGTCTCCAGCTGGGCGGTACCGCGGACCACTTCGCCCACCCGCAGGGTGCCGTGGGCGGTGGTCGCGGTGACCGAGTCCTCGGCACGCCGGATCTCGATGTCGCCGTTGGCGCCGTTCACCCGCAGCTCGCCGGTGGCCGCGCCGACGGTCGTGGTGCCGTGCGAGTTCTTCAGGACGGCGGGGCCGTCGATGAAACCGACGCGCAGACTGCCGGAGCTGGTGGTGATCTCGGCCATGCCCTCGACCCGGTCCACGGTGATCGAGCCGTGCGACGCGGTCAGCTTCAGCGGGCCGGTGGTGTCGAGGCGGACGTCGCCCGAGGAGGTCTTCACGCGGACCTCGCCGAGCCGGCCCTCGCCGAGCACCTGGGTCCAGGCGCCGGTCATGTCGATGCGCGAGCCCGTCGGCAGTTCGACCGTCACGTCGACGGTGCCGGTGCGGCCGAACAGGTTGGGCTTGGGAGTCCGAAGGGTCAGTACGCCGTTCGCGTACGTGATCTCCGTCTGGTCCGCGGCCCGCACATCCTGGTCCCGCTTCGGGTCGCGGGGCTGCACCTCGACGACGGTGTCTCGGCGGTCGCTCGCGGTGAACTGGATGGAACCGGCATCCACGTGCGCTGTGGCCGAGATCGCTTGCGGAGTGTCGAAAGCAGGCATGACTGTTCCGTCCTCTTGGGTCTTCGGAGCGTCCCCGCTGGTGGGACGTGGAGTGGGTGAGGTGGTGGGGTGAGGTGGTGCGGGTGGGGTGCGGGAGCTGGGGCGCGGTCAGCGCACCCAGCCTGTGAAGCTCTGGCCGACGGTCCGGGTCTTCTCCGTCGTACGGGGCCGGGTGCCGCCGTCGACCGCGGCGGACACGGCGCGCACCAGCCACGCGTTGACCGACAGGCCCTCGCGGTTCGCGGCCTCCTCGGCGCGGGCCTTGAGGTGGGCGGGCAGGCGCAGGTTGACGCGCGCGGTGCCACCCTCGTCGACGTCGGCCGGGGCCTGTGTCCTGAACGGTTCGGCGGGGGCGGCCGGCTCCGCGTGGCCACCCCCGTCGGTGGGCGGCGGTGTCACCACGAAGTCGGGGTCGAGCCCGCGCAGCCGTACGTCGACGGAGCCGGGGGCGAGTTCGCGGGTGATCTCGTCCATCGCGGCGGAGAGGACGTTGA
This sequence comes from Streptomyces sp. NPDC048514, assembly GCF_043199955.1. NCBI lineage: Bacteria > Bacillati > Actinomycetota > Actinomycetes > Kitasatosporales > Streptomycetaceae > Streptomyces > Streptomyces sp. NPDC048514. Next base: position 148,958 of record NZ_JBICWT010000003.1, on the reverse strand, counting down.
GCATGGTCAGCCGGGTCGCCGACTCCAGGGGAGCGGTGAGCCTCTCGGCGAGCTCGCGGGCTTCTTCGCCGCCGGCTTCGGCAGCCACCGCGAGTTCGCGGCGGAGGTTGTCGACATACGGGGTGAGATCCATGACGCCAATATGGCACCACTGTGGTGCCATGTGCAAGCCCGAACCGCGCAATGATTGACGGGGGCCTCGGGGGAAGAGCTTTCTGCCTGCGTACATGCCCAGACGGCGCCCCGGCCCGCTGTGGCGCCGTGGGGACTTGGGAGGCTGTGCATGGGAGCCGTGTACGCACCATGGGCGTCGGGTGGCGCCAGCTGGCGCTGGGTGGCGCCAGCTGGCGCTAAGTGGTGCCGGATGGCGCTCTATGGTGCCAAGCGTGTGCCATCCGACGGGAGTGCCGTCCGGCGTCTCCCGGAACGCGAAGGGTTTGTCCGCGAAACGTGCGCCGGTCCAGGAGTCGGCGTCTATGAAGGGGGCCTCTCGCGGAACCTGGCGGGCATACGAAGCGTCCACTGGCGTCTAGTGGCGTCTAGTGGCGTCTAGTGGCGTCTAGTGGCGTCTAGTGGCGTCTAGTGGCGTCTAGTGGCATCCACTGGCGTCGCGGTGGCATCCCGGGCCTCACGGCTCGGGATGCCGGGCAGACCGGTCCGCTGCCGCTCAGACGCCCCTGGTCTTCCGGCGTCGCGCGGCCGCGTACCCGGCTGCGACGAGGACTGCCACACCGCCGCCGACGACTGTCATGGTGCCGATATGTCCGGAAGAGCCGGCGGCCTGCTTGCAGTAACGGTGGTCGTCGCCTTCGACGGTGATGGTCAAATGGCCACGGCTACCGATCAGTTCAGACGTCGCGTGCTGCCCGGTCACGTCGACCGGGTAGCTTCCGGGCTTGGCGTCACAGCGGATGGCGCCATCGCCCTGACCGAAGCTGTTCTTCTGCATCTCGACGGTGACCGCCTTCGCGAACGCGGGGGACCTCACGGTGAATCTGCCGTTGCCGTCCGCGGCCAGCGAGGTCAGGTCGACGTCGGAGGTCACCACGATGGGTGCGCCCTGTCGAAGGGGACCCTCCGCGGAGCTGTCGCCGTCGTTCTCGCGGACGCTGACGCTCAGGCCGGGACCGTCCGCCGCCGAGGCTGCCTGGGGACTCGTCAGGCCGATGATCGTCACGGTGAGAGTAGCCGCTGCCGTGCGCAGGTACATCGCGGGTGCCTAGCCTTCCAGGGAGGGGTTAGCGGGCCTTGGGCGCGACGAGCATGTGCTCACGGCCGAGGGCGGTGCCGGTGTCGGTGTAGAGGGTGGTCTCGCCGTCCGACCAGCGCACGAGGAGGTCGTTGGGCCGGCCCGGGGTGTACGAGCCCGCTGTCATGACGGAAGCGTGGGTCCACAGCTTGTTCGACGCCTTCAGCCGGGTCTCCGTTCCGACACCGGAGGCGCCGGCGTCGCGGTAGAGGGAGAGTTCGCCGTCCGACCAGCGCACCACGACGTCCCAGTTGGCGCCGCCGGTGAAGTCGCCGGCGGTGAGGATGGTGGCGTGCGTCCAGGTCGTGCTGGGGTCCTTGAGCTTGTGTTCGTGGAGGAATCCTCGGCCGTCCACGTCGGTGTAGAGCGAGACTTCCCCGTCGACCCAGCGGACCATGACATCGTCGGTCCACCGGTTGGAGCTGTAGCGCCCGGCGGTGATCTGAACGGCGTCCTTCCAGGTGCCGTCGGGTTTCTCCAGCTGAGTCTCCTTGGAGAAGTCGCCGTGCCCGCTGCCGGTGTAGAGGGTGACTTCACCGTCCTTCCACACCACGATGAGGTCGGAGGAGTCGCTGCCGGTGAAGTCGCCGCCGGTGACGGCCACGGCGTCCTTCCAGATCGCGGCTTTGGTGATCCTCTTCTCGCCGGAGAACCCACCGTGTCCGTTCCCGGCGTAGAGGGTGACCTCGCCGTCGGACCAGACCACGATCATGTCGGTCCTGCCGTCGCCGTTGTAGTCACCGGAGGCCATCTTCTTCGCGTGGGTCCACAGATCGCCGCCGGTGGGGTACATGCTGTAGCCGCGGCGATACTGGCGCGGGGCGTGGTCGGTCTTCGCTGCGTCGTAGATCTCGCGGGCCCGCTTGTCGTACGTGACGGCGAAGGAGATGCGGTCGCTGTTGTTCTCCAGGCCGCCGCCGAAGTAGCCGCCGAGGTTGCCGATCACGGTTCCGCTGCCGGTCCTGCGGTTGAGGCCGGTGATCCAGGGGCTTCCGGAGGTGCCGCCGTAGAAGCCGCCGCACTCCATGCGCATCTGCCGGTAACCGGGAAGCTGCCGGGTCGTGACGTCCGGGCAGATGATCGGCCGGTTCTTCGGGTTGTGGCTGCCCGGATAGCCGACGACGGTCACGGTCTGGTGGTAATCGCCGCCCACCTGACCGAGCTTGAGCGCGGCACCGACCGCCTTCTGCAGGCTCTGGCGGCGGCTGTTGGCGCCGACCCTGGCGAACGCGTAGTCGAACTCGGAGTAGGCGTCCCGCGTGGGGCTCTCACCCGCCCGGTACCACCGGGTGTCGCGGATCCACTTCTGCACCGCGAACCGCCCATAGGGGGTGGGGTTCCTCGACGCGCCGTCATAGCGCGGCACGAACATGCCCTTCGTGCCGCCCGAGCAGTGCGCCGCGGTCAGGATGACGTTGCCCTGCGGACTGTCGACGACGCCCGCCGAGCAGAAGCGTCCCACCAGTCTGTCGGTGGCGGGGTCCCTGACGTAGTGGAAGAAGGTGCCCACGGTGGGAACGCCGGAAAAGTAGGAGCCGTTCCTGGCGGCTGCCCGGCCTGACAGGGATGAGGGCTGCCAGCCGGCGGGCGCCTCGGAGCGCGGGGAGTCCGGCGTGGCCGCGGCCATCCGCCGGGGTGTCCAGAACCTCTCGGCCGCTTCGCTCGTCCATGGGCCGGCTGTGCCCGGACCCTCGGCGGAAGGCGATGAAGGGGTCGAGGGACGCGAGCGAGCTGAAGGAGCCGAGGGAACCGGGGACGGCGCTGGGGGCGTGGCACGGATGGTGGCGGCGGCCGGGACCGATGGCTGCGCGCTCGATGCCGGGTGGGGTGTGTGAGCCATGGCCGGCGTGGCGGTCGTCAGCACGAGCAGGCCGGCTGAACTCAACAGCTTACGTATGTGAGTGAAACGCACTTCTTCCTCAGTCGGTATGGCCTTCTTGGAATGCTGCCAGGGCCGTGCGGCGCCGCCGGCTCGACAGCCGCGCCCCGGCCACCTGTGCGTGTGGCAGGGCACTGGGATGCGGCTCGCGATGGCCAGCGGCCGCGGACACTGCCTGGCAGCCGGACTTCGCCGTGTCGACACGGACGGGTCGTCGCGATCGCACGCTGCGCGGCGGCAGGAGCCACGCGGCCGTTGCAGACGTGCGCTGCGGCACGAGCTGCACGGCGGTCGCAGGTGGCGAGGTGAAGGTGGGCCTCGCCCTTGTCCCTACCGCCGTCAGCAGCGAGAACTGTCCTTGGCGGCGGTCGAGACGCCGGCCGTGGCCCGCCCGAAGACGCGTGCCGAGCCGGCGGCAGGCGGTCTCGCCACGGCGAACACGCTCCGGTACCTGGTCATGAGTTCCCCCGTCCTGCGTGCCCGGGCCGGATGGGCGGGGTGGTCAGCCCCGCGTACTGCGGCCCCGGCACGCGCCTCTACGGCCGGTCATCTCCGGCCGGATCCCGAACCTACCCGCAGAGCGATGCTCCTGACCACCCGACACCTCGCGACGGCATCGAACGACGTTGCGGCGGCGGAGCGGCACCTTTCCATCGGCCCGTCCGGACACCTACCGGACCGCGCAGCTCAGGAGCAGACAGCGATGACATCGACCGACACCACCCGAGCCATCAGCGATCTGCTGTTCGGCCCGGGCCTTGCCCTCGCCGAAGCCCTTGATCGGCACGTGAAGCCGAGCGGACGGACCCGCAGCGGGCCGCGGCGGCCGTAGCCGAACTGTCCCGTCTGGGCGTGGCTGCCTTGGCGGGGGAGTATCACAGCGTCGTCGCTCGCGCCGCCGCTGCCAGGGCCGACGCCCTCGGCCTGCGCTTCCCGTGCTCGTCCGGTGTGCTGGACGCGCTCACCGAACAGCCGACGGACTGGGTCGCGCGCCTCGCCCACGCATCGTCGCGCCCTCCGACGCCGCCGGCACGGCTCGTGCCGACGAGGTGTTTCCGGCCCCGCGACCGGGGTGAACTCTTCGAGGTGGCCGGAACGGGGCCGCCGCCCTCATCCGGACGGACCAGTCCCGCTGTCTCCCCGGTCCGGCCCGACGCGCGAGTCGGCGACAGGTGCGCTCCGAGCATCATCAGCCCTGGCGGGACGGCCACGACGGCTGTGGCCGCCCGGCTCCCCGAACCCTCGGTCGGTGGCCACTGAGGGTGAGCACGGGCCGCCAATGCGGGCGGTGCGGCCGAAGGGGGTGGAGACTGAGATCGCCGGAGCCTTGTACGGCTGCGGTCGGCACCACGACTCGGTGCCGTGGGAGATCAAGAAGGATCCACAGCAATGGCAACTGGCATCGTGAAGTGGTTCAACCCCGAAAAGGGCTTCGGTTTCATCCAGCAGGACGACAACGGACCGGACGTGTTCGTTCACTTCTCTGCAATCAGCGGCACCGGCTTCAAGGAGCTGAACGAGGGCGAGCGCGTCGAGTACGACGTCACTCAGGGCCCCAAGGGCCCCCAGGCGGAGAATGTTGCCAGGATCGCCTGACCGGCGGCTGGTCCCGTCCCGCCGGCCGACGCCGGCGGGACACTCTTGCGCGAGCACGCCCCGGCCTGCGACCGGCTGCAACGAATCCGCGGGCCGGCGAACCGGAACTCTCGTCTCGACGGCGACGTAGTGTAAGACGGGCGCTGGGAGCGAGGCAGCCGGACAGGGAGACAGCGTGGGAGCCATGAAGATCGAGCCTTTCGAGACCGACAGGCTGAGCCTTCTGCCGCTCGCTGTGGAGCACGCGGACGAGATGGCCGAAGTGCTCTCCGATCCGGCTCTCCATGAGTTCATCGGTGGTGTCCCGCTCACCGCGCGCGATCTGCGGTCAAGGTACGAACGCCTGGTGGCCGGCTCACCCGACCCTTCGGAGACGTGGTGGAACTGGGTCGTCCGGCTCCGTGCGGACATGTGCCTGGCCGGGACGGTGCAGGCGACGATCACCACCGGGGAGCATGGGCGTACGGCCGAGGTCGCCTGGGTGATCGGCACTCCGTGGCACGGGCGTGGAATCGCCACCGAGGCGGCACGGGGACTGGTCGCGTGGCTGCAGGACCAAGGCCTGCGGGTGATCCGTGCCCATGTCCATCCGGATCATCGTGCGTCCGCCGCCGTCGCCACGGCTGCCGGCCTGGCACCCACCGGCCACTCGCACGAGGGCGAGGTCAGGTGGGAGCTCCCGACGCGGTCACGCGCCGACAGGCCCTGACCGTTCGGGGGGGCCGGTCTCCACCACCCCTATCGACGAAGGCGGACGCACCCGCGAACGCGGCCGCCGCCCTCAGCACCGTCGTGGGCTCGTCCTCCGCGGTGAGCAGGACGCGCTCGCGGTCCTTTCGACCTCCGCGCTTCTGTGCGCGAACTAGGGCCCGCCTTCGATAAGTTCGACGCATGGACGTCGCAGCCCCACGCACCCCGGAGCGGGACTGCCCCTCTAGGTCTCCGGCCGGAGCGCGACACATGTGCTCTCCCGTCGCGCACGGGATCCCGTCCGGCGGAACCGTCCGGCGGAACAGTCCGGCGGAACCGACCGGCGCACCGAACCGGCGCACCGAACCGGCTGTCCGGGCCGAACGGTCCTGGGCTGGACGCCGGTGATCAATTCATGCGCGTGGCTCCGTCCGGTCGCGGTACGGTCCTGCCGTGTCCTCATCCTTCGACAGTGCTCTCCCGCAGCCCCCCGTCACCGCGGACGACCTCGACCTCGCCGTGCGACTCGCTGTGGCGGTCCTACGCGAGGCGCCCCCAGCCGCCTGGGAAGGGAAGGCCGGTTCCCTGGAATGGGACTGCTGGGAAACGGTCGAGCACCTCAGTGACGACCTCTTCGCCTACGCCGCTCAGCTGGGCCCCAAGGCGCCGCCCCTGGCGGGCGAAGTGCCCTTCGTATGGGAGAGCCGACGGTCCGGCGGCCCGGCGAACGCCATCCACGCAGACCGCAGGGCGGGGGCCGCCGGCCTGTTGCAGGTCCTGGAAGCGACTGGTGCACTGCTGATCGCCATGGTGCGCACGACGCCTCCGCAGACCCGCGCCTACCACGCCTTCGGGATCTCGGACCCGGAGGGCTTCGCCGCGATGGGCATCGTGGAGACCCTGGTGCACACACACGACCTTGCGCAAGGGCTCGGCCTCGCATGGACCCCGCCCGCCGATCTGTGCTCCCGGGTGCTCGCCCGGCTGTTCCCGGAGGCCCCCTCGTCCACGGATCCCTGGCCCACCCTTTTGTGGGCCACCGGACGCGCCGAACTACCGGGGCACCCACGTCTGGCCGGATGGCGATGGGACGGCACACCCCGGGCACAGGCCTCAGGCGGCTCGCCGGGCGTCCGTGCGCATCCCGAGGGCCGATGACCGGACCTCGGGGTTCGTCGGGGTTCGTCCTCGAGGAGCCGAGCCGGATCGCGCCTGGTCCGGTTCGCCCTGGCCTCGAAACGGCCGTCCCGGGAGCGGCGGAGGCGGCCGGGGGCAGAGGACACAGCGGCCCTCAGCGCGGAAGCACCCAGTCCGGCCTCCAGGTCCCCGAGGCGTCGTGGCCGGCGACGGTGCGCGCGAGGTGGCTGCGGAGAGTGGCCAGCGCCGGGTGGGGGTTGTCGCGGTGCCAGAGGAGAGCGTGCGGGTAGACGGGCGTCGGGTCGGTCACCGGGATGCGGCGCAGGCCGTGGTCGGCGGGCCAGACGAGACGGGTGTGTTCGCCCATGAAGGTGGCCAGGGCCGGAGTGTCGGCCACGGTGTCGAGGAGCGCGTCGGAGCCGAAATTGGGGCCGGTCGCCTCGATCGTGATCCCGAACTCGGCGACGAGGTCGTCGTAGTAGGCGGCCCACTCGGTACCCGGGACGATGCCCGGCATCCAGATCCGGTGCCCGGCGAGCTGGGCGACGGTCACCGACCGGGCGCCGGTCAGGGCGTGGGCGGGGCCGGTGAGGAGCTGGAGCGGCTCGTCGAGCACCCGGACGGCCTCGATGTCCTCGGGCAGAGGCCGGCCGGGAACGGTGACGGCGCGGAAGGAGGCGTCGATCTCACCGGAGCGGATGGCGGCGACGGCCGTCTCGATGTCGAACAGCATGACCACGTCGAGGTCGACCTCGGGGTGTGCGCGGTGGAAGCCGCGCATCAGTCCCGAAGCGGCGCCGCGCGAGGCGATGATGTCGACCCGCAGCGGCCGGCGGCCGGTGCGCACGGATGTGGCCGCGCGCTCGGCGACGCGCAGCAGCTCGCGCGCGTGGGGCAGGAACGCCTGCCCGTCGATGGTGAGCTCGGCGCCCCGCGGCGTGCGGGTGAACAGTCGCACGCCGAGGTGGCGCTCCAGCGCCGCGATGCGCTTGGAGACGGCCTGCTGGGTGACGGCCAGCTCGGCGGCGGCCTCCTGGAACCGCCCCGCGTCGGCGGCGGCGACGAAGGTCCGGACGGCGTCGAGGTCCATGCCGACACCCTACGGCCACAACCACTGGTTGTGGCTGATGCCCCGGCGGTTGTTTGATCCCTGGCTGTAGCGCCCGCTTTGATGTCCGTGGTCGCGGATCAGTTGTACGGGTGAGTGGCGAGGGGCGTCGGAATGCGGAGCGGGCAACGTCTGGGACATCTGCCCGGACACCGGCTGGGGCGGCGGTTCGGGTGGCTCTGGGGAGCCTACGGGACCAGCGCGCTCGGCACCTGGCTCGCGTTCGGCGCGTTCCCGCTCATCGCCATCGAGGTCCTGCACGCCGGGCCGGCCGAGGTCGCGACGCTCGCCTCCGTGGGAGCCGCGGTGGGCGCGGCCGTGGCGGTGCCGCTCGGCCCGTGGGTGGAGTTCCGCCACAAGCGACCGGTGCTGATCGTGATGGACCTGGTGCGGTGCGCCGCGCTGCTGACGATCCCCACCGCCTTCGCGCTCGGCGTGCTGACCTTCCCGCAGCTCCTGCTGGTCTCGGTGGTGGTCGCGGGGGCCGACGTCACCTTCCGCGCCGCCTCCGGCGCGTACCTGAAGACGCTGCTACCGGCCGAGGACCTGCTCGTGGCCCATGCCCGATTCGAGTCCACGGCCTGGACGACCACGATCATCGGGCCGCCGCTGGGCGGCGCGGCGATCGGGCTGCTCGGCCCGGTGGCGACGGTGGTGGCCGACGCGGTCAGCTACCTGATCTCGGCCCTGGGCATCGGCGCGATCGGCGGGCACGAGCCCCCGCCCGAGCGCCGGGACGCCGCGCGCATGCGGGCCGGGGACCTGTTCGACGGGTGGCGGTACATCCTCGCCGACGCGACGCTGCGTCCCCTCTTCTGCAACACCGTTCTGTTCAACGGCCTGGTGATGGCCGCCGAGCCGCTGCTGGCCGTACAGATGCTCGGACGGCTCGGGTTCGCTCCGTGGCAGTACGGCCTCGCCTTCGCCGTGCCCTCGATCGGCGGCCTGCTCGGTGCGCGGCTTGCCCGGCCGCTCGTCACCCGGTTCGGGCAGCACCGGGTCCTGGTCGTGTCCGGGACGCTGCGCGCGCTCTGGCCCGTCGGCCTTGCCTTCCCGGGACCGGGAACCGGAGGGCTGCTGCTGGTGATGGGCGTCGAGCTGGGGCTCATCTCCTGCTGCGGGGTCTTCAACCCCGTCTACGCCACCTACCGCCTCGAACGCACCGCGCACCACCGCGTCGCCCGCACGCTGACCGCCTGGACGGTGACGACCAAGGCCTCCACCGCGCTCCTGACGGCACTCTGGGGCGGCCTGGGCGTCCTGCTCGGCCCGCGTACGGCCATCGGCCTGGCCGGCGTGCTCGTACTTGCGACCCCGCTGTTGCTTCCCCGCCGCGCGGCAGCGCTTCCCGCCGAGCCGAAGCCGGTGCCGACGCGCACCTGACGGGCGGCACGGCCGTCACCGCGATCGGGCCTCGTACCCCGTCCACTGACGCGGCAAGTCCGTCACACGCCGGCCGTACGACTTCCGGCGAAGGCAGCCCCGGGAGAGGACCGGGGGCCGGGGTACGACGTCACCCAGGGGCCCAGGGGCCCAGGGGCCCAGGCGCCTAGGGGCTCGGGGGCCTAGGGGCCTAGGGAGGCCAGGAGCCCAGGAGCCCAGGAGCCCAGGAGCCCAGGAGCCCAGGGGCTCGGGGGCTGAGGGCGCGCAGCCGCTGCCGCTGCCGCTACGCCTCGTACTCCGTGAGATCGATCCCGTACACCCGCAGGTCGTACCCGCCGCTCGGATCCTGGGTGGTGCCCGTCTCGCGCATGCCGAGTTTGCCCAGCACGTTCGCCGAGGCGGTGTCGCCGGTCCGGCACGCCGCGACGACCCGGTCCAGGCCGCGGTCCTGCAGGGCGAACTCGAGTGTGGCCTGGGCCGCCTCCGAGGCGTAGCCCTGCCCCCAGAACTGGCGCCCGAGCCGCCAGCCGATCGCCACCTGATCCGCGATCGCGGGCGGGGAGTCCGCGCGGTACAGGCCTACCGCCCCGGCAAGCTCCCCTGAACCGAGGAGTTCGACGGCGAAGACGCCGAACCCCTCGTCGTCCCACTCCTCCTCCCAGTCCTCGATGTCCTGGGCGGTCTCTTCCAGCGAGCGCGGCGCGCCGTCGCCGATCCACCGCATCACATCGGGATCGGCGTGGACGTCGGAGAGGGGGAGCAGGTCGTCGTCCAGCCAGCGGCGCAGGAGAAGACGGGGAGTGTGGATCTCGGTCATGGCCCCATCCTGCCTGCTGCGGTACCCGGCCCGCACACTGCATCCGGCTCGCCGCTCGCCGACGATGTGCTCGGCCCGGAGAGCCTCAGCTAGGGGTGCAGGTGAGCGTGCCGTTCTCGGCGCCCTCGATGAGGGCCCGGCGGGCGGCGCACAGGCGCCCGGCGTCGGGCTTGAGGACCTTGCGGTCCTAACTCACCGCTCCGTTCAACTCGCCCTCCCCACCGGCGATCTGGGTGCAGACGGCGCTGTTTCCGCCGTCGCAGGCAGCCAGTTGCGTCCTGGTACCGGGGAGGGCAGCAGAGCCGCAGGAGGCAGACCAAGCGGCCAGAAGCCGAGGAAACTGAACTGCCGTCCAACCTGCCGGCGGGGGACCAGTCGATGTGTGGTGTCCGCGAACTGCGACATGCGTCTCCTTCGGGGCCGACGGTCTGCTGCACGCCGAAGCGGGCACTCTCCGGCGCTCGGCCGGGTCGACACCGACCATGCTGAAGGCCCTGCTCGGGAAACGAGTTCGTCTGCCGAGCCAGCAAACCCAGCACACGGCGGTGGCACAGGCACGGTCAGCCGGCGGCCCCGGTTCGTGGTGGCCCGCGGGGCGGCCCCACGCCGATCCACACGGATGGCACGCCGATGCGTGGGCCGGGCTGGGCCGCAGTCTGCTAGAATGAACGCGTTGGCCTTCGGCGCCCCAACCGGTGCGTTCGGAGGCTTTTTTCATGCCTTCTGACACTTCCGAGTCCATCACGTCTCCCACCACCGGCTACCTCGCTCTGCTTCGCAACCGGGAGTTCGCCGGGTTGTACGCCGGCTTCACTCTCACGGTCGCCGCGAGCACCTTGTCGGGCTTCGCTCTGGGCACCTTGGTCGATCACCAGACCGGGTCCCCGTTTCTGACGGCCGTGAGCATGTACGGCGCCACGTTCGCGACGGTCCTCGGTGCACTGACACTGATGTCGGTCGCTGATGGGAACCGTCCGCGCCGGACTCTCGTCGTGCTCCATAGCGTCTCGCTGGTGGGCGTCGCCGCACAGGCGGTCCCCGGGCTGCCCTTGGCCGCCCGATTCGGTCTGCTCCTGGTGCTCGGGTTCCTGCAGTCCCTGGGGACCGGAACCCGAATGGGACTGCTCGCCGAGGTGGTGCCGGCATCGGCGTATGCGCTGGCACGATCACTGATGAACATCACCTCGGGCGGCATGGCCGTCATCGGCTATGCCATCGGGGCCGTACTGCTGCGGTACCTGAGTCCGCAGGGCGTCTTCGTCACCGCGACGGTCTTGACCGGGGCGGGGCTGATCGTGGTGTCAGCGACCGTCAGGGAACATTCGATCCGCCTGACCCGTCGCCCCGGACTGCGCCAGACCTGGACGGCCAACGTCGCGCTCTTCTCCCACTCGGGCCGGCGCGCGCTGCTGCTCAACCTGTGGGTCCCCAATGGCTTGATCGTCGGCTGCGAGGCCCTGTTCATCTCCTATGCCCCGGAGCACGCCGGCGCCCTCCTGGCGGCCGGATCGGCAGGCATGCTCCTCGGTGACCTGACCGTCGGGCGACTGCTCACCGCCGAGCAGCGACGGCGGTACGCGTTCGCCCTGCGACTGCTGCTCGCCGCCCCGTACCTGCTGTTCGCCACGCACCCGCCCCTGTCGCTGGCGACGGCCGCGGTGTTCATCGCCAGTGCCGGATTCGCCGCCACCCTGCCACTCCAGGAGCAGCTTCTCGCGCTGACGCCGGATCCGGTTCGAGGCCAGGTCCAGGGTGTCGAGTCCGCCGGCCGGATGACCTGGCAGGGCATCGGCGCCGCGATCGCCGGCGGCGCCGCCCAGTACGTCACCCCGGCCGCGACCATCACCGCTGTGGCCGCAACCTCCGTTGCCCTCACCGTCGTATCCCGCCCGTTCGTGGCCCGCGCCCACACCGTCCGGGACGAAACGGTCAGCGCATAGGCTGGATGAAGTCGCAGGCAGATCAGGCGAGTCGCAGCCGGGGCTTCTCGACGGAGCCGCCACAGCTGCAGCAGATCACCGGCCCGGTCCGACGGCCGGGCCCCGTCGTGGAAGGCCCTCGCTCGGCTCAGCGTCGAGCTGCGCGAGGGCCTTGTCGTCACGACCTCCACCGGAAGCTGCAGGTCGTCGCGGGCCTTTCCGGGCGCATACTCGATGCGCGTGGTTCGCGACCACGTCTCTCGGGCCAGCTCGCGGCTGGCCAACTCGTTGTAGCCGTGAGCAATTGTGCGGCTGCCGCGTCCGCCCAGGTGTGAAGTTCGCCGGTAATGGGCTGTTTGGCGGGGGCGGGGCCTTCTATGCTGGCAACCCGACTGCGAAGACAGAGGGGTGGGAAGTGCTGTGCTGTCGAAGTGGCTGGCGGCCGTGGTTGCGTCCGGCATCGCGCTGGCCTTGAGCTGCACACCGGCGAACGCTGCGGCGACGGCCGGATCGTTCGGGAATTTCGCGGGCCCCAAGGCGTGCCTGGACTACCGGTCGGACTACGGCGTGTACGTCACCACCTGCAACTATGGCTACTACCAGGAGTGGTACTACGATCCGGAGGTCCCGAAAACGGCGCTGCGGCAGAGGGCGACCGGTTTGTGTCTGACGGTGCGCAGCGGGCAGCCGGCGATGCGTTCATGCTCCGCGTCGGACCCGGCGGCCTTCTGGCACGTGGAGAGCAGTACGACGCTGGCGATCCGGAACGACTACTATCCATTCTCCTGTCTGGGGCGGATGAAGAACGATCGGGTCAATCTGCCCTCGTGTTCCGGCGGCGACTCGCAGCGCTGGTATCCGTGGCCCTGAAGCGAACCGATGTACGCAGCCGAAGCCGGATCGAAGCGGCGGTGACCGTCCCGGGAACGTCGTAGGTGCTCTTGTCGTACACAACCGGCACCCGTAGACGGACGGCACATCGTTCTGGGGCCCGGCCAATGCCATGCACGGAGGCCCGGCGGACGAAGGTCTTGCCGTACGCCCCCCGGGTCTGGTTGGGTACCCGCGCCACCGGCATGCGGTGCCTGGCGGCGGGAGGAGCGCAGGCAGCGTGCACGAGACGGTGGAACAGGACAGCGCGGGACCGTTGCCCGAAGGGCTCGGGCAGGCGATACGAGAGACGGCCGAGGACATAGCCGCGCTCCTGCGGAGTACATCCGGCACCGCACTGCCCGTCCCGGGTTCGGAGTGGACCGTCGGTGAGGTGGCCGCCCATCTGGCTCTGGCCAACGAACTGATGGCCGACCTCGCCGCAGGGCGCGAGCGACCCTACGGGGACGGCACGCCCCAGAGCCTGGCCGTCGCCAACGCCAAGTCGCTCACCGCCTTCGAGGAACGCGGGGCCGAGCCCCTGGCACGGATCATCACCGACCAGGCCGAGGCGTTCCTCGACGTCATGACCGGGCCCACGCCCGACGGACCGGCACCAGCCACACCACTGGGCCCCATGCGCCGGTCCGTCCTCGCGTCCTACCTGCTCACGCACATGCTGGGCCACGGATACGACCTCGCCCGCGCGCTGCGCCGCCCGCACATGATCGACCCCGTGCGGGTGGGACTGTGCATGCCGTTCATGCTCTCGGTCATGCCGCGCGTCGCCGACACCGCGGCGACCGCGGGTCTGACGGCCAGGTACCGGATCCGGCTGCGTGGCGGCGACACGTTCGGCGTGTCCCTCGCCGACGGCGCCGTGCAGGTGACCCCGGGCCCACCGGCGCACCGCACGGAGTGCACCATCCTCATCGAGCCGACCACGTTCCTCCTCATCGCGCTGGGCCGGCGCAACCCCTGGCGTGCCATGGCACTGGGACAGGTCCTCGCCTGGGGCTCCAAGCCATGGCTGGCCCCCCGCTTCCCCACTCTGTTCACCGCCCCCTGAGCCGCACCGCCACCGACTGGGTCGCCGACAAGACCCGGTGGGGCCTGACCATCGACGCCACCGAACAGGCAGCCCTCGCCGGGGTCCTCGACACCTGCCCGAACGTACCCGTCACCGTCACCCCCGCCCGCCGACATCACGGCGCCTACAGCCGCGCAGCGGCAGACCCACCGCGCGGCCTGGGGACACCCCCACCTCCGCCACCACCCGGCACACGGGGCCTGTCTCCTACTGCTCGGGCCAGGCTGCCAGCACCTGTGTGGTCTCGTCGTCGGCGAGGATGATCCGGGCGCCGGCCATGTCGCCGTACACGCCGATCCCGCGCCGGAACGTGCCCCGGGCGGTGGCCTCCCGGTTCCACCAGCCGTGCAGTACCGGCCGGTCCTCGGCAGCGAGCAGCACGTGAAATCGCCCGGCAGTCGTCATGTGAGGCGGATTCCTCTGGACCGGCCGCGTTCGCGGCGGATCGCGTGCTTCGCCTCCAGCTCGACCAGCTGGTGGTGAACCGATGAGCGGCTCCGCAGTCCGACGCCTTCCCCGACCTCCTGCACGCTGGGTGCCTGACCGTGCTCCCATACGGCGGGGGCCTCGGCCGTGTAGTCCATCGGCGGCTCAGAGTGGTGGGCTCCGCAGCACGCGCAGGTGGACCCGAGATCACTGGTCATAGGGCTGGAGCCTAGTGACGGGATCCCGTAACGCCTCCGGCGGGAGCCCCGCCCGCCGCCCTGCGGAGCCAGCCATCACGCTCACGTGCCAACCAGCGTGCTCAGAGGCCACCCGGACGGGTCATGGAAGGGTGAGCACGATCTTCTTACCACCGGCCCGTCCGGTAACCACCCGGGCGAACGCAGCCGGTCCCTCGCTCAGCGGCAGGGGTTCCGGCGCGAGTTTCAGGGTTTCCGCGGCGGCCTGCTCCGCCAGCTGGACAAGCTGCGCGGCGTTGGGCTCGAGGTAGAGGTCCCAACTCGTGACGCCTCGCTCCTCCGCAGGCGCGTCCGAGGTCAAGGAGCACAGGCGGCCGCCGTCCCGGACCAAGGGCAGAGCGGCGTCCGCCGTACCGGCGGCGATGGTGAGGGCGGCGTCGAACCCGCCGCGTACCGTGGAGGGCCAGTTCGGGTCGTGGTAGTCGACCACCTCCATCGCTCCCAGACCGAGCAGGCGCTCTGCGGCGGCAGGAGACGCGGTCGCGGTCACCTCGATGCCCTTGGCCGCAGCGAGCTGGATGGCCAGGGTTCCGGTGGCCCCGCCTCCGTTGGTGATCAGCAGCCGCTGTCCTCGGCCGAGGTCCAGCTTCTCCAGGGCTTGCGCCGCGGTGAGTCCGTTGACCGGCAGCGCCGCCGCGTGCACGGAGCCCAGCCCGGGTGGGCAGGCCGCCGCGTGATCTGCGTTGATCAGAACGCGTTCGGTCCAGAAGCCGCTTCCCCCGGGTAGCGGGGCCTCGTGTGCGAGCACCCGGTCGCCTACGGCGAACTCGGTGACACCCATGCCGACGGCCAGCACCTTGCCCGCGCCCTCCACTCCGAGCGCTGCCGGGGGGCGCAGCCCCACATCCCAGCCGGCGCCGTTCAACAGTTCGTCCCACGGGCCGACCCCGGCCGCCTCAACCGCCACCAGAATCTGACCGGGCCCGGGAGATGACGGTTCGGGCAACTCCAGCAGGGCGACTTCCCCCTCGGCCCCGGACACTCCGCACGCCTTCACAGCAGATCTTTGTCCTCTCACTCAGTCCGGCCGACCGGGAGGTACGGGCCGGAAACCCGAAGCAGGCTCCAGTGTCGACCTCGAGATCCCCGGCGGGGGGCGTTCGCGGTCTCAGCCGCACTGGTGTCGAGCCCATGCAGCTAGTGGCCCGGACATGCGGTCCATTTGCAGAGTGACTAACTGGGTCAATCGGTGGAGTAGGACTTCGGTCGGGGCAGGGCGTATGCACCCTGATCAGACCGTCGCCGGGCCGAACCGTCTTCCAGCCCGCACGCCTGCGCCGGCTGCCAGAGCTCAACGGGTTCCGTCAGGGTGTCCGGTGCCGCCAATCTTCGGTGGCAATCGGTCAGGGTCGGCGGCACAGCACACACCGGCCGGTATGTGCTTGAGGATTTCACGCAGATGAACCTTGAAAGAAAGCATGACTCCCGGCGTGGGAGTCATGCTTCTCTATCGCCGGGGTAAAGCGGCATGTCACCGGCGACTACCTGGGAGTGTAGGGCCGAAAGGGCCTAATTGACGCTCCATGTCCAACCCACAGGGCAGGATATGTGCATTTCCGTCTCCCAGCTCGGCGGAAGCCAAACCCTGGTGTGGCTCTCTATGTACGGAAACCTTTTTCCAGTTGACTCAACGTACCAGGACTTCGCCGAAAAGGCCTCGAGATTACCGCTGTTGTAAAACGGGGCTGCAGCCGATCCGTACGACCACTTACCCGCCGAGCCGCCAACGGCCCAAGCCCCCCACCGGTCCACATACATGTCCACGGGGTACGGCCACGCAACATTGGCATAGTGGCCCACTACCTGCGAGTTCCCCGTGCACTTGATGTCCTTCACGAACGGGTCGGGTGACGGCGCATCAGCAGCATTCGCCTGCCCGACCAGTCCGAGGCCGAGACTCCCCATCATGGCACTGATCGCCAAAAACTTTCTCATCATTGCGATTCCTTCAGAGCGCAAAATATTAATTTCGAAGAGTAGTGTCAACCTGCACGTGTGTCGTAGGTAATCGATACTCAGTCATTGCGACGTTTGGCTGGGGGAGCGAACGCTGACGGCCGGCGGATGCGGACGGGCTTGGGCCGCAGTGGCGGCCCGTCGTCCGCCGCGGCCTCTTCGGCTTCGGCCGGCACCCGGTAGAGCGAGGCGACCGAGGGGTTTTCGCCTGCGTTCTTCCCTGTCTTGATGACCAGCTTCTTCGCGATCTCGGGGACGGGCCCGGCGTCACGTCGCGGCGAAGACCGAACTGGGTGCTCAGGCGGGCTGACGGAGTGCGCTGACCAGTGCGCGCGGGTCGTCGGCGTGGAAGCGGATGGTGTGGGCCTCTTCCGTCGTGCCGAGCGGGCGGGTGAAGGGGAGCGGCCGGTTCAGCTCCAGGGTCACCGAGGTCTGGCCGCCCACGATGAGGTCGAGGACCCCGTCCTCGGAGAGGGTGATCAGGCGGCCCTCGGGATAGCGCCGGTCGACCCGGACCGAGGCGATCGCGTCCGGTGGTACGGCGAGGTCGAAAAGGGCTCCGTAGCGGATCCGCAGGGAACCGTCGGGGCGCACGACGTGCGGTCGGGTGACGCAGGCGGCGTGCAGTGCCAGTACGAGGACGACGCCGTACAGGTCGAATACCAGGATCACCCGGTGGACTGCCGGCCAAGGGACAAGGAAGGCCAGGCCCACCGTCTCGATCACCATCACGAAGAGCAGCCCGTACATCATCGCGGTCTGTGGCCCGGTGTACGCGGCAGCTAGGTCCCCGGGGCGTACCCCGTGCGTGCGGCGCCGGACCCACCGCCCCAGGGAGGCGAGGGCGCGCAGCTCGTGGTGTACCAGCCGGCGGACCGTCACCGGTACCGCCTCCTGTACGGCGGCTTGCCGCGCCGCCCCGCGGTCCGCGCCGCGGGCGCGCGCGGCGACGTACAGAGAGCGCAGCACCCAAACTTCCAGCAGCAGCACTGCGAACACCAGCGTCCCGGCGCCTGCCAGCGCCCAACCGGGCGGCCGGACACCGGCCACCAGGCAGGCCACCAGGGCCAGTTCCCCCGGCAGCACGGCAGCTACTGCGACCCGCGCCGCCCGTACGCCCCTTGGCCGGCCACTCATCCCCGGCCCTTTTCCACGAAAGCCGCCATGAGCCGGCCCACGACTTCCGCCTGCGCCGGGGTGTACTCGGCGAGCAGCGCCTCCTTGAACCCGGTCACGACCACCCCGTCCTTGGGGATCGCGGCGAACAGTTCCTCGGGGACGGCTGCCATCAGGTCGGCTGCCAGGGGTGCGATCCGCGGATCGTCGGTGGGGGCTTCGGCGAGCCCGTCGAGGCGCTCATAGAGTTCGACGACCGCGGGATCGGCGACCAGCGTCCCGAGCAGCCCGAGCATCTCTTGGCTACCGGTGCTGGTGGCGTCCAGCAGCGTGAGGTACTCGCGGTCCTTGGCCGCGCTCGGCGAGTCTGTTCGGGGGGCCTGTGCCAGCAGCGCGGCGAGGGCGGGCGAGACGGGCCCGGTCGCGCCGGGCGGCTCGGCGAGCAGGGCGCTGAGCCGGCGGCGGCGCTCCTTGATGTCGGCTTCCTGGCGGGCCAGGTCGGCGTCGAGTTCTTCCAGCATCTCGGTCAGTTCGCGCTCGGCATCGTCGGCGAGGACGTCGCGCACTTCATCGAGGCTGAGGCCGAGTTCGGTGAGTCGGCGCACCCTGGCGAGCAGGACGGCGTCGCGGACGCTGTAGGCCCGGTAGCCGTTGGGGCGCCGCTCCGGTTCCGGAAGCAGCCCGACATGGTGGTAGTGCCGGATCGCCCGGGTGGTGAGCCCCAGGAGCGCGGCGATCTCTCCGATTCGCATGCCGCCAGTAGAAACCCTGCCGTTGCGTCAAGGTCAAGCGCACGAATGAGGAGCAACGGCCATGGGAACCATGGTCTCGGTCAGGGGCTGGCTGCAGTGTGACGACGGACAGCTGGCCCAGATCAAGGAGATCGTGGAAGCGGACGATCCGGAGCGCACCTGCAGCGGGGACTGGGCCTTCCCCGCGAGGGTTCACAACGGCGGCCTGGTGATCGGCCTTCCTGATGGGGATTACCACTACCTCGACGCCCAGCTAGATCACGAAGTCGCACTGGAGTGCTGGTCGAACGCTCTGAGAGCCACGCGGCCTGAACGACCGCGATTGATCCACGGGTCATGCCTCCTACCCCCTCAGCCTGGCGGCAGGCTGGCGCGCCCGACCGATGAGTTTGCCGGTGGCTGAGGTCTTTCCTTAGGACAAGCCCGCACCGTCGGCGGATCGGGAAACGCCGGATCCCGGTGTCATGGCGCAGAGATGGAGTTCAGGGTGAACAATCCGATTCGGCTGTACATGTCGATGTCGCTCGACGGCTATATCGCCGGCCCGGACGATCGGCCAGGTCAGGAGCTCGGACGCGACGGCGGACGGCTCTTCAACTGGCTCGACGACCGGGAGTCGGACGGTCCGAGCGGCCATGTCTACCGCGAAGCGCTGGCGACCGGCGCGGTGATCTCCGGCCGTCGGACCTTCGAGCTCGCCGGACGCTGGCAGGGCGACCACCACGACGGCGTGCCCATCTTCGTACTCACCCACCAGGTGGATGACGGGGACGTGCCACCCGGCCACGCGCGTTTCGTCACCGATGCCGAGGACTGCGCCCGGCAGGCTCGCGCAGCCGCAGGAGACCGGCCGGTCATGGTCCATGGGGCGGGGGCGGCCCAAGCACTTCTGCGAGCCGGGCAGGTGGACGAGATGGAGATCCACCTGGTTCCGGTGCTCCTCGGGGACGGCCGACGGCTGTGCGACCATTTGGGTGGTGATCACATCGAACTCGACCTCGTCCGACGGCTCGAGGATCGAGACGTCACTCATCTCCGCTACCGGGTGCGTCGACCCGAGGAGGCCGTGTGAAGACTCTCTTCGTCTCCTACCGCGTCACCGACCTGGACCGCTCGCTCGCGAAGACGTCGTGGCTCACGGACCCGGATGGTTACCGGATCGAGTTGGTGGAGTGGCCGTCCGGACATCCCGACGGCATCACCGCAGCAGACTTCGCCTGAGGCGGCCACGGTCTGCGGAGCGACGTAGCCACCCCTCGGCGCGATCGCGGCGAAACGCGAGGCGACACCCCACCCCATCCACAGGTCTTGACGATTACTCGAGGGGCTGCTCCGGCCGGGCCGGTCCTCGGACGCCGGCCGCATCGGGCGCCTCGCCCGGGCGGTTCCTGGGGTCAGGCGCTGCGCGGACGCCGGCCGGCTGTCTTTCTCGCTGCCGTTTTCTTCGCCGCGGTCTTCTTGGCCGGCTGCTTCTTCGCGGTGGCCTTACTGATCGTTTCAGAATGAAGCGCTTGGCCAGAAGTGTTGGCTCCTGCGGCTCGCATAGGTTGGCAGGTCTCATCCGACGCACCGCCACGAGGATCAGCCCATGTACAACAGCACCAGGATCCGCCTGATAGAGCTCAGCGACGCCGCCCCGATCGCCGCGCATAGGGTGCGGGACTTCGAGACTTTCCGGCCATGGGAACCTGCCCAGCCGGCCGACTTCTTCACCCCGAAGGGTCAGGCGGAGCGGATCGACAGGCTGCTGGCCGGATACCGGGCCGGCACGGTCTGGCCGGGCGTGGTACTCGCCGACGACCAGGTGATCGGGCAGGTCACCGTCGGAGGCATCCTGCCGCAGCCCCACCTTCGCCGCGGTTCCGTCGGATACTGGATCGCCAGCGTCGCCCAGAATCAAGGGCACGCCGGGCGCGCCGTCGGGCTTGTACTCCAGGTGATGACGGACGAACTCGGGTTGCACCGCGCTGAGGCGTCCACCAATCTGGAGAATCTGCCGTCGCAACGGGTGCTACGCCGCAACGGGTTCAGCCCGTACGGCGTCGCGCACTCGTCCATCTTTCTCGACGGGAGCTGGCGGGACGGGCTGCTGTGGGAGCGGGTCCTGGGCGACTGACTGATCGTTTCACAACGAGGTCCGTAGGCGGCGAAGGCGTATGAGACTGCAGGCCAGTTCGAGTAGGCCCTGATGGAGGTCAGCACGTCTTTCGTAGCGGATGCGGAGTCGTTTGAACTGGTGAAGCCAGGCGAAGGCGCGCTCGACTACCCAGCGGACTTTGCCCAGTCCGGAGCCGTAGGCGGTACCACGTCGGGCGATCACGGGTTTGATGCCGCGTTTCCACAGCAGGCGGCGGTACTTGTCGAAGTCGTAGCCCCGGTCTGCGTACAGTCGCCGGGGCTTGCGCCGAGGGCGTCCCCGCAGGCCCCGGATCGAGGGAACCGCGTTCAGCAGGGGCAGAAGCTGGGTGACGTCGTGCCGGTTTCCGCTGGTGAGCGTGACGGCGAGCGGGGTTCCGTGCCGGTCGACGATCAGGTGGTGCTTGGAGCCGGGGCGGGCCCGGTCGACCGGTGAGGGACCGCCGTGGTCCCCCCTTTGAGAGCCCGGATGTGAGAGCCGTCCACGGCACAGTCGTCCAAGTCCAGCAGGTCGGCGCGGCGCAGCTCGCCCAGCAGGGTGGCGTGCAGGCGGGGCCAGACACCGGCATCGGTCCAGTCCCGCAGTCGACGCCAGGCCGTCACACCGGAGCAGCCCACACTCTCTGCGGGAACGTCACGCCAGGCAACACCGGTCCGCAGCACATACATGACGCCAGCAAGCGCCGTTCGGTCGGGAACTCGCAACCGTCCCGGATGGCGACGGCGCCGCTCGGGAGCAGGGGGCAGCAGCCGAGCCACCCGCTCCCACAGGTCGTCAGGAACAAGATCAACACGCACCCCGGACACCCTGCCGACCAAGATCGCCGAGCGCAAGACCCCCAGCTCAACTCATTCTGAAACGATCAGTTATTCGCGGTGGCCTTCTTCGGCTTCGGCAGTTCGTGCACCTCGGCGGGGCCGGTCTCCTCGCGGGTGGCCTTCGCCTTTTCCACCGACGCGTTCAGTGCCGCCGTCAGGTCGAGTACCTGGGCGGGCTCTTCCGGCTCGGGCGCCTCGGGCAGCGGCCTGGACTCCCGCTTGGCCTCGATGATCTGCGCGACGGCCTCGGTGTAGCGGTCCTGGAAGGCCTCGCCCTCAAGGTCGTCGGTGGTCATGGTGTCCATCAGCGCGAGCGCGCCTTTGATCTCCTCTTCGCTGACCTCCACCGGGGCCGGGAGCAGCTCGGTGGGGTCGCGGATCTCATCGGGCCAGCGCATGGAGTGCAGCACCAGGACGGCGCCGCGGACCCGCAGCAGTCCCAGGCGTTCGCGGCCCGACCAGGCGTACTTGACGACGGCGACCTTGGCCGAGCGGCCCAGCGCCTTGACGAGCAGTGTGTAGGGCTTGGCCGCGGCCTGGCCGGCGGGCTGGAGGCAGTAGCCCACGGATATGTCTACCTCGGTCCCCTCACCGCCGCCCCTCGCCGTCTGCCTCCACTCATGACCGTGCTGCGCCGGATTCCATCGGCAGCTCGATCTTTGGCCGCAGCGTGGCTGATGAATGGCGTTGTCCCCGCCTGTGGTGATCGCTAGGGTCGGTCGGGTGACTGCCGGGTCGGCCATGGGCCACGCACGAGTGAGGTTCCCGGCCTCGGCGTGAGCCCGAGGCGGGCAAGAGGCCCGCCCCCCTTCTTCGAGTCTTAGCTCCCGGCGCCCGCATCCGGCGCCTCGTTCCAGCGGATCCCAAGACCGGAGATATACCCCTGATGTCCCATGACCAGCAGTACCCGCATGAACCCGAGCTGCCGACGGCTGGCGTCCAGCTGAACCACACTGCCGTCTACGCAAGCGACCGGTACCTGTCTGCCGAGTTCCTCGCCGTGGTCCTGGGCTTGAAGGTCGGCGCCCCGTTCGGGCCGTTCCTGCCCGTCGACCTCGGCAACGGCGTGACGCTCGACTACTACGAGAAGAGGAACGAGCCGATCCAGTCACAGCACTACGCCTTCCTCATCCCGGACGAGCAGTTCGACGCTGTGATCGCCCGCCTGGAGGCGGTCGGGGTCACCTACTACGCCGACCCCGGCCACACCGAGCCCGGCCGGATCAACGGCCTGTTCGGTGGTCGCGGCGCCTACTTCGGCGACCCGGACGGTCACAACATGGAGGTCATGACGCGGCCTTACGCCCGTCCATAGGGGGTGACAAGGCTGTGCTCAAGAGGCGCGTCGGGTGAGGTGCTTGATCCAGATCATCGAGGCGCGCAGGTGGAGTCCGGCGGGGTAGCTGTCCGGCGTCATGTCGTACCGGGTGGCGATGCCTAGCCAGGCGTTGAGCTTGTTCATCAGGCGCTCGACGGTGTTCCTCTCCTCGTAGAGGTCGGCGTCGTGGCTGACGGGCCGGCCGCCTCCGGAACCTCTCTTCCTCCGGTTGGTGGCCTGGTCCGACTATTCCGGGATGACGGCCCTGATGCCCTCCTTAGCCTCACAGCAACTTCCCACCGCCTGCATCCAGCGGCACTAGGCAGCAGCCGGGCGGCACTCTAGGACAGACCGCTCCCGCCCAGGTTCTGCCGCGTCACCCCCCAGATCTGGCGGCGCGTCAACTGACCCCAACGCCCTCAAGCGAAAGTCGCCTTGCGAGGGCCTGCCTCGCATCACTGATCGGCGTCGGGCAAGGCACAGCATTCCTGGTCCACAGCGTCGACGGGGTAGCCATCCGGCCACCGGAAACGCGAGTGCCCCGGACCAACTGGTCCGTGCGACTGAGCGCTTCAGTTGGCGGGTGAGCGGTCGCTTGGCGACGTGGGCAGAGGGCAACGCCGATGAGACGGCCGGTCTTCGCTGACGAACCGGCGGGCGGCAATCCGCACCCGCTGCAAGGCCGCCGTTCACAGGCCAAGGGCCAGCAGGATCGTGACCGTCGGCGGGACCGGTGCGACCCAGCCCGCCCAGCGCCCCGCCCTGGCCAGGGCGGGGCGGCGCCGGCACAGCCAGAAGGCCACTACAAGCAGTGGAGTAGCCGTCCAGGACCCAAACCAGCAGACCGTGACGACCGCCACGGTTCGAGAGTGAACCTCCGCGGCCATCCCGGCAAAGGCCCCGAAGAGAAACGCCATCGGAATCAGGGCCAGCGCCAGGGTCGTGACCCACCGCAACACCACGTCGGTGACAGGGGTCGCGGCGGCGCGGTCCGTGGTCAGGAAGGTCGTCTCGTGCATGGGTACAGCCAATCGGCTCCGGCGCCGGTTCGCTTGCGCGGGAGTACTCAGGTCGGCAGGTCTTCGTACTCATCCTGCAACGGGCAGCCGGCCGTGCGTCGACGCCGGGCCGTCCCACGGAGCTGCGGGCAGTGGCCAACCTTGAGTTGCAACCAGTCGAGACCTGCTTCGCAGGACACTCGCCGACTCAAGCGCTCAACCGCCAGGTGAAGCGCTCAGTCACAGCCCGGGCTCGTAGCCTGTGCGGGGCGCGGTTGCTACAGGTCGAACTCGAGGTGCGCGATGTCCGTGAACCGGACCTCTTCCAGGCCGCCGCGCGGCGGCCGCAGTCCTGGAGGTACACCTCCTTGAGCGCTTCGGTCGCGATCTCCTGGAGCCGGGCGTCGCTGGCACCCTGCTCCTGGGCCTCGAAGAGGCGGGCGGCGTAGACGGGCGGCGGGGCGACGGTCAGGTGCCGGATGCGGTCCTGGTCCGTCGACCCGATCGGCGCGGTGTAGCCCATGCGGGCGCGGGTGTCGATGACGATGCCGTCGGTGGTCGCCGCCTTCTGCCGGGCCTTCGCCCGGACCTGCGGCCGGCTGTCTGGGGACGGTGCGAGGACCGGGGACCAGGACCCCGGCTCACCGCCGTCGTCGGTCTCAGTCAGCCCGTGATGCCCTTTTCGAGGATGGTGCTGGGGTCCACAGGCTCGTCCGGCTGCTCGAGCTGCTTGGGCTGCTCGGGCTCTGCCGGGGGGCCTTCCGGCTCCTCGTAGGGGTTCGGCGGGGCCTTTTCCGGAATGTCCAGCGGCTCCGCCGGAGGGGTATATCCCCAGGTCACCACCGGGGGGTCGGCCGGCTCCTCGTAGGGGTTGGGCGGGGCCTTGTCGGGAATTTCCAGCGGCGCGTCAGGCTCCGTCGGAGGGTCGGCCGGGGGCGGGGGGTCTGCGGGGAAGGGGCCCATCGGGGGGTCCACCGGATCCGCCGGCGCGCCGGTGTCGACCGGGGCGGTGGTTACCTCGGTCGTCGGTGCCGCTATCGCGGTGGTGGCGGGGAGGACGACGGCTCCCGTGACCGCCGCGGCCGCCGCCGCGATCGTCGCGACCCTCAGGCGGACGGAGTTCTTTTGGATCTTGTGAGCCATGGGTGTCTCCCGCTGGTAGTGAAGGGCGCCCGTCTGGTGCCCTTGGCCTCGGTTCCAGTAGGCCGGAGCCACCCCTGCGGCGTCATGCGCCGGGTTTTCGGGGCTTGACACCGCCGTTGACGCCGCCGCGTTGTCCACGGCTTGTCGACCTGCCGCCGCACTGGCGGCCGCTTGCTCGCCGACGGATCGGGTCGGGGTGCGCTTCCAGGGCCAAACCGTCGGGACCTGCGCCCCAGCGCATGCCGACAGGGCCAAAGCGTCGGGACCTGCTCCCCAGCGCATGCCGACAGGGCCAAAGCGCGCATGCCGAGGGTGTTGCGCGGCGCTGAGCTGGTGCCCCACGCGCCGATCTGGGCAGGCCCTACCCGCTGAAGCGCGACCCGCGCTCGCCCTCGGGGAGAGCGGGTCCCTGCCCAGAGGCCGGCCGCCATAGTGCCGCCGAGGCGAGCCCGCACGCGCGACGGCCCGGCTACAGCTCGAATTCGAGGTCGATCAGGTCGGTGAGCTCGACTTCGAGGCCGTGGGCGCGGCGGCCGTTGTCGCGGAAGTAGACCTCGCCGAGTGCTTCGGCGGCGAGTCGGCGGAGCTGGTCGTCGGTGAGCCCGGCTTCCTGGGCCTGGAAGAGGCGTGCGGTGTGGTGGGGTGGCAGGGCGAGGGTGAGGTGGCGTACGCGGGCGTCGTCGGTGCTGCCGGGGGCGGCGGTGTAGCCGAACCGGGCGCGGACGTCGATCATGATGCCGCCGGTGGTGGCCGCGGTCTGCTTGGCCTTGGTCCTGATCTGCGGCTGCCAACGCACGCGGACCTCACGCTCGAGACGGTCGGCGAGTTCCGGCCGGGGCTTTTTGATCTGGTTCTTCACATACCGCTCGACGGTGCGCTGGCTGATGCCGAGCAGGTCGGCCACGCGCCTAGTGCTGCGCTGGTGCTGCCTGACCAGGTAGCGCATCTGTGCCCCGGCGGTCTTCGGGATCGGGCGCGTGAACGCGCCCTGCACCGCCTTGTCGAGTTCTTCGCCGATCGTGACCATCGCCGTAACCGACCTATTCTCCGGTGTCCTTGGTGGTGACCTCGCCGGTCTTGATGTAGCGGGCGAGGTTGGCGACGTGGCCGTCACCGGCGAGCTCCTCGAGGACGTTGGCGCCCCACAGCACGCTCTGGGTGCCCTCGTGCTTGACCATCCCGGGGGAGACGCCGAGCCGGAAGGAGCCGGGCACGGTCTTGCCGTCGGTGTCGTAGGGCAGGACGTCCAGCGCGCTGGGTCCGTCGGCGGCGTACACGGCGCAGTCCGAGAGGACCGCGACCGGGTACCGCCCGGTGGCCGCGGCCAGGTGCAGCATCTTGCGGTGCATGTTGATCCGGGCCCGGGAGATTACCGCGGCGCGGATGTCCGGCCGCCACGTCGGCCGGGACAGAGCGGGCCATGGCTGCCCCGGCTTCCAGCCGCCGCCGCGGGCCTTCTCCCGCAGCTTGCCGATGCCGCCCTTGACGGTCATCTTGACCGCGTCCACGACGATGCCCAGCTCAGGATCACGGCTCTTGTAGCCGTCCATCGCCTCCAGGAACTCGCCCGGGGGCAGCTTCTCGGCGACACCCAACTCGGCCATGGTGGTGACGTAGGCATCGCGCAGCCGCTTGTACCAGCCGTCCAGGAAGCGGCCGCTCTCGCGGCGCACCCACGCCTCCGAGGGGGCGACGTCGTAGCCGAGTTCGACGGCATAGGCGACCGTCGGGGTGGCGTACCAGGCCGGACCCGTCGGGCGCCGGCCGGTCGGCGTGAACGGGCTGGGCAGCAGGTCCCCGTCGAGGTCCCGCCACTGCTTGCCCACCTTCACCCGGGACGCGTCGACGTGGGAGAGGTCGACCAGCCACGAGCCGGGCAGCGCCGCATCGAAGACCGGGTTGGTGACGTGGACAGGCGGTGATGCCAGGCCGACGACGGCACCGTTGGCGCCTGCGGCGAACGCCAGGTTCACATCGAGGCCGACCAGGTGGCGCTTCATGCACTCGGCGTCGGTCAGGTCCCGTGCCCAGTCGTAGGCCTCCTCGAACAGCTTCTCGTCGGGGCCGCGGACATGGAAACGGGGCAGGTCGGCCAGGACGGGGTGCCCGTCGGTCGCCTCGCACGGCGCCGGGTTCATCGGCTCGGTACCGAGAGAGCCGGGCCGGTGCTCGGAGTGGCGCCTGCCGTCGGCGTCCGGCTGGCCGGCGCGGGTCGGCGGGTTGAGCGCGGTCATCAGCTGCAGCCCAGTGACGGCCGCAGACCCGACCGGGGTCATCACCCGCGTCGCGTACGCACCCAGCACCTGCGCCAACTCCGCCGGCTCAAGCTGGGCGGCATGCCCCCACGCGCGGCCCTCGAGGGCGCCCCAGGAAGGGATGCACAGCTGCACGCACTGTCGCCGCCCGCCGTGGGCGGGGCGGTAAATCCGCGCCCACGGTCCCAGCCCCCGCTTGGTCAGCTTCCACTCGGCGCGCTCAAGGTGCTTGACGGCTTTGTGCCCCTGGGGGAGCCGCCCGGCGAGCCGCTCCTCGTGCGACAGCGCGGCGGGCAGGCCGTAGCGCTCGCACGCCGCCTCGGTGAGCACCAGCAGCGGATCGGCGTCCTTACCCGAGCCGTGCAGCCGCTCCGCCCCGAGCCGCCCCTCGGTCAGCGTCCACTCGACCAGGGCGGGCAGGGACTTGGCGGGCACGTCGAGGATCAGTCCGCCGATGCCGTAGCCGGTCACGTTCCGGTCGGAGTCGGCGTCGAGGACGAGCAGCGGCCCGTGCGCGTACGCGCCGCTGACCGCGGGCTGGTCTGCCGGGGCCGCCTTCTTCGTGCCCGTGCGGCGGGAGGCGGGCGCCGGCCGAGACGTCGCCGCCGGGGCGCGGATAGCAGCGGGGGCAGCGGGCGCGGTGGTGTCGGACGCCGCGGGGGCCGCGGCAGCGGGCTCCGGGCCCGTGGGCGCAGGCGGCGCCTTCGGCACTGTGGAGGGGGTCTGCGGCGCAGCGGTGTGCTCCTGCGGCCCGCCGGTGCTTTCCGTGGCGGGATAAAGCTGCGTGAGCTGCTTTAGCAGGCGCGCGTACGCGTCCCGCTGCGGCGGTCGCGGCTCGGTCTTGCCCGCCTCCCAGTCGCCGATGGTCGCGCGGCGCACGCCCAGGGCGGCGGCTACTTCGTCGAGGGTGAGCGCATGCGCCTGGCGCAGCCGCCTGCGCTCTGCCGGCGGCGGCAGCGGTGACCGGGACGCCACCAGCGCGTCCACTGCGTCGAACAACTCCGACATGAAGCACCTCCGACCTCACCTTAACCGATGAAACGTACTAGCTCCGCACGGTCAGCGTACTGATCCCGTGCAACCTGCGTACGATGGGTTCTGACCGGGCGGTACAGTGCCAGCACGGAAGGCGTGGTGATCGTGTTCTCGACGGACGTCGAAGGCCGGGCCGATCCGGTGGCGGCCCGCGTCATCTCGACCGCCGCCCCGTAGGCGCTGGCCGGCCTGATATCGGTCGTGGGGGAGGGGGAGGACCACATCCACCGTCGCCACGCGCGGCCGGGCGTACGACGTCGCCCGCCACCAGCAGGCGGCAATGCCCGAGCAGCTTTCGATGCCGCGCATCCGATGCCGCGCATCCGATGCGGTGCATCTCACCGGCGATGCCGCGCATCCACTCCACTCGGTGGGCTCCACACCACAAAGTGGAGTCCACCGGGCGGGAGTGGACAACACCGATCTCGGCCTCCACTCCACTGGGCGGAGCCCACCGGCCTGAGAGTGGACGACATCGCCGGGATGGCGTGCATCCACCCGGCGTGTCTCCCCTTGACCACGACCCGTGTCAGGGGCAACGCGTCACCACCAGCCCGCACACCACTCCCGCGCCGCCGGCCGCACCGATGGCATTCACTCCCACAGTGGTGCTGCTACAGCTCGTCGAGCATCGGTGTCGGACTGCAGTGACTGGTGAGGTATACCCGCAGGTCCCGGACAGGGAGGCGGTCTTCTGCCGGGTGGCGGAGGGTGCCGTCGAGGTGGAGGCTGTAACGGGTTTGTCGTCCGTCGCGCTGGGGGCTGAGGAAGCCGACTTGTTCGAGGCCGGTGACGATGCTCTGGGCGGTGCGCTCGGTGTGTGGCAGGCCGCAGAGATATAGCGAAGGCGCAGGTCAGAGGTATGGGCGATGGTCAGTAATACACATGTGTGGTTCTGGCCTGTCGGTCCACGGCGCGCCTCCTTCTCTTCCTGCCTCAGCGGCTATATCCGCTGGAAAATACAGGAAAGAGACTTCACCTCAGCAGGTGCTGAGGGTGCGGTTGGTGGGTAGGCGGGCCGGGCAAGGACAACGCTTCGGAAGTGAGGCGAACCCAATGGACACGCCTGGGAAAAACGAGTCCCAGCCGTCCGCGGACCGTTCAGTGGCGGTTTCCGCGCCGTTCCAGGGCAGCGAGGACATCGCCGCGGCCCGCGACCTGGCCCGGTCGTTTCTTTCAGATGTGCGGTTGGTACATGGGATGGCGGTGTCTGCCCGCGCGGAGGTCATAGTCCAGCTGGTGGTGAGCGAGCTGGTCACCAACGCCCGCAAATATGCGCCGAGCC
Source organism: Streptomyces sp. NPDC048514 (assembly GCF_043199955.1). Lineage (NCBI taxonomy): Bacteria > Bacillati > Actinomycetota > Actinomycetes > Kitasatosporales > Streptomycetaceae > Streptomyces > Streptomyces sp. NPDC048514. The sequence goes on along the minus strand of NZ_JBICWT010000003.1, from coordinate 119,724 downwards.
CGTGCCTGCTGACACTGGAGGTACGTGAGGGTGCGGTGGAAGTGACGGTGTGGGACAGCGAGCCGTGTCTGCCCGTCCCCCAGGCGTCCGACCCGGGCCGGGTGGGCCAGCATGGGCTGGAGATTGTCGTGGCGGTCTGCCGCAGCTTCGAGATGCACCGGGAGCCAGTCGGCAAGCGGATCACGGCCGCCGTGGTACTGGCCGACGACGCCGTCGGGGACCAGGGTGGCGATCAGGTGTGCTGATCAGGCCGCCAGGCCCAGATCGCTGTTCATGAACGCCGTCACCCATCTGTAGCGCCGGAAGGTGGTCGAAGCCCCGCTCCACCTGCTTGGGGGCAGGGGTGTGCGGTACGGGGGCAGGTACGCCATCAGACTCTCCCTCACGATGGCGCCGTGTGACTCGCGGCGTCTTTCCCGCATGGTCTGCGCGCTGACCTGTGGACGGAGGAGGAGAACCCTCCCCCCAATTCGAATCGGACGAATCGGGGCCGCAAGGGCCAAACCAGGCCTCTAGCCGTTTCCAGCCGAGCTGCTGTGCTCGTGTCCACCGCCCCAGATCCTCGCCCTGCCGTACAACGTCGCCCGGCGTCATAGGCAGCGCGCCGTCGGCTTCCAGGTGCTGGCGGACGAGTTGGAAGGCCTCGGGGCGGTCACCGCGGCGCTTGTGTGGGCGCCGCGTGCCGCGTTCAGCATCGACGGCGGGTTCGAGGCACATGCCCGTGACCTGAGCGTGATATTCGTCGATCTTCCGCTCGTCGTGCTCGGCGGCGCCCTGGTTCCGCTACTGGCCTGGGCTCTGACCACACGCTGGACGGGCAGGCCATGGGTGGCGGCACTCGCAGCCGTGACGGCTTTCGCGCTCGGAATCTGGGGACTTCTGGAGTGGTGGACCCCTCGACAGCACCCGGACCCCGGCTACGGACCAGGAATCTGACCTTCGCCCTGCCCGCGGCACCCCAGGAAGTGGCTGGCTACCCCTCCGGTATCCGTTGTGTCAAAAATCGTGAACATCCAGAGACGCGGCTGATTGCCACCTGCTGTCCAAAGCGACCGACAAACGCTGCCCCTGGAAATGAACAAAGCCAATTGCCCGAGGGGGAAGTTCGCGAGCGAAGCCGGCCACCTCTCGGCATCCACCGCCTGGTCCACCCCGCCGGGCACCCGGCAGGTGAAGGGCACCTTCAGGTCACCGTGTTCGCGGGCGTAGATGACCGCGGCCTCGATGCCGCGCCGCCAGTGCTCGTGTTCCGGGCTGAGAACCCGCAGGTTGATGAACGCGGCAAGCTGCGCCGGGTCGCGCGGCGTGCTGAACCTCAGCAGCGCCTTCGCGGCCCGCTCACGCCGCCTCTGCCCTCGGCCCCTGCCCCGGCTTCACCGTCGGCTTCCCGCCCTTTGGCCGAGCGGCTGGGAGCCTGCGGTTCGGCGAGGGTCTCCAGGATGCGGGCGTCGTGTGCCCGGAGCGTTTCCAAAAGCCTGGCCAACCCGCCGAACGCCCGCCAGGTGAGCATGCTGTCGGCCGTCTCACCCGGACCGAGCAGTACCGGGACGACCAAACTGGCCGTCTTCCCCTCGCCCGGGCTGCATCCGCAGCGCCCGGCCGACAGCCTGGACGGCCATGGCCAGGGTCATGTGGCGGTGGTGGCCGGGGTAGCGGCGGACCTGGTAGTCGTCCAGGCCGCATTCCTGCTTGGCGGTCTGGAAGCATTCCTCGACTGCCCAGCGGCTGCCCGCGATGCGGATCAGCTCGTCCACCGTCATGTCGGCGGGACAGTGGGCGATGTAGTAGGAGATCTCCTCGGGCCTGAGTTTACGGCCAACGGATCTTCGACTGGGCCCGCGTCGAGGTGCGGCCCCGCATCCAACGGAGCTCCTGCTTAGCAATGATCTTGGTCAACACGGTTCTAGCAGGGGCTTCGTGTTTGCTGCAGTCGGCTTGACGCATCAGCTGCAGACCTACTACACAACATTGGTACTAGAGCCCCCGTCCTCCTGGTCGCGGAGGCGGGGGCGCTGCGGTGTGCGAGGTCTGGCAGCGTCAGGTCTGGCACTGCGAGGTCGCCGCGCTGGACCAGTTCGACCAGGCGCCCCCCGCCGGCCTCACGTGGACGCGGATCGTGATTTTGACCGGGCCACAGATGCGGGTGGCGGTGGCGACGGCGATCGGGCCGACCGTGGAACGCCGCTGCACGATGGTCCGGCCGCTGCCCATTTTCATCCAGTCGTCGCCGTCCCCCTGCACGTGGAGGTACGCCTCGTACTCGACCCATGAGGCGTGGGAGCGGGAGTTGGTGATGAGGGCGTGGGCGGTGATGTCGCGCCAGAAGATCTTCCCGTCCTTCCAGCGTTCGGCGGAAATACAGCCCCGGGCGCCGATGTTCTGCGTCGAGACCCCGCCGCCGCAGGCGACGGCAGCGGCGTGGGCCTGGGCGGGGAAGGCGAGCGCGGCCACGGCGGCTGCCGCGACGAGGGCTCCCGTACGTTTCATGGTCCGGGCGGTTTTCGTCATGGCGGAACCGTATCCGCTCGTTCAGTCGCCCGTCCCGGTATCCGGCACAGCCACGGTCTGGTCCTGGACGTCTTCGACCACGGTGGCACCGACCAGACCGAGACCGAGCAGGTTATAGCCGCGACGAGCATTAACGCGCTGGCCGCTTCTGTACACCCCGACAAGGTGGGGCTGGCGCCGGACCGGATCGCTCCGCGCCGCGAAAGAGATCGAGCCGGAACCTGCGCCGCGTAGGCAACGGCGCTGGTCATTCCTCGGTCGCTGATCCCGATACCCGCGTACTTCTCGTCCAGGATCTGCCGGCGGCGCTCGGGTCTCCGCGCCGTCGAACCGGTACCGCTCGTTCACTTGTACGCCGACACCGAAGGCGGCGGGGTCGCTCTGGTGGGTGTAGTCGCCGTGATTCCACGCGGTGGCGTTGGCGTGCTCGTTGACGGTGGAGTGGACGAAGAGGTGCCCGGTGCGCTTCCGAACCTGGGTGTGGTCATCACCTCGGTCAGCCTGTCCGCGGACCCCAAGACGATCCTTCCGGTGGAAGCGGCGCTCGGACAATCCGTGGCGCAGCGTCCGTTCCTCGGAGCTGGCCCGCTCCTGGCCGTGGACGGCAGCAGCGACTTCATCGCCGTCACGGGACGCCGGCTGTCCGTCCGCGCACTCATCGACGGAGCCGAGACCACCAAGGTGACCGTCAAGATTCTCAGCGCTGCCGAGGCCGTCAATGTCGACACGTCCCACATCATCGTCATCGGCCAGATCGAAGGGCTCCCGGAGACGGCCGACATCGAGGACCTGTTCTCCACCAAGGACTATCTGGCTCTACAACAGGGCTACCGAGGTCATCTTCAACGAGCAAGATTTGAGCACTCCCGACACGCTTAGACGATCACACTTGCTGCACGTGATCCACACGTGTGAACCCGGTAGACCCCCTTCCTGCTCCCGCCGCGCAACCGGTCAGCTCCGACGACGCGGGCCTCCGCCCCGAGTGCCTCATGCACGATCCCCGACAAGGCTTCACTATCCGTGAACTGCCGCATCCGCCGACCCTATCCCCGGGCCAGATGCACCGTTGGCCGAGTCGACTTCCAGTGAATCAGCCGGCCTTGGCCAGGTTCTTCGGCTCAGGCACGGGTGCTGGCGAGGCGGTAGGAGTCGGTGCCGGTTTCGATGACGGTGCTGTTGAAGGTGAGGCGGTCGGCGATGGCCGCGCAGAGGCGTGGGTCGGTGCAGGGCTTGGTCCAGCCGCCGAAGGACTCGTTGAAGGCGATGGCGACGCCGTTCTTCTCCTCCCGCTCGGGCAGCACCTGGAACGGCAGTTCGGCGCCGTGCCGGCCGAGTTCCATGTAGCCCGCGGCGCCGGGAGGCTCGGTCGCTGGCGAGTACTACGGCGACCTGGTCCGCGTCGCCCTGATGGAAGCACGTCCCGCGGGCCTGCACAGTTACCAACTCATGGCTGCGACCCGTCTGACCCGCTGGCAGATCAGCCGAGGAATCCGGCACGTCCGCGATGTCGTCGCCGCAGAGAACCTGACCCCGATCACCTGGACACGTCGGAGGGCCGCATGTTCTCCGAACGCCTGCCCCAGCACTCCGAAGCCCACCTGAACTGGGCCCTCATCACTGTGCTGACGCGACGCCTCACCCGCAAGAGCCCCCGCACCAGCGAGTGGGCGAGGAAGATCCGTGCCTGATCAGGAGCAGCTCGTCACGTGACTGGAAGGCGTGGCATCGGCCGCGGTGGCGACAACACCTTCGAACGAACTGCTCCCCGAGTCGAGCACTTCCGAGATCATGAATCATGCTCCCGGACGACTGGCACCTCACTGAAGACGTCAACGACTTCCTCGCCCGAGCCGGAGACTTCCTGCGCTCACGGCCTGCCCTGCACAACACGCCGTTGACGGACATCGAGAAATTGCGGACACGCGAGACTGGCGCCCATAGTGCCGAAGCCAACCTTTTCGGTCGGCTGGAGTCGGGGGGTGAGGTCCGTGCCATCTTTTATCGCAGGCCGCGCGGAGACCTGTGGATCACTCCCCTTGCTGCCGAGCCGACTGGCGCCCTCGCGGCTCACCTGGCCGACCTCGGCCACTCTCCCACAGGAGTCCTCGCCGACCACGACACCGCCACAGCCTTCGCGGATGCATGGCAACGACAGACGGGTGCAGCGCTGAATCCTTTCTGGCGTACGCATCTCTATCGTCTCGGCACGCTGACCCCTCCGCAGCCGCAGGCTCAGGGCCGGGGTCGCGTGACGGGCGCACAGGACCACGAGCAAGTCGTGCGCTGGTGTCGTGAGTTCTGCGTCGTTGTCGGGGAACAGGCCTCCGTCGACTTGATTGACGCCGGCTCCTGGGCAGACTCGCGCTTCGGCGACAGACACTTCACGTTCTGGGAGACCCCGGACGGCACCCCCGTCTCCATGGCGGCCGCGACATCGATCGTCGGCGGGATGGTCCGGGTGGACCCCGTCTACACCCCGGCCCACCTCCGCAGCCGCGGCTATGCGGGCGCCGTGACGGTCGAGGTGAACAGGGCCGCGCTGGCCGCAGGCGCGACGGACGTCGTTCTGTTCACGGATCCGGCCAATCCCACCAGCAACGCCCTCTACCAGCGCATCGGCTACGTCCGTCTCGCAGACTTCACCGGATACAAGTTCTCGTTCGGCACCCCAGAAGCCGGTTAGGGACACGACTGGCGCCAGACGCACCTGCTGTCAGGGAGCTACACCGCGGACGCCGCTCTGCCGTCACAGCGGGGAGAAAGAAAAACACCTGCTTAGAACTCCTAACGAATTGACCTGGGGGTTGACCAGAGCGAGCAAATCTCCAGCGGTGTACAGCAGTTCCCCCACCCCCCCCCGAGGCGGGCCACCACGACGAGCGGGCCCGATGTCAGTGCCGTGTGGCACTGTCGGCCCCGTGATCATCGTCATCGTCGGATCGATCGGGGGGCCCAATGTCGGCCAGTGATGAGGCTGCCGAAGAGACTGTGGAAGCTGGCGGCGTCCTGGTCTCAGAGGTGTGCGAGGAGAAGCAGGGCCAGGACCGGCTGCCTCGGGCCTACACGCTGTGGCTCGTCGGCATCCTGGTGTTGCTCGTGGGCAACACGGTCTTCTACTTCGCCCTCGGCTGGGCGGCCAGCGAGTACGGCGGGAGCTTCGCCGCGCTGGCCCTGAGCGCGATCACACTGCCCCGCGTTCTCCTCCTCCTCGTCGGAGGAGCGGTCAGCGACCGCATCAGCGCACGCCGCGTGCTGATCACCGGCGACGCGACGATGCTGATCTTCTCGCTCGTTCTCGTGACCCTCGCCTACTACCTGGGGACTCCGCCCTTGTTGCTCATCGCAACGGGCGTTGTCGTCGGTGTCGTCGACGCGTTCTATCTGCCAGCCTCGGGGTCCATGCCCCGCCGACTGGTGGCCAAGGCCCAGTTGCCTCGTGCGTTGTCCCTCAGGCAGGTCGGCGGCCAGGTGATCGACATGGGAGGCAGTCCGCTGGCCGGCGTGCTGGTCGGCCTGGCCGGGTTCGGGGGCGCCGCTTTCGTCAACGCAGTCACCTTCGCCCTCACTCTGGTTGTCCTGATTACCGTCCGGCCCCAGCACGACGTGCCTCCGGCTCCGAAGACGGACGGTCTCCTCAAGGAAGCCTTGAGCGGCGTGAAGGTGGCCTTCTCCCATCCGGCGCTGCGCCCAGGACTGTGGCTCACGGGGGCAGCGGCCGGTTTCCTGCTGCCCGTGCTGTCGCTGCTACTACCCTTGCTCGCACGCGAGGAGGAGTGGAGCGCGGGAGCTGCCGGGCTGGTGCTCGGAGCGCAGGGCGTGGGCATGGTGGCGGTCACCCTGGTGGTGGTGAAGCGCGGCCCGCTGGGGCGGCCTGGTCTGATGGCGGCGAACGCGCTGATCTTGGCGGGTGTGGGCGTGCTCGCACTCGGTCTCTCTCCCAGTGCGACCGTAGCCGTCGCCGCCGGCCTGGTCATCGGAATCGGTAACGGGACCTTCTCCGCGCACATCGCGCCGCTGCTTCTCGCGTCATCGCCTGACTCCCACTTGTCGCGGATCCAGGCGGTGCTGGTACTCGTGCAGAGCTTGGCCCTGTTGCTGATGAACAACGTGCTTGGTGTCCTCGTCGACCTTCAGGGCGCCACCGTCATCGTTGTCGCCTGTGCCGTCATGCTCGTCGGTGTGGGGCTCACAGGTCTGACCTCGGGCCCGCTCCGAAACGACCGAACAGGACTGAGGTGCCGCTGACATCAACCGCCGCTCGGAAGTGCTATCGCAGCGATTTCAGGCGCCGCCAACAGATCAGAGCGCAGCCGAGGATGAGGAACGCCTCGTGAATGTCATCGCGTATCTCCCAGCGGATCCGAAGTCGGCGGAGCCAGTGCAGGTGGGCGAACGCGCGCTCGACCATCCACCGTTGGGCCCCAGACCGGAACCGTGCGCGGTGCCGCGGCGGGCGATCAGCGGCTTCACGCCGAGATCCCAGACGAGACGGCGGTACTTGTCGTGGTCGTAGCCACGGTCGCCGAACACGATGTCCGGACGGCGTCGAGGTCGGCCGCGCTTGCCGCGCACGGGAGGGACGGCCTGGAGCAGTGGAATGAGCTGGGTGACGTCGTTGCTTGACCTTGGGCAACAGCAGCTCGACCATCGCCCACAACTCGTCATCGACTTCCCACGGCTTCGGCCGAGCCACCCTACACCCCCAGATCAACAGTCCCGGAGTGATCCAACCACTTCGAAGATCATTTCGTTAGGAGTTCTTAGTGGAGCAAGGCGTGCCCGTCCAGCCGGCACCGGCCTTCGGGCGAGGAGTGCGACGAGTACCTCTTCGCCTCCACCTGGCAGGGTGCGTCCACCTGGGGCGGGAAGTTCAACTGGCGCATGATCCCAGTTCAGGATCAGCGATGAGCACGGCCCCGCCGGCCCCGACCTGCTCCGCCGGCACAACGGCCTGATCGAGGTGGAAGACGGCATCGCCACCATCCTCACCGGTGTCCACACCGGCGAGGTCGACGTCACCGTCACCTTCCACACCGACGCCCCCCAGCCCGGGGGCGCCGAGTGGGAGGAGACCGTCGAAGTGTCGATGCACTCGGCTTCGGGCGAGCTGATGGTGCGCGGCCTGATGGCCGACCTCGACGAGGAACTGCCCGAGCTGTCCTTCAGCGGGCCGGGCGACTACCGGCTGCGCGTCCACGCGCGCGGCCGCGACACCGCCGTCGACCTCGCCCCGGACGATGTCACCGAGTGGTACCTCATCCAGGTATGGCCCGCACCACCCCAGGAGGCTGCGGTGCTCCGCCAGATCGACGACTACGGCGCCTCGGTCCGGGCGGAGTGACCGCCGCCGGATCCACGGGGCGGCGGCAGTGCCGTCGCCACGCCGCGGCCACCGTCAGCGATGTCGGGTCGGCCGGCGCCCCGCGTCAGTGGATCGATCCGTGGCCAGATCCGCACCGACCGCGCACTCGCCGCAACCCGCCTACTGATCACCAAGCAGAACTAACCCACACAAAGCTCGCGTCGGCGCTGCCCGGCCCGATGTGGTGATGGCTGTCGAATGGGCTGCCTGCTGCCTGCTGCCTGCTGCCTGCTGCCTGTGTGCTGGGCTGGCCCAGTAGTCCCGCGAGTGGCGCACTGCTGCCGGCGTGATGAAGGAGTCGGGGCGGGGCATGGCCTGCCGGGCTGGGTGTGGTCGTCGCAGGGTGCTGGTGTGCGGACGAATCGAGTAGCGACTACTCGCCGCTTTGATTTAAATCACCGCATACTTTCATCTGACGCAGATGCCTCGTCCGGAACCTGGGCCACGCGTCGCGCGAAGCCGAGTTTGCCTTTGCTGTAGGCCGGTGCCCCACCCTGGCCCGGCGTTCCCCAACTCTTCGCGGACTGGTGCTCTTCCGCCAGTTGCTGATTTCGAAGGCGTGACCCCTCTTGGGTCTGTGGCCTGGGCTCCTTGTCGGCCGGTAGAAGGAAGTGAAAAGTGAAACGTGCCCTGTCCCGAGCTGTCTCGGCTGTCATGGTCGCCGCAGCTACGGTCACGGTGGTAGTAGGTTCGTCCGTGACTGCGGAAGCGGCCACTACGCGACCGTGCAATGGCGGGTTCCAATCGATCGGCGGTTACGCCAATGTCGCGTGGCCCTATCCTATCGATATCTCTGTTTCGGGGCCGAACCAGCACGGATGGTGGCAGTGGTATTCCCTCACGGCCCCTCCGTTCTCGAACTCGGGCGAGTTCGACAAGAGCGTGCGCGTGTGGCTTCCCCCGTCCGGCCTGCCGGGAATCTTCCCGAATGTGCGCTGTCTCACCGGATCCACTTACACGTTCTCCTGATGCGTCTTCAGCTCGCAGGCGCTCATGAATAGCCGTACAGAACGCGATGCTGGCTGCCGTCGGCGTGTCGAAAGGCGCGGACCGGACGTTGTTGGAAGCGTCGCAGCAGCTGGTGCAAGTACCCCTGCAGAGAACCGACTGGAAGTATGCGAATGCGCACTGCTCAAGTAAAAGCCCTCTTGGGATCCCTGGTGCTCGGTGGTGCGGCGATCGTCGCTTCGGCGCCAACGGCGTCGGCGGCTGAGAGCCCGAAGATGGTGTACCTCATCATCGACAGCGTCACGTTCCCCAGGCTCCACGAAGACGACTCGGCCGGCTGTTACATTCCACCGGACAACAATCCGCCGGACTGCAGCACCAGGTCTGACTTGTACGGACAGTTCCAGATAACTCGTGGGAACTTCGCGGGTGCTATGGAGGTTTCCTCGCTGGGGATGCTGGGCCGCGATGACGATCCCACTGGAATGTTCAACACGCCTGTGGCGTCCATTAAGCAAGGGCAGTCCTACGATCTCAAGCACTGGTGTGCTGGCGCTTACGAAGAAGGCACTCACTACTGCGAGACCGACGACCGGCATGCCGTCAGCAGTGGTCACGTTTTCAACCCTGCCGAAAAAGAGAAAATGTGGGTGACGGTCGACTTGAACGACGCGGACCCCGACTTCTGGGGTACCGGTCTGTGGAACGACAACATCTGCTACGGCCAGGCGTCGTTCACGATGGACTCTGCCACTCTGGCCGCAGCAGGTACTGGGGACGGAATCCATAGGACATTCGCAAGTGGCTTCAACGGCGAGGGGCAGTGCACTGTCAAGTACCGGATAAGCACCTGGCCCGGCTGACAGGCGCTCGCGTCTAGGCCGACCCGCGGGGCGACCGTCGAACGCGAGGACCAGCAGCCGGTGCAGCGGCGGGCGCTGCTTGTTCGGGTTTCCGACCCGAGGCCAGGCACCAGGTCCCCCGTGGTGCTCCTGGAGCCGCATCTTGGAGCACTTCGGGCGAAGGTGCCGTGCGGGCGTCAAGAGCGTGCTCCTGGCGCTGAGGAGGGGACGCCCGGGGCGGGAGTGCGTCGGGAGTGCCTGCCGAGTAAGAGCCGTGCGGAGGCTCAACTGCGGCTGGATCTCGCGCCGGGGGGGGGGGGGGGGGGGGGGGGGGGGGGGGGGGGGGGGGGGGGGGGGGGGGGGGGGCGGGGGGGGGGGGGGGGGTGGGGGGTGTGGTGGGCGCCCCCCCCCCCGCGCGCCGGGCCGCCCCCCCCGCCCCCCCCCCCCCCCCCCCCCCCCCCCCCCCCCCCCCCCCCCCCCCACGGCTGCTCTCTTGACGAAACGAGGGACAACGGTGGCGCATGTCTGCTGGAATGACCGGTGCAGGTGCGTTCCCCGGTTCCGGACTGATCTCTCAGGGGGGAAGGGCGAGGATGCTGTCGGAGGCAATGACCGCGCTGGCCGCGGCGGGAGGCACCGCGGTGGTGCAGGCCGCAGGCACGGACACATGGACAGGGATACGCCAGCAGGTGGCCCGTTGGTTCGGCCGGGGAAATCCGCAGCGCGAGCAGGCCGAGCTGGAGCGCCTCGATCAGACTGCAACCGTGCTGGAGGCGGCTGGGCCCACCGAGGAGGAGCGGGTACGTATCCGTCAGGAGGCGACGTGGCAGGTCCGGATCGAGGCCCTGCTGGAGAGTCTGGAGGACATCGAGCGGGCCCGGGTCGCGGATGAGCTGCGCACCCTGCTGGCCCAACAGCCCTCCCACCGCAGCGTGTCGGCCGACCGGGGCGGTCTGGCCGTGGGCGGAGACGTGCGGGCCGACCACGGGTCCGCCGCCGCTGTGACCATGGGGAACGTGACACTGGGAAACCCTCCCCAGCCGGGTCCGCACCAGGACTGAGCGCACCCGGTACCGCCTCGGCCACGCCGACTCACCACATCAGCGGCATCTTCGCCGACCACGGCAGCATCGCCGTCGGTTACGCCGGGCAGGTCCACCACAACGCCCCGCCCCGCACACCGGCCACCTGGCCACACCAGGTCGGTGTGCTCCCGCCCCGCGCCTTGTCCTTCCAGCACCGGGCCGGGGTCGACCAGTTGCGGACGGCGGTCGGCAGCGGGGGTACCGCGGTGCTCAGCCAGGTACTGACCGGGACCGGCGGGGTGGGCAAGACACAGCTGGCTGCCGACTACGCCCGCACCGCCTGGGACAGCGGCGAGGTCGACGTACTGGTGTGGATCAGCGCGAGCAGCCGCTCAGCGATCACGGCCGGTTACGCGCAGGCCGCCATAGAGGTTCTTGCGGCCGAGCCCGGCGACCCGGAGCGGGCCGCGCGGGCGTTCCTGGCCTGGCTGGAACCCAAAGCCGACCAGAAGCCGTGCCGGTGGCTGGTCGTACTGGACGACGTGGCGGACCCTGCCGATATGCGCGGCTGGTGGCCGCCTCCCAGCCGCCACGGCCGTGCCCTGGTCACCACGCGCCGCCGCGAGGCCGCCCTGACCGGAGCAGGCCGGCGTCTGGTGACCGTGGGCCTGTTCACCTCCCAGGAGGCCGCCGCTTACCTCACCGCCGTACTCGCCGCGCACGACCGCCAAGAGCCAACCGACCAGCTCAACAGCCTCGCCGCCGACCTGGGATACCTGCCCCTCGCCTTGGCCCAGGCCGCCGCATACATCATCGACACGGATCTGACCTGTGCCTCCTATCGGGAGATGCTGACGGACCGGATCAGGGAACTGGCCGACCTGCTGCCTGAGTCGGGCGCGCTGCCGGACGATCAGACCACCACGGTGGCCGCCACCTGGTCCCTGTCCATCGAACGCGCCAACCAGATCCGCCCGGCAGGCCTGGCCCGCCCCATGCTCCAGCTGGCCGCCTTCCTCGCGCCCAACGGCATCCCCACCGCGGTCCTCACCAGTCAGCCCACCCTCGCGCACCTTACCGAGCACCGCACCCCCGGCGGCGGCAACCAGCAGCCGGCTCCGGCCTCGGCCGAGGACGCCGTGTTCGCGCTGCGCGCCCTGCACAAGCTCAGCCTCATCGACCACACTCCAGACACCCCCGATCAGGCCGTTCGCGTCCACCAGCTCATCCAGCGTGCCACCCGGGACGATCTGACCTCTCAGGCTTTTGACGAAACCGCCCGTGCCGCCGCCGACGCCGTCACCGAGGCATGGCCAGAGACAGCCGACGCCAAACCTCTCGGGCAGATCCTGCGTGCCAACGCCGATGCGCTGATCAATTGCGCTCAGGATGCGCTCTGCTCCGCTGACGAAGCCCATCCGGTGGTTCTTCACACCGGCAACAGCCTGGGGCAGGCTGGCCAGATCAATGCGGCCATCACCCACTTCCAGAACTTGACCCATGCCGTCCTGGGACCCGGCCACCCCGACAGCCTGGCCGCCCGTAAGAACCTTGCCCACTGGCTGGGTAAGGGCGGGGATGAAACCGGCGCCGTAGCCGTCATCGAGCAACTCTTGCCCGACATCGTGCGAGTGTGGGGGCCCGACGACCCCAACACCCTCTCCGCCCGAATCGACCTCGCCGGCTGGCGGGGCAACGCGGGAGACCCGGCTGGCGCCGTGGCCCTCATCGAGCAACTCCTGCCCGACCTCGTGCGGGTGCTGGGGGCCGACCATCCCCATACCCTCGCTGCCCGCGCCAACCTCGCCAAGAACCGAGGCATGGCAGGGGATACGGCCGGCGCCGCAGACGCCGCCGCCGAACTTCTCGCCGACCGGATCCGAGTGCAGGGACCGGATCACCGGGGCACGCTCGCCACCCGGCGCGAGCTGGCCCGCTTGTCGGGGAATGCGGAGGACCCTGCCGCTGCTGCGGAGGCCTGCGAACGGCTCGAGCAGCTGCTGGTTGACTGCGTGAGGGTGTTAGGGACGGACCACCCCGACACCCTCACCACCCGGCAGCTCCTTGCCGACTTGCGAGGTGAGGCGGGGGACGCGGCTGGTGCCGTGACCGCCTACAAGGAACTCGTGCCCGATCTCGTTCGAGTGGTGGGGCCGAACCACCCCGACACCCTCGCCGCCCGTAGCGACCTCGCCGCGAAACGTGGAGAGGCGGGGGACGCGGCTGGTGCCGTGACCGCCTACAAGGAGCTCGTGCCCGATGTGATTCGAGCCTTGGGAGCGGACCACCAGGGCACGCTGACCACCCGCGTCGGCCTGGCCTATTGGCGTGGTGAGGCGGGTGATGCGGCTGGTGCCGTGACCGCCTACGAAGAGCTCTTGCCCGACATGGTGCGGGTGCTGGGGGCCGATCACCCCACCACTCTCATCACCCGCGGGAACCTCGCCTACTGGCGAGGCAACGCGGGGGACGCAGACCGCGCCGCGGCAGACTTCGTCCAACTCGTCGCCGACATGGTACGGGTGTTGGGGCGGCACCATCCCCGCACCCGCGCGGCCCGCAACAACCTCGCCCACTGGCGACGTGAAGCGAAGAGTGAGGTGCCTAGCGTCTTTCGAAAAAGGATCTGACCGCTCAATTCATGAGGTGCGGCTGTTGATCCATCGACTGATTCCCGTCGCTCGCCTGCCACGTCCACCTTGACGGAGTCGTAGACGAAGCCGTCCAGCTCCACAACGTCCGGCCAACCGTGGTCGCTGCCGTGCAGGTAGGACACCCGCGCGCCCCGCAGGTCCACGGCGCGGGACGGCGGCCGGGCGAGGGTGAAACCGAAGTCGACGCCTGCGGGCCGTGCCGTGCAGGTACCGAGCGTGACCGCGGCCGAGCCGCCCGAGCGTCCCGCCAACGCCGGTGGGCCCGCGCGGCTCGCGGTGACCTGGGTGTCGCTCCCGGCCGGCGCGGCCGCGGCCGCGCCGGTGCGTCACAGCGTCGTGGCCGTCCCCTCCCCGGACGCGCCGCCCGCGAGCCACTGGTCCCAACCCAGGTTGAATGCGGCGTAACCGTTGTCCGCCGGGGCCTTGGCGCGGGGCGAGCCGGTGATGGTGACGGGATCGCCCTGTTTGACCTGACCGTAGAACCACTTGGCGTCCGACAGGGACAGGTGGACGCAGCCGTGCGAACCGCGGGCGCTGCCGCTCCCCGGATTGGGGTCGCCGGTCGAGTAGTGCACGTATGTGCCGGACTGGGTGAGGTGGACGTCCCAGGGCAGCGTCAGGTCGTAATAGTTGGCGCTGCCCTTGTCGCAGCTGATGCCGACGCTGCAGGAGGTCATGTGGACCTTCTCCTGCTTGTCGATGACGGCCATCGTGCCGTTCCACGTCGGATACTGGGCGCTGCCCGCGTTGATCGACAGGGTGCGCACCGCCTTGCCGTTGCGCGTCACCTTCATGGTGTGGCCGGTCACCGAGACGTCCGCGCGCACGTCGTCGCCGATCGTGAAGGTGTGGGTGTACTTGCGCACGCCGTAGCGTCCGTTGCCGTTGGTGACGCCCTTCATGTCGGCGTCGATCTTCACCTTGGTGCCGGAGGGCCAGTACGACTTCGGCCGCCAGTCGGCGCGCTTGTCGCCGAACCAGTGCCAGGCGCCGACCACCGGCTGCGAGGCGCTCACCTTCATGTGCTTTTCCACCGTGGCCCGTGCCGAAGCCGCAACCGGGTTGGTGAAGACCACCGAGATCGGCATGGCCACGCCGACCGTGGTTCCCGACTGGGGGGTGATCGTCTCCAGAAGCATCGGCGGGCCCGCGGGCTTCGTCGGTGACGGCGAGGCGCTCGTGGCCGGTTTGCCCGGTGCCTTCGCGTCGTCCCCGCCGGCCTGGTCACTTCCGCCTCCGCCGCAGGCACTCGCGCCCACCAGCAGCGCACCCGTGACGAGGGCGATCCGTATGCTGCCCTTGCGCCGCCCCACGACCTACCCCGCTCTCTCGTTCCACGGCCCCGGAGGGCCCGACTCCATGTCAGACGGGCGGGCCGGGGTCGTAGTTGCATGCCTCACGTAAAGGGTGCCCCAAATCTCGCCGGGCATGGCCAGGGAGGGCGCCCCTGCTCGATCGCCGTCCCGCTCCGATACCGCGTTTTTGGCGCATTACGCTGACAGAGCCTGCTGACAGAGCCTTCGGAAGGGCACGGACGAGGCCGGCGTCGAGGCTCCGAACCCTTGAGCTCGCAGCCGGTTCGGGGCGACGATCGCGTCCGCACGGCCTTTCTCGGCGGCCAGGTCGTACATGGCGATTGCGTCCTGGATCCGAGGGGCGATCTACGTGACGATCAGGTTCGTCCCTTCTGCGCCCTGGCCGCAGGTCGGTGGAGTGCCGGGCGGCGACGTCGGGGATGAGCCGCTCACTTTCCAGCTAGGCGCAACTGCCCTACTGTTCGTTCGAACAAACGAGAACCGCCACGCGGTCCGCGCCGCGCTGCCCGCATGCCGTGGTCTTCGGGAACGCCCCTGCGAACAGAGCCTTCGAGAACGCCCCTGCGAACAGACCGGAGTCGCCGTGCGCTCGATGCGTCAACGCTTCAACTCCACCGTGGTTTTCGGCGCCGCTCTCCAGACCGGCTTCGAGACCTGCAGCGGCTCGCCGCACATCGGGATCGGCTTCCCGGGCGTAGGGGCCCCTCGCCGCTGACGTGGGCCTCGGGCGGGAGGTGGTCGCGATGTCTCCCTGTACGTGCTGGACGAGACCGGTCCGGCGGCAGTGTGCGTCGCTCCGTGGGCCCGCCCGGAGAGGCGGCCGGCGCCGGGGACCCGTTGCGGCGCCTGGAGTTGCACGTCCCACCAGGCGTGTGTCCCCTCGAAGGCCAGAGAGTGCGCGCTTGCCCGGGTCGGCCGCCGCCTGCCGCCGAGGAGGATCAGCCTCCGTCAAGACCCTGGCGGGCATCGGCCCACCGCCCCCTGCTCGAGATCGAAGAACGACGTGCCGTTCGTCCCCGTGAGCCCGTCGGGCGCACCTTGCCGCCACCGCATCGGGCCTGACCCTCAGTGAGGAAACGCATGCGCGATCTGGACCGGGAAAGACTTCACACTCCGCTCTCCGGCAAGGCCGCGGGCGGTGCGGGAACCAGCCGGCGCAGTCTGCTGCGCTGGAGCGCGCTGCTGGCCGCCGGAGGCGCAGCCGCTCTCGTTCCCATCGATATCGCCACTGCGGCGACGACGGGTACACCCGGCCGGAAAGTGACGACGAACTACTCGGGGCGCGTGCCGTTCGGCTACGCCCAGTGGTATTCGGTCGATTTCGACGTCCCGGCCGGCGTGCAGCGTATCTCGGTCCGCTACTCCTTCGACCCGTCGACGAGCCCCGGAATCCCCGGCACATGGGGGAACCTGATGGACATCGGAATCTTCGGGCCGACCGGATTCCGAGGCTACTCGGGCAGCTTCCGGCGTGAGTTCACCCTGTCGGCCGCCGACGCCACCCCCGGCTACATACCCGGGCCGATCCAGCAGGGCAAGTGGTCGGTGGCCACCCCGTCGAGCGCCGGTGACCCGGGGGGCATGGGGTGGCAGGTCGAGATCACCCTCGAGTACGGCGATCCCCTGCCCCCCATGGTCCCCTACGACCTGCTGCCCCCGAAGATCCCGAACACAGGCCCGGGATGGTACCGGGGCGACCTGCACATGCACAGCGTGCACTCCGACTCGCAGCGCACGGTGGACGAATACATCAGCGAGGCGATCGCCAACAAGCTGGACTTCATTTCCATCAGCGACCACAACACCAGCTCGACCGGGGTGTCCTGGCGCGGAAACATCCCCCAGCGACTGCTGGTGATCAACGGGGAGGAGGTGACCACGCCGCACGGTCACTGGCTGGCCTTGGGGATACCCCAGGGGGAGTGGATCGACTTCTGGTACAAGCCGTCCGAGGGGAAGTTCGAGACACAGGTTCAACGGGTGCGTCGCTCGGGCGGCTTGGTGGTCGCCGCCCACCCGATGACCCCGGCGCTGGGCTCGGGCTGGGAGTTCGGCCTGGGGCTCGACAAGGTCGACGCCATGGAGGTCTGGAACGGGGCCAGCGGACAGGGCACGAACCCCTGGACCGGCGACGACGAGCTCAACGTCATCGCCTGGCAGGCCATGCTGATGGCGGGCAACCGGATGCCCGCCCTGGGCAACAGCGATTCGCACTCCCACGGCGACGGAATCGTGGGGCGGCCGCAGAACGTGGTGCGAGCCGACACCCTTTCGGCCGCGGCACTTTTCGACGCGATGCGCCGGGGCAGGTCCTACATCACGGAATCGTCCCAGGTGACGGTCGACTTCACCGCCAGCGCCAACGGTCACACCGTCGGCCCCGGCGAGACACTCTCCCTCGGCTTCTTCGACGCCGTGGACGTGGCGGCCGACATCTCCGGCGCCCCGAACACGGTCGCCACTCTGATCACCGAGTGGGGCATCATGACATCCGTCAAGATCGATGCCGGCGGCCAGGCGCAACTACGCTGGCGGGGCTGGGGCAAGGCATCGATGTTCGCCCGCCTCGAGGTCCGCCGGATGGAGCCAGCCTGGACGGTGCTGACCCAGATGGTCGCGTTCACCAACCCGATCTGGTTCCACGGCTCCACCGCCGGGAACGATGCGGCCACCTCCGGCATCCGTCCCCGGGGGCAGGCCGCCCCCGAGGTGCCCTTCGGTACCGGCGGCGGTGGTGGCGAGCGGCCGCTGCCGGGCACGACCGACTACAGCGCGGCCTTCGCCGCGGCCGACGTGTCCATCGTCCTCCCGCATGCCGACGGCAAGACCGCCCTGGCCGTCGGCGACGACCAAGCCCTGTACGTCACGCGTATGACGTGGAACGGCCTGTGGGACAGCTGGCGCCGGGTCCCCGGGCCGGCCGGTGCGACGGACTTCAAGTTCCAGGCGGCCGATATCGCCGGGATGCCCGACGGCTCCACCCGATACCTCGCGATCGGCGTGGACGGCACGCTCTACCACCAGAGTCGCGGTAAGGGCGTGACCGGCCGGTTCAGCGGCTTCCGACCTGTGCCCGGGACGAACGGGGCGCCCACGTGGCACGCCACCAAGGTCGCCGCCGAGGGCATGCCCGACGGCACACTGCAGGTCCTGACCTACGGCCTCGACGGAAACCTCCACCTCGGCACCCGCCGCACCGACGGCTCCTGGGCCGGCTGGACCCGCCTCGCCGGCCACGACGGAGCCGCCGCCTTCGCCGGACCGGCCCTGGCGATGACCAGCATGAGCGACGGCTCGCTGCAGATCGCCGCCATCGGCCTGGACGGTCTCGTCTACCACCAGGTACGCGACGCCGACGGCCGATTCAGCGGCTTCACCCGAGTCCGCGGTGCCGACGGCCCCGGCACGGCTGCCAGCTCCGTGGACATCGCCGCCGACACCCTGCACGGCCGTGGCGCGGCGCGGCTCGCCACCGTCGGCCAGGACGGCAACGTGTGGTACGCCACCCGGTTCCCCGACGGCTCGTGGAGCACTTGGCAACACGCCACCACCGCCACTGAGAAGGGCTTCCCCTTCGGTCGTGTGGTCATCACCCCGGGCGACGCCGGGGGCAACAGGTTCGTGGCCCTTTCCACACCCCGGCCGTAGACCCGGGCGCTGTCGGTGCGACGGCCCTCCTGCGCCACCGACCTTCGGAAGGGCTCTCAGCAAGCCCCCTGATCCGGTGGCGCGACATCACCTGGCGGGAAGGTCGCCGAGCTGAACGAGGCGGCGCCCCGGAAGGTCACCTCGCCGAACGAGGCGCTGTGCCAGAAGGTTGCCGACCCAGCACGACGGGACCGGACTCAGGAGGCTCCGCCGAACACCGCAGTCCCGGTCGGCCGCCCCGGCAGTGCTCGCGTCTTCTTCTCGCTTCCGAACGACCGCCCCTGTGTGGGAACCTGGAGCGAGGTGAGCGGGTGATCGGTCGGTCGGTCAATCGGCCGGGGGCCAGCGGGTGATCGGTCGGTCGGTCAATCGGCCGGGCGGTCGATCCGGTAGACGAAGTGCCGGCAGTCGTCGACGGGGTTGTCGGGTTCGAGGGATGCCTCGGTGTAGCGGTGGAGTCCCGCCTTCTCCAGCATCCGCCAGGAGGCACGGTTGGCCGAGTGGACGGGGACGATGACGCTCTTCGCATCCGGGTGATCGGTCCAGGTGGCCGCGACGATCCTCTGGATGATGCGCGTACCGAGCCCTCGGCCGGTCAGCTGGGGGTCACCGATCAGGTAGTCGACGGTCATCGCCTGCTCGGGAACCTCGGCCTGGGCCGCCAGATCGTCGCTGTACTGCGGATAGTCGGCGATCCAGCACCGCTGCACCAGGGCGACCGGGTCTCCGTCGACGGCGACGAGGAAGTCCTCCGAGGGCTCCTCACCCCGGGCCGCCGGTCCGAAGTCGCGTGCGACCGCTTCGGGTGAGGTCTCGTGGTTCCACCAACGCGCGACATGGGGCTGGAGGAGCCACTCCCTCAGCTGCGGGAAGTCGGCCTCACGAAGTCTGCGCCATGTGATCGTCACGGAAAGCCTCACGGAATCGGTTGAGTGTCCGGCTTTTGTCCCAGACGACCGACCACGGCGTCACCTGGATTTCACCCCAGTGCTGTCCGATGCGGCGGTCGGCAGCCTGGGGCGTTGTGGCCTTGTCGGTGAACGTTGTCGCCTTGTCAGTGAGTCTGGTCGCTCTTCGGCCCGATTCCGCTGGCCCTGGTCGGAGTTCCGTCCGGGGCGAATGAGTGGTGGAAGGTGAAGGCGTGCGGCGCGGAGCCGTGGTCGTGGAGGTGTTCCAGCCTGGAAACGCCGTCCCGCCAGGTGGGTATCACGCCGTCGGAGACCCACCAGCCCACGTAATTGGGGTGTCCTGTCCTCTCGAACCAGTCGTAACGCCTGTTCAGCGCCTCACGGTGCAGTCCGGTGTAGATGGCGTCGAAGGCGGGGCGCAGGTCGGTCCAGAGTGAGAGGGTCGCGGCCAGGGCGGTGGTTTCCACCGTACGGCCCTTGCCGTACCAAGACGGTACGGCGAACTCTCCCCATGGACCCCAGTCCGCCTCGAAGAGCATGCCCCGGTCACCGTCTGCCGCTTCGGCATGAGCGAGGTACCCGGGGTGCCGACTGACCTTCCGGTAGACGGCCTCACCCATGTCGTAGAACTCGCGGGTGAGAGGTGCGGGATCGGCGAGAGGTGACTTCAGGACGCCGAATGTGTACAGAGCAAGCTGGGGCATACGTGCGTCTCTCCCTGGTTGGCGGTGCCTGGTGTGGACCCGGTTCGATGGCTTGCGCACGAGGGCGCTGGTTCGTGGGGCGTGACCGTCCGACTCGTCCCGTCGCAGCCGGCCCAGCCTGCAGGTACCTCTCTGCGACCGTGGCGACCACCGAAGACCAGCTGAAGGTAGCTGCCTCTGCGAGCCATGTCGAAGTTGCAATTTCCTTGCCCAAGTGGCCTCTTGCAGCGGTCATGGCGGTCCCGCCTCGTTCACACCGCTGCAGGCCGCCGAGGTCGAGGCGATGGCCTGCCGGCTGCCTGCCGGAGCTCATCACCAGCCCCGGCTTCCGGCTGCAGGCCGCCCGGGTGCCGGCCGGTACGCCCGCACCCTGCAGGGCGAACGGGTGCCTGGCCAACCTCGCCGCCCGCCACATCGGGGGTGCGCTGCTCGCCCGGCTTCAACGTCTCCCGAGCGAGGACCCTTTGTGCGGCGTTTGATTGTTCGGCGCCCTTCACCTGATGCCGTACAACGCTTCCGGGCTATACCGGTGCCCGGGGACGGGACCGGGCACAGGGCGGCGCCACACGACGACCTGGAGCACGGGGCAGTGCGTACGCCGTTCGCGCGCCGCTCCCTTCCCGCCTCAACGACACAGGAGCAGCACGCTCACGCGAGCGGTGACGGACGAGCCCGGACGGTCCCCGTCGACTTCCCATCCGCCGGCCAGCGCCGCACGCCACGCCACGCCGCACCACACCG
Source organism: Streptomyces sp. NPDC048514 (assembly GCF_043199955.1). Taxonomy (NCBI): domain Bacteria; kingdom Bacillati; phylum Actinomycetota; class Actinomycetes; order Kitasatosporales; family Streptomycetaceae; genus Streptomyces; species Streptomyces sp. NPDC048514. The sequence continues at coordinate 99,065 of NZ_JBICWT010000003.1, read as the reverse complement.
ATCACCGGACCGAGGGACGCATCCGGCCGCGCCGCTCTGCTGCGGCACGCACCCGTTTCACGCCCCGGCCTCCGCCCGTCCGACCCAGGGAGTCCACCACCATGCGTGTCAACCGCCTCCTCGTCACCATGACCGGCCTGACGGCTCTGCTGGCCGGCTTCGTCCCGGTCGCAGCGGCCGCCTCAACGACCGCCCCACCGTCCGGCGATGTCACCAGCGCCCAGACGTCCGCGCCACACCGGCTCCCGCCCGCGCCCAGGCTCCCCGCCGGCGTGAAGGCGGTCGCGCCCACCGTCGCCCCCGCGGCCGGGTACGACGAATACCCGGGGGGCGCGTTCCCCGCGCCGTGCAGCAACGGCGTCCTCTGCCCGGCCGTGTGGAACCCGGCATCGGGTAAATGGCGGCAATACCACCTCGCCGCCTGCAGCGCCTACCAGCTGTTCAACTGGCAAGGCGACGGCGGCTACTTCGACAACCAGACCGGCAACGTCACGTCGTACTTCTACGACCAGCAGGGAAGGGTGCTGCACTCATTCACCCCGGACCGGGTCAACCACTTCTACAACTGGGACCCGGTCTGGTCCATCCGAAACTGCTGAGCCGGCCACCCGGGCGGCGGGGGCTCCGTATCGAAGCCTCCTCGCGGACGGATCCCTCGGCCGTGCCGCGGTCCCCTCCGGCGCCTCCACCGGCGCGCGCGAAGCCGTGGAACTGCGTGACGGCGAGCGCGGGCGCTGGCAGGGCAAGGGCGTCGACCGTGCGGTGGCCCACGTCAACGGGGACATCGCGACGGCGGTGGTCGGGCGCGACGCCGACGATCAGGCGGGACTCGATGCCGCGCTCGTGGCGCTCGACGGCACGGCCGACAAGTCCCGGCTCGGCGCCAACGCGCTCCTGGGCGTCTCCCTCGCCGCCGCGAAGGCCGCCGCGGCGGCCCACCGCCAGCCGCTCTACCGCTACCTCGGCGGCGCCGACGCCCGCCTTCTCCCGCTGCCGATGATGAACATCGTCAACGGCGGCGCCCACGCCGACAACCCGCTGGACTTCCAGGAGGTCATGATCGCTCCGATCGGTGCGGAGAACTTCGCGGAAGCCGTCCGCATGGGCTCCGAGGTCTTCCACACGCTCCGCCGGGATCTGCTGTCCGCCGGGCACGCCACGGGCGTCGGCGACGAGGGAGGCTTCGCGCCCGCACTCCGTACCGCCGAGGAAGCGCTCGACTTCGTCATGGCGGCCGTCGAGCGCACCGGTTACCGGCCGGGCACGGACATCGGCCTGGTCATGGACCCGGCCTCGTCGGAGTTCTTCATGGACGGCACGTATGTGTACTCGGGCGAGGGGGTACGCCGTACGCCCACCGAACACGCCGACTACCTGGCCAAGCTGATCGACGCGTACCCGATCATCTCCATCGAGGACCCGATGGCGGAGGACGACCTCGACGGCTGGCGGGAGCTGACCGCCCGGGTCGGGGCCCGCTGCCAGCTCACCGGCGACGACGTGTTCTGCACCAGTGAGGATCTGCTGCGCGAGGGCATCCGCACGGGTGTCGGCAACTCGGTCCTGGTAAAGGTCAGCCAGATCGGCACCTTGACTGAAGGCCTCGCCACGGTCACCACCGCGCACCGCGCCGGCTGGACCGTCGTCATGTCCCACCGTTCCGGCGAGACGGAGGACACCACCATCGCGGACCTGGCGGTGGCGACGGGCTGCGGCCAGACCAAGACCGGCTCGCTGTCCCGGTCCGACCGTACGGCGAAGTACAACCAGCTCATCAGGATCGAAGAGGAGTTGGGTGGATCCGCACGGTACGCGGGCGGGGCGGTGCTGAACCGTACCTGACGAACTGCAACGCCTCTTCGCCCGGCCCCTCGGCAACGCCGGCCCCGCCCTGTCAGTTGCAGTGGTGCATGCTCGGCACCATCGGTTCAGGAGGGAGAGGGAAGACGCCATGGCGATCACGCACCAGCAAAGTGGGGGGCACCCCTTCCTGCGGCGACGCCATGCGGACGAGTACTCAACCGACGGCCTTGCTCGCGCGCTTTCAGAGGATCTTGGTCATGAACGCACTGTTCGGGTCGGGCTGGTAGTCCGCGAACGGTTCACAGTGGCGGAAGCCGAACTTCTCGTAGAGTTTCCTGGCTGGCATGAAGAACTCCGCCGAGCCGGTCTCCAGGCTCAGACGCGTAAAGCCCATGGCTTTGGCTTCGCGCAAGATGTGCGCCAGCAATCGGGAGGCGATCCCGCTTCTCTGTCGCGTCGGCCTCGTGCGCATTGACTTCAGTTCCGCGTGGCTCGCATCCAGTCTCTTGATCGCACCGCAGCCCACGAGGCTGCCGCCGTCCACGGCTGACCAGAACGTGATGTCGGGCTGCCGAAGACTGTCGAGGTCGAGGGCGTGCTTGCTCTCCAAGGGCGTGAGAGACCGCATTTGCTGGATGTGTTCGGCGAGGAACCCGGCGATCTCCGGGCCAGAGAGGTCGTCCACCACGATCTCCAATGCGTCATCCTCTCTCCGAACCCCTGGGCGCCCCGAGTGCCGCCTCTGCTGACGTATCCGCTCTCCGAGCGGCCTGGAACGAGACTATGACGACCTTGACTCGATCGGGCCCTGGACCGTACTGAGAAGAGCGACAAGATCACTCGCCGCCGCCGCCGCCGCCGCCGCCGCCGCCGCGGCCGCCGCCGCTGGGCCGGGCCATCGCCAGCGACTGGACCACCGCCATGCCAAAGCTGGGGTCTGAACTGATCAGCCCTGGCAGGCACGTGTGCCGCGGCAGGGGCGACGCGCCCGGAACATCATCCGCAGCCCGCCCGGCGCGAGGTCCCGGCCGTTCCGGGATCGCCCGTCGGGTGCGGTGCGGCATCCCGGTCGCTCGGTTCCACCCACTCCCTCATTGCAGTGACCGGCATCCGTCACCCCTGGCCACGGCAGTCGCGTACGCCTCGATGAAACGGCGCATGTCCGACGCCTTCACGTCGTGCTCGGTTCGCGCGGTGGCCCAGACGGAGCCGTCCGACGAGCCGGCGGGGCACCTGACCAGGCTCACGGCTCCCGTTCGCGAGTAGATGACGTGGCCTCCGTCGGCAGCCGTGTCGGTCGGCTCCACGCCGTATGCGGACAGCGCCACGTCACGGGCGGTGGTGTCGGCACCGTGCATCTCCAGGCTGCTGGAGAAGGCGATCTTCCCGTCCACCACGAACCGGCAACGCTTGACGCCGACCGCGGACGTCGGCTGAGCGGTGATCTGCTGTCCCTCGGGCAGCAGTGACTCCAGCACAGCGTTCGTCACCTTGGTGCCACACACATCGTCGGGCACCGCGTACGCACGCGTGGGCGACGACGATGAGCAGGAGGATGCCAGCCCGATCAGCAGCGCCGTTCCCAGAAGACGAACCGCGGAGCGTACCCCGTCCCGGAAGATGTCGTGCATACCGCTTCCCATGCAGAGATCGAGAGCGCCCAGCCGACATCGGCTCAGCCCGAGACCGCAGTATCCACCGCGCCCCGGCACCCCCGCACCCCGCATCCCAGCGCAGCCGCCCGAGCTCCCCGGCCGCCGTGCGCCATCAACTCCTGTTCACCAACCCCGTGGTCATCCGTCTCGCCGCAGCTCCCGCGCCCCTCCGTGACAGCTGCCGGGTGGTATGGCGGCCGGGAGCGCTGACACTGTCCAGGCTGTGGAGGAGTGCGATATCGGGGTGGTGGCCGAACCGCACGTCCACGCATGACAAGCTGTGCTCTCCACTGCCCGAGCCCAGGAGGTCACCATGGCCGCAGAGTCTCCATCACAAGAAGGTTCGGAGTCGGCTGACGTCGAGAGCCCTGCCCTCTCGCCCGACGAGGACGGCCAGTACGACCTGAAGCGCAAGTTCCGGGAGGCGCTGGCGCGAAAGCGCGGTGTGCAGGCGGACACCGCCGACCACGCTGCGAACACCGACGGGTCGAAGGTCCGCGGCGCGCACGGCCCGGCTGCCAACCAGCGGTCGTTCCGCCGGAAGAGCGGCGGCTGAGCCGAACCGGCCGCCGGACGGGAATCGGCAGGACACGGCCCGGCAGCCATGCCGATGGGTTGGGCCGGTCCTGCCGGGTACCGGGCAAAGGCTTGCTCCGACGGCGAAACCGGGGTTTCTCGTCCTCGGCTGCGGGCTCGATGGCGACGATGTCCTCGCACATCCACTGCTGCCCGTTCATGGGCCACCCGTTCACGGGTGCCCGTCGGCTGCGTAGATTGCCGGGAAGCCCTGGAGCAGACCTGGTCCGTCGCCGGAGGGGTCCGGACGCCAAGGGGGAGCGCCCCGGCCTCACCGGCCGCAAGGAGGGCGGCCGGGGCCGTTCCGTCGGCTTCAGGCGATGTCGGTGGCGGGCTCGGTCGCATAGCGGCTCATCGCGTCCGAGGCGCACCGGGCCCTGGAGCGGCGCGGCACGATCGGCAAGGTGGTGCTCCAACCGTGAGGCACTGGCCGCCCCCCCCGGACCGGGCACGGCTGCCGGAGCGTGGACCCGGCCGCACGGAGTGCTGTCCCTGGAACTTGCCCGGCATGTCACCGGCATGGGATTCGCCCCCCTCCGCCCCATACTTCGCGGCCGGACTGGACGCTCTGACTGCGCCCCTCAGCGAGCCCCCGGTCTGACGAGGCCAAGGACCCCGCGCCCGTCGGCCCGAGAACACAGCCGGCGACCGGCGTAACCGCAGGCGACTCGCCGGTAGGCTGCGGCGGTGCGCACGGTGGAGCTTCTGCTGAACGAGGCGGCAGATCAAGCAGTCCGGGAGGCCTGGCGGCGGCTCGCGGACGCGGGGCTGCCCAGTCAGGCGCGCCACCGCTCACCGACCAACAGCCCGCACCTCACTCTGGCCGCTTGCCCGGAGCTGACCGCACCGATCCGCTGGGAACTCGCCGAGGTGGCCGCCGCCCTGCCGCTGCCCGTGCGCGTCACCGGCGTGGTCCGCTTCGAGCGGCCCACCTCCGTGCTGGCCTGGGCGCTGGACCTCGACTCCGCCCTCGCCGACATGCAACGCCGGGTGTGGGAAGCGGTGGTCTCGGACAGCCCGCCCGAGACCCTCAACCCCTTGCACGAACCCGGGCGCTGGAGCCCGCACATCACCCTCGGCCGGACCCGGCGCGCCGGTGCCTTCGCCGGCCGGCGGGTACCCGAGCTGCTGCCGGCGCCACCGCTGTGGGTCCGGCTCACCACCCTGCGCAGCTACGACACCGAGACCGGCGCCCTGGAGGTGCTGGAGCCCTGACGACGGCTGCCGGGTGCCGGCTTGGCGGCGGAGGGCCCGGCAGGGGCGGTCTTGCCGGGGGACCCTGCCCTAGAAGGGTTCGGCGGCCTGCAGGAGACCCTGCGAAAGTAGGAGGATTCGACGCGGGAGCCGACAGGCCGGTTCCAGCCGGGACCTGGGCTCCGGCACCATGAACGACACGGGCGTCTCGACCAAGAGCGAGCACGAACTCCGCTTCGCGTCGGGACGTCCTGGCAGGTAGACCGCAGCACAGCGACGGCTGGCTCGCCAAGAACAGCCTCACCGCCGGCGATGTCACGACTGCGGCTTCGATGGCGCAACAACCTGAAGACCGTGGCCATGCCGACTGGCGGCGAGACGGTCAATCACTGGCAGGCGGTCGCCGCGCTGGGGACGCACAGTCCGACTCCCGACAGTACGCAGGAGGAGGCCAACCGGAAGGCGGTGTGCCCGCGGACTGCGCCGGCGGACGCGAAGCGTGCCGGACGTACCTCGTGCGACGAGTAGCCGTTAGCCTCATCCTACGAAGGCGGCACGCACCTGCCTGCGGCCAGCGGGAGATCACCTGGGTGAAGGTCAACGAGACAGGACCCAGGGCGGGGCCGTCATCGTGTGGCGGGGCAACATGCACGTCATGGACCACGACCCCGGCTACGTGATCGTCTGAGTGCGACCACACCAACCGCCCGACAGATGTGCCGCCTCCAGGCGTGTCCGGAAGGCGGGGCATCCGCTCAGCTGAAAGAGGGCTCCGTGCTGATCCGCGAAGTGACGTTCAACGTCGATCTTGGCGAACACGGCTATCTCATGGGCTTCGACGACGACTACGCCGACTGGCTCGACCTCGAACAACCCGCCCCACCACGCGTACCGCCGTCTTCCGGCATCATCGATCACGAAGTGCGAGCGGTTGGCCTCCATGCCGTCAGGCGTGGGGTCACTGCTGCGGGCGGAGGTCCAGCATGTGGAAAACCTTGTCGTAGCGGCGTGCCCCGACGGCGACGAAGGCGGGCAGACGGCCGTATTCGCTGAAGCCCAGCGACCGGTAGAGGTGCAGGGCATTGGTGTTGTCGCCACGGGCGTCCAGGGTGAGGACCTCGATTCCCGCCCGCCTGGCGTCAGCGATCAAAGCGACGGTGAGGGCCCGGCCGATGCCGCGACCGTGGGCAGCGGCATCCACCGCGATCTTCTCCAGATCGGCGTGTGCACGATGGGTGGGTCGCGTGTAGCGCATCCAGTAGCCCAGCCCGACCAGCCGACGGTCGATGTAAGCGGCACGCAGCGCTGCATCACCGTCCTGCACCGCGGGGACGACCTGGTCGAGGAGGAGCTCCGCCACCTCGTCGGGCGAGGGAGGTTCGACCCAGCCGAGTGCGGCACCTCCACGGACCAGGTCCGCCAGGATCCGATGGGCCGATTCCGCAAACCGGGCCCAAAGGCCCGGATCGGCCGCCAGCTCCATCAAGTCAAGGATGAGGGGCTCACCGGCCCCGCCGCTGGTCCTGGCCGTATGCATGAACAAAGCCTAACCAGGTCGTGCCCGGTAGAGACCCTCGACCCCAGCCAGTGCGGCCGAGCCAGGTCACCGACTCACAGTCGACCGTACGTCGCCGCTTCGCCGTCTGGTCTCCCGCTGGAGTCGGGGACGCCTGCATCAGATGGTGCTGCAGCAACTCCTGGACGAGCGGAACTTGGCCGGCCTGTCTCGTCCAGTCCTCGACTCCGCGCATGTGCGGGCCAAAGAAGGAGGCGATCCTCTCGTCGGGAACCGGGCGAACGTCCCCTGATGCGGCACTAGTTCAGCAGTATGCCTGCGCTCCACATGCGCTGGTGCTCCTCCTGGGTGAACGTCGGCCTTGTCAGCCGCGGACGCAGCGGGCCGGCGATCGCTGCGAGCAAAACTGTTGCGGTTGTACGAGAGTCGGCTGACGTAACGATGTAGGAGCCGATGATCGAGGCTCGGCTTTCCGCCTTCGGTGCTGGGGTGGAGAACGTCCTGTCCCACGGCGAGGGACCACGCGACGTTCACGGTCCGGGCGATGGTGCGCTGAGCCCGTCCGGCCAGTCCGTCTCCAATGCCGGCAGAGGACAGCAGCCGTTGCAGTGCGAGGGCGCTCTGGGCTGCCACTGACATTCCGTGACCGTAGCTGGGGTTGAACGCGGCCACCGAATCCCCCAGGGCGGTCAGTCCGTCCGGCCAGGCTCTGAGACGTTCGTAGTAGTAGCGTCGGTTGGTCGTGCTGTGCGTGACGGTGACGTCCGTGACCGGTTCGGCCTGGGCCAGCAGATCAGCAACGATCGGGTGGCGCAGACTGCGCGCATAGCTAACGACCATCGCTGCGTCCGCAGTGGCCCCGGTGGCGCCTGTGGCTAGGTTGGGGCCATGACTGGTGACTGGAGGATGGATCGGATCGGGGCTGCCCTGCGAGGTGAGAACCCGACTGTGCTGCGGCGGCTTGAGTCGGGGTTCGCGGTGATCGGCGACGCTCAGTTCATGCCGGGTTACTCGGTTCTCCTCGTGGACGAACCAGGTGTTCAGCGGCTGTCCGATTTGCCGAAGGGGAGGAGGCTGTCGTTTCTGTCCGACATGGACCGGCTCGGGGAGGCCGTTGAGCGCGTCTGTCGACGCGTGGACCCCGGCTTCCGCCGGGTCAACCTGGAGATCCTGGGAACGCCGACCCGTTCTTGCATGCTCACGTCTGGCCCCGGTTCGAGTAGAGCCGTTGGGCGAGCGCGGCCTGGACCGCGGTGAGCTTCGGGTCGACGGCCGCCGACCCGGCCGCGGGCCCGCGCGGAGTCGAGACCGTCGTCGGCGTTGGCCACGATCAGTTCGCGCTTAAGTTCGGCGAGCACGGACAGCATCGCGAACATGGCCCGGCCCTCCATCGTGGAGGTGGTGTCGATGCCCTGCCCGATGACGTGCAGCCCGACACCGTGCTCGCGCAGGTCAGCGCCGAGAGTCACCGGGTGCAGCACGGAGCGGGAGAGCCGGTCGAGCCGTGTGACCGTCAGTGATGCAACACGAATTACAGAGTGCTACTTGTCACTTGGCGGCGGCTCGGGGATACAGGGCCTCCTCAACCGCCACTGGCTGCGACGTTCCTGCGCCGCAGCCAGTGCCACCACCGGCTCTGTGGCCGTTGGGTGGACATGGCCAGCGCTGTCTCCAGCGCGTTTCGGGTGCTCAAGGTATGCGTGTGCTCGTCGCCCAGGATGCGGACGCGGTCGTCGAGGGTTCGGCGCAGCAGGTCTATCGCCTCGGCCTGCTCACCTGCACTGGTCAAAGCGAGAGCAAGGTTGTGGCGACTGGCAAGGGTATCCGGGTGCTCGGGGCTCAGGATGCGGGTGCGGTCGTCGAGGGTGCTCCGGTGCATGCGCACTGCTTGTGCGTGCTCGCCCATCCCGTCCAGCGCGAGACCGAGGCTGTCCCGGCTGGCCAGCGTGTGCGGATGCTCGTCGCCCAGAATGCGGGCGTGGTCGTTGAGCGCCTGCCGCAGCAGCTGTATCGCTTCCGTCTGCTCACCCGCCCTGGTCAGGGCGCTGGCGAGGTTGTGACGGCTGAGCAGGGTGAGGTGGTGCTCGGGACCCAGGACACGGATGCGGTCGTCGAGGGTGCTCCGGTGCATGCGCACTGCTTGTGCGTGCTCGCCCATCCCGTCCAGCGCGAGACCGAGGCTGTCCCGGCTGGCCAGGGTATGCGGGTGCTCGGGGCCCAGGACACGGGTACGGTCGTTGAGGGTCCGCCGCAGCAGACCTACCGCCTCGGCATGCTCACCCGTCCCGTCCAAAGCGCATGCGAGGTCATTGCGGCTGGTCAGGGTATCGGGGTGCTCGGGGCCCAGGACTCGGGTACGGTCCTCCAGGGTCTGCCGGAGCAGGCGTATCGCCTCGGCCGGCTCTCCCATTCCGAACAAGGCATTGCCCAGGTTGTTGCGGCTGGTCAAGGTATCGGGGTGCTCGGGGCCCAGCATGCGGGTCTCGACGTCGAGGACCCGTTCATGCAGCAGGCGCGCCGCACCGAAAGCGCCGGCCTTCTGCAGCACCTGCGCCAGGTCGTTGAGAGTGGTGCGGTGGTGTGTGGCAGTGCGCGGGTCCGCATAGTCGAGCAGCAGCGGCAGGTGGGGGGCGAGGAGCACGGCTGCGGGCCAACCAGCGCGCCCGCGCTGGCTGGCCTCGTGCACGGCCGTGGTCAGCCGCTCGGCAAGGGCCTGGTGCCACACGGCGAGATCGGAGGTCTCGGCCGTGAGGGCGACAGCGTTGATCTCTCGGATCAGGGGATGCAGCACCGCCTGCGCCCCCTCACTGCCGCCCGACGCCGGGCCGGTGCTGCCGGGAGAGTGGGGCAGGCCGAGGAGACCGTAGCGGTGCAGGCCGGCGAACGCGGCCTCCAGGGCCACCGCGGTGACGTCGTGTCCGGTGACGACGGATAGCAGGTCCGGGGTGATCAGGGACAGTGGGACGGGGGCCTGAGCCAGCAGGGCCAGCAGTCGCAACACAGGGCGGGCCAAAGCGTTGCCCTCCCCGGCGAGCTGATCCAAGGAAACCTCCCAGGTGTGCCGCACCACGGCGCGGGCGACCTGCGGATGGGAGGCGTTCGGGTGCGCCGCTCCCAACAAGAACCGCAGTTCCTGTTCCAGGGCCTGGCGGTAGGCGGCAAAGGTGCGGTAGCGGCTGGTCGGTCCGGCCAGATAGGTGCCGGCCGCGTGCAACGCCAGTGGCAGCCCGCCCAATCGCGCCGCCAGCTCCCGGGCCTGCTCGGCGGTGCCGGCTGCGGGAGCAGCGTCCAGCAGGACCTGCCCCGCAGGCCGCACCGGCAGCGGCTCCAGTGGCAGCAGCCGTGCGCACGGACCCCAGGTCTGCTCGCTGCCATCCCGGCTGGTCACCACCAGCAGGCCCCGGCCGTACGGACGGATCCAGCCGCGATAGTCGGCCACCGGCTCCCCTGCCGGGCCGATCTCGTGCGGCTCGTCGGCGTTGTCCACCACCAGCAGCCACTGCCGCACCCGGCCCAAGTGTCGCCAGACCACATCCGGCAGGCTCGCCTGCCCCGCTCGCGCGGCCTCCAGCTCTGCCTCTGGAAGGCCGCAGGCCAGCGCCGCCTGCACCATCTGCTGCGCCAGCTCGGCACCGTCGCGCCAGCGCACCCAAAACACTCGCCAGCCCGCCGACTCGGCCTGGGTGGCCAGTTGCGCGGCCACCGTTGTCTTGCCCATCCCGCCGACCGCGCACAGCACCGCGAACCGGCCTTGTGGCCGCCGCAGCATGCCTGCCAGCACCGCGAGTTCGCCCTCACGCCCCCGCACGTGCTGAACATGTGGGGGGCGTAACGAAGTCTGCTGGCCCCGGGCCAGTCGGCTCACCGGTGCCAGCCGCGCCGGGGGCCTTGCTGCGGCATCCAGATGTCGGCCCCACAGCAACAGCCCGATGCTGACCGCCACCAGCACGGCGAACACCAGCCAGATCACCCACGCCTGCGCCGCCCAGCCAGGCACCGCCGCACTGGCGTAGTTGGTCACCGGCCCCAGCACAGCCGCCACCACTGCGGCTGCTCCCGCTACCGCCGACCCGGCCCACGCACCCCGGCTACGCCCCATGGTCTGCCCCCCGTCCACCGATACCAGGATGCTCCCGCGTGGATCACGTCCATGGAAGGTTGCGGGTGGTCACGACGCGGGCGGCGGTGTTGCTCCGGTTCAGCGGCCGGATGCCGAGCCTGCTGCTTGAACGCCGTCATCCGCCGCCCGGCGCGGCCCGGGCACCGGGGCAGGCAGCAGGTCGAGCCGCTTGTCCATGTCGAGGCGGAAGGTGCCGTACGGGTTGATGTTCGACCAGAACAGCGCAGTCAGCCCTCGCCGGTCCTCGTCGGACAGCTTCTTCGCCCAGGCCGGTTCGGCGAGGACCTGCTGCAACAGCAGGGTGTTGACGTGCACCAGGGCGGACTGGAGTACGTGCAGCGCGAGCATCGAGGTCTCGGCGTGTTCCTTGTCCGGGCCGGTCAGGGCGCCGTCCTTGCCGTAGTGCAGGACGATGTTCGCGCTGTTCCAGTTCTCCACGACCTGGAGCCCACTGGGGATCTCGCGGCGCAGGCCGGGGCTGGCGAGGTAGTCGCACGCGAAAGTCGTGCGTACGGCGCGGCCGAGTTCTTCTAGCGCGGAGTAGGTGGGGTGCTTGAGGCCGCCGCGAGTGAAGCGCCGCAGCACCTGCTCGGCCTCAGCGGTGCCCAGGCGAAGGGCGGTGGCGTACTTGGCCATCTGGTCGTACTGCTGCTCGATCAGGTGCCACTTGTCGACGTCGGCGTACTTGGCCAGCAGCTTAGCTCGCGGGCCGCTTCGCCGGCCGGACCGCGCCGCGCACCTGCTGACCTCGGTTACGGGCGGAGGAGCGGCGTCAGGGGACCGCGTCAAGCGGGGAGGTGTCGGCGGTGAGGCGGATGCGGGTGACGACGTCTTGGGCTGCCCTGTTGAAGGAGAGGATGTGGGCTGTGGTGGCCGGGGTGGGGGAGGCGAGCCAGGTGGAGATCCACTTCAGGGGCGGTGCGTCGCTGAACGGGATGTAGGTCACGTCGGAGCGGGAGTAGTAGCGGACGGCCTGGGCGCCCACCACGAAGGCGCCCTGGCCGGCACCGATCAGGAGCAGTGCCTCATGGAAGGTCCCGAACTCGGGGCCGCGTTCGATGGGCTTGCCAGCGGGGGTCCGCAGGGGTGTGCGTGCTGTGCGCCAGTAGTCGGGAACTGTCCGGGCCGCCTGCAAAAGCCTGACCGCGGCGAGATCCTCCAGGGTCACGGTCTTGCGGCCGGCCAGGGGGTGACGGGAGGACACCGCCAGCATCCGGGGTTCGCTGAACAGGACCGGGCCGTTGACCATCCCCGGTTCCTGGTGGGGCAGGGAGACGATCAGCACCTCCACGTCCCCGTCGTGCAGCCGGGGGAACGCGTCGACGATCTGCAGTTCCCTGGGCAGGATGCGGGAGCCGGGGTTACGCCGGGCGTACAACTGGGCGGTCTCGAAGACGATTTGGCCCGAGGCGGCGCCGACGAAGCCGACCCGCAGGACGCTGTCGACACCCCGCGCGGTGTTGATCGCTCTCTCCAGCGCGGCCTCGATCTGCCGGCAGGCCGGAAGAAGATCCTCGTGAAGCTGCCGCCCGGCCGTGGTGAGGCGGACCTGGCGGCTGGTGCGTTCGAACAGCGCTGTCCCCACGCGGCGTTCCAGCTTCTTGATGGTCTGGCTGATCCGGCCGGTCGTCAGGTGCAGGCGTTCGGCGGTGCGGCCGAAGTGCAACTCCTCGGCCAGCGTCAAGAACGCCTCCAGTTCCAGCCGCTCCAGCACTGTTCCCCCCGATCATTGAGCCTGGCTAAACGAGCGTTCCACTATGTCACCTTGTTGACGTCCCCACCGCGTTGCAGGGTTGGTCCGCACGCAAGTTGACCGCCTTCGCCCCCCAGGACAACGACATGTCCCCCTGCCACGCACCCCTACGCCGGCGCTCGCCATGACCGCCCCGCTCAGCACGGCGACGCCCACCCGTGGCCGCGGCCACGCCGTCGTCCGCGCCCGGCACCCCCGCTGAGCACACCGGACATCACGCGAAGCGCAACCTGCCGCCGCACGGGCCCCGGCGCAGCCGAGGCCCTGGCACACGCACACTCACACGGCTTGAGACGAGTCGTCTCGGCCGATTTGGGAGATTCCATGACCCGCACCACCACCTCGGACCGCCTCTGGTTCGTCACCGGCGCCTCCAGCGGCATCGGCCTCGCCCTCACCCGCGCCGCCCTGGCCGCCGGCGACCGGGTCATCGGGGCGGCCCGCCGGATCGAGCCGCTCACCGCGCTCGTCGCCGAGCACCCCGGACGACTTGACGCCCTTCCCCTCGACGTCACCGACCGCAGCGCGGTGTTCGCCGCCGTGGACCGGGCCACCCAGGCGCACGGCCGGCTCGACGTGGTCGTCAACAACGCCGGCATCATGGGCAGCGGCACCGTCGAGGAATTCACCGAGACCGGCGCCCGCGCCCAGCTGGAAACCAACTTCTTCGGCGCGCTCTGGGTCACCCAGGCCGTCCTGCCCCACCTGCGCCGCCAGGGCGGAGGCCGCCTCATACAGATCAGCAGCATCGGCGGTGTCATCGGCTTCGCAACCACCGGGCTGTACAGCGCGAGCAAGTGGGCGCTTGAGGGAATGTCCGAGGCACTCGCCCAGGAGATCGCACCCTTCGGCGTCAAGGTCAGCATCGTCGAACCCGGCGGATACACCACCGGCTTGTACACGTCCATGCGCACCGAACCCGCCCACCCGGCCTACGAACCCCTGCACACCGCGCTCGCCCAGATGTGGGGCGACGCCGAGGACGCCGACCCGGCCGGAGCGGCAAAGGCCCTGCTCGCCCTCGCCGACAGCGACGATCCGCCGTTGCGGCTGATCCTCGGCAGCGCCATGTACGACGTCGCCCAGCAAGCCGCCGACAGCCGCAAAGCGATCTGGGCCTCCTGGGAGGAAGCCAGCCGCGCCGCAGGCTGACAACGAACAACCCGCGCCCGCCCTGCTCACCTGAAGTGCCCGCATCACCGTCGGGGCGCCGCCACCCGCTTCGCCGTCGGGGCGCCGCCACCCGCATCACCGTCGGGACGCCGCACCACCTGCTCCGCCGTCGGGGCGCCGCCACCCGCACGGGGGCCGGAAACCAGCTCACCTCCACAGCCGCCCCCCCCGGCCCACGCACGCCCCCCACCCCAGGCACCCGGCCCCCTGCCACCTCAGGGACCCCGCCTGCGCCGCCTCCGGTACTCCGCCTGCGCCGCCTCAGGCATCCCGTCCCCGGCACCTCCCTTTTTGTCTCCCGCGACCAGGAGAAGACCATGAACACCCCTGCCTTGCCGTCAGCACCGGGCCTGCGGACAGCCACCTGGCTCACCGCCCTGGCCCCGGCCATCTGGGGCTCCACCTACCTCGTCACCACCCAACTCCTGCCACCGGACCGGCCCTTGCTGGCCGCGGTGCTGCGGGCCCTGCCCGCCGGCCTGCTCCTGCTGCTCATCACCCGGCGACTGCCGCGAGGCGACTGGTGGTGGAAGTCCGTGGTCCTCGGCGCGTTGAACATCGGCGTCTTCTTCGCCCTGCTCTTCATCGCCGCCTACCGACTGCCGGGCGGAGTCGCCGCCACCGTCGGGTCCGTCCAGCCGCTGCTGGTGGCGGGCCTGTCCGCCGTCCTGCTCGGCCAGCGCCTGACCCTACGGACCCTGCTGGCCTGCGTGACGGGCATCGCGGGCGTCGCCATGCTGGTGCTCCGCGCCGACGCCCGCCTGGACGCCCTCGGGATCGCCGCCGCCCTGGGCGGTGCGGTCGTCATGGCGAGCGGAGTCGTCCTCAGCAAGCGGTGGACCTCCCCGGCCCCGCTGCTGGCGACCACCGGATGGCAACTGGTCGCCGGCGGTCTGCTCCTGCTGCCGGTGGCCCTGTTCGTCGAAGGACCCCCGCCGGCCGCCCTGAGCACCGAGAACCTGATCGGCTATGTCTACCTGAGCGTGATCGGCGCCGCGCTCGCCTACACCCTGTGGTTCCGCGGCATCAGAACACTCTCCCCGACCAAGGTCACCTTCCTCGGCCTGCTCAGCCCCCTGGTCGCCGCCAGTCTCGGGTGGATCGCCCTGGGACAACAGCTCACCGTGCCGCAGCTGCTGGGCGGCGCACTCACCCTGGCGGCGGTGACACTCGCCCAGCTTCACCCCTCCCGACCCGCTCCCTCCCGACCCGCCCCGTCCCGTGCATCGGCCGGGCGCCCCGCACCCCCGGTCTCGGCCGGCCAGATTCGAATCCACTGAGGAGAACCGCATCATGCGCATCACCGTCTTCGGAGCCGGCGGAGCCGCCGGCAGCAGGATCGTCGCCGAAGCCGTCGACCGTAAGCACCAGGTCACCGCCGTCGCCCGCGACGCGAGCCGCTTCACGGCCCTCCATCCCGGTGCCCGACACGTCGTCGGGGACGCTCTGAACCCCGACACCGTCGCCGCGCTGAGCAGCGGGCAGGACCTGGTGATCAGCGCCACCCGGCCGGCGCCCGGACAGGAGCAGGACCTCCCGGACACCGCCCGCGCCTTGCTGGCCGGCCTCTCCCGCACCGGCGTCCGGCTGATCCTGCTCGGAGGCGCCGGGAGCCTGCGCCTGCCGGGCGAGGGGGAACGCACGGTAGTGCAAGACCCGGGCTTCCCGACCGACTGGCGGCCGATCGCCCTGGCCTGCAACGAACAACTGGCGGTCTGCCAGGCCGATGGGCACGTCGACTGGGCCTACCTCAGCCCGGCCGCCGTCCTGGAACCGGGCAGACGCACCGGCACCTACCGGGTCGGCACCGACGAACTCCTGGTGGACGCCGACGGCAACTCCACCATCTCCATGGAAGACCTCGCCGTGGCCGTACTGGACGAGGCGGAACACCCCACACACCACCGCGCACGCTTCACCGTCGGCTACTGAGCCTTCGCGGCGCTGCCGCTCAACGACGAGTGCAGCGGCGGAGCATGACGCCGTGCCAGGCCGGTTCGACCTCCACGATCTCCTCCGCTGCGCGTCCATGGCGCAGCGCACACCCGCGACTCGACGCGGCAGCGCGGGGGAGCAGCTCACACCGACGCTGACACACGAAGACGAGCCCCCGGTCGAGCACCGACCTGCCACGCCTTGCGCTGCGCCCGCCGTGCGGGCCAGACGGCCTCCCTTCTCGCGGTGGGCACGCAAGCGGCGCCGCTGACCCCACCGCTTTTACGACGACCATGACCGTCTGCTCAGGAGAACCCCCGTGACCTTCACCGCCACCGTCTTCATCGGCACCAGCCTCGACGGCTACATCGCCCGCCCGGACGACGACATCGAATGGCTGACCTCACGCGGCGAGCGCGCGGGCGACCTGGGCTTCTTCGAGTTCCTCGACTCGGTCGACGCCGTGATCATGGGCCGCAGCACCTACGACAAGGTCGCCGGCTTCGGCGAGGAGAACTGGCACTTCGGCGACCGCCACGTCGGCGTCCTGAGCACCACCCTGCCCCAGGACGCCGACCCGCGCATCACCGTCCACCGCGACATGGACGGCCTGGTCGCCGACCTCGACAAGCGCGGGACCAAGCACGTCTACCCCGACGGCGGACGCCTGATCCAGAGCTTCATCCGTGCCGGACGTATCCAGCACTTCGTCATCAGCGTCGCCCCGGTCCTGATCGGCGCCGGCCACCGGCTCTTCGGCGAACTGCTCAAGGACGTCCCGCTGCGCCTGGACTCGGCCGCCGACGTCGGCGGCGGCTTCGCCCAGCTGCGCTACACCGTAGAGGAGTAACGGCACGCCCCGGGGCAACCGCCCGCGCAGAGCGCCGCAACTGCCGGCCCGGACGAACCCGTCGCAGCCGTCGCCGGCAGACGGGAGACCACGGTGCTCGCCGACGTCGTGCAACGGCGCCCCCGCGGAACCCGACGCGCAGCCCGCAGCGACCCGCGCCGAGATCGCGCCTCCACCGGTGACTGCATTCCCAACCGGAGAGATCTGGATCGACCACTGGCGCATGTGGCCGCTTCACGGTCAACGGCAGGCCTGCTCCGGGCGGTACGGTTGCACCGACCGGAGCGACCTCATCCGCCCCGGTGGCACCGGCGCCCTGCCCTTCAAGCACTGCTGGACGCCGACGAGAACGGCTGCAGCACCTGCGCCGAGACCTCAAGTCCGGGGCCGTCACCGCCTAACCAGGGCGCGAACCGCCCTCTGAGCGGCGTTGGCCTGGTGCGCGGAGCTGTCGGTGAGGGCGAGAGTGTCGGCCATGGCAGCGGCGGCCGGCGCGGCTGCTCCACCGGCGACCAGGAGGCGTCCACGGCCGGGCGCGGTTCGCGACGGGGGCCGCACCCGCGGTGTGCACAGCACGGGGTGCGTGAGTCGGCCCTGCCGGGTGCCCCCCCGTGCGCGTCAGCCTCGTGACGCCGGCTGCGGAGGAGACGGTCTGACGACCGCTCGTGTCGGCCAGGGCGGTCAGTGTCCGGGCGCAGTTGTGCGCCGATGGGCGGCCGGCACCTCCAGGGCGGTCATGTCCCGCAGAAGGGTTCACCGCGCGGATTCGAGGCCACCATCTGGGTCGCCGCGATCAACGCATGGTCGTGACCTCGGTGCCGATGTCACGCGGGCGGCTCACAACGAACCGCAGCTCCGGACGTTCCCACGTGACCTTCGGCGGCGTGGGGGCCACGACGCCGACCCGCTTGGCACCCATACGGAGGTAGAACCGTTCCGCCGGCGGATTTGACACGACTCGCACATGAGCCAAATCCGCACTCTGCGCCTGGTCGAGCATGTGCTCCATCAAGAGCTTGCCCACGCCCATCCCTTGCGCCTCGTCGGAGACGAACGCCAAGTCCAACTCGGCGGGATCCAGTATCAGGGAGTAGAAACCGACCAGCTGACCAGCGGTGTCGACTGCGGCGAAGACCTGATGTCGCTCGATGTAGGCAGCGGTCACCTGGTAGCCGGCGATGACGCTGGCGTACTGGCCGCGGTACGCCTGGGACTCCTGCACCAGAGCTGTGAGCCCCTCAGCATCCATCCCAGTGGCCCGCCTGATCCTTATGCACTCCATGGCATGCAGTATAGGGGTCAAATGCCCATGAGACCCTTACGGGCCCTTCAAAAACACGGCCTAGTCGCTCCGTCTCGCCCAGGTGAGCCCTCGGCGTGCACTGCGGCGCCGAGGGCGCACGCATGTCGCTGGTCATCCCAGGCGACCGGCTCAACCGCCTGACACGAACCACTGACAACCTGAGCTGACCATCGCGCCACGCCCCTTGACCGTGCCCACAACGAGCCAGGAGATCGGACCCTGCCCCGCGCTCGCTGACGCATTCGCTGTGCTCCCACGCTGCGGGAGCACTCACAGAGACGCCGATGCAACAGCTGGGATGCACCGGCCTATTGCCTGCCCCGAGAGGAGCCCCGGTGCTTGTCTTGCGCCATGACGGCTACGCGCTGGGGTGGCGACGCGGGACCACCTCACGACCATCCGGTTGGGATCGCAGGGCGCCACCCGCGGCGCCGCTCAGTGCGGCACGGTACCGCGCACTTGAGGGTCGGACATGAGCCGTGCACCACCCGATCCGGCTGCTCCGACAGTGGCTCCATGCTGCCAGGGACGGTCCGATGACGGGGACTGCCATCGCCTCGATATCCGCCCCGGTACGCCCGGTCTCTTCCCAACAACAGCACCAGGTGCGGCAGGCGACGTCATGGCGCCGCCACCGAGTCGGGCGCCGGGACCCGTGCCTTTACAGTGGTCTGCATGGACGTGTGGAGGATCGTCGCAGTGCTGGCCGAGGATGCTGAACGGCAGATCCGAGACCGGGCGTGGAAAGTGGCGCCGAGCGACCGCGCACTCGCCCTTGAGGCCGAGGCCGGCCGGCGCGACGTTGTCGGTCCGCCGGACTCGAGCACCTGCGGGCAACGCTCGCCGTCCTGTCGCCGTCGCGCGCACTCGCGGCCGCCTGGCCTGGTTTCGAACCGGTCCTGCGCTGGCGTGCCCTGCCATCTGGCCTTGGTGGCACCTTCGGCACTGTCCTCCCGAGCCCTGAGGAATACGCGGAGGCGGAGGACGCCGTCCGCCAACTCCAGGAGGCCCTTACGCTGACCACCGCCGAATCAGTGGACCCCGGCAGCGTTCACACAGATCAACAAGCAGAGCGGATGGGTCCTGAGCGCAGCGAGTGGCCTCTGGCTCACAGCTCCCTGACCAACGTTCGGGTAGGACGCCGGCGTTGACAAGCAGTACCTGAAGGGATGGGACGAGATGTGCCTGTGAATCATGGTCCGCGGGGGCTCTGCCTGCTGCACTGGCACGGTGAGCCCCCCTACGGGCTGACCGCGCTGGGCGTCGCCCGGGACCGGCTGACCGAGGCGGAGGAGAAGGCCGCGGCGGCCCTGGCCGGCCTGGCCCTCCCCGCCTCGTGGGAGGACGCGGACCCGTCACTGCGGCGGCACCTCGTCGCCGCGTGCCGACCGGTTCCGACGGCGGGCCTCTGGCACGTCACGGACGACCGTCCGGCCCTCGACGAGGACCGTGCCCGGCACGACTGCCTGCGCGCCCTGACCGCCGAGTGGCCCGGCACGGAGCCCTTGCCGACCGAGGAGGCCGACCGGCTGCCCGCGCTGACCGCCCTGGTCCGGCTGACCGCCCTGGTCTGCTGGATGCCGCCGGGGGTGTGGCTGGACGCCGAGGAGGACCTCCTCGACATCTACGACACCTACACGGTCGGCACCCTGCCCGACGCGCCGCCCTGAGCCACCCCGCTCGCCGAGCGACCGGCATCACCGACCGCCCCCGGCCCGTACATCGGGCGGGGGCGGTCGGCGTACAGCCATGAGCGGAGCCCACAGGGCTCCGCTGAGCAGCGGATTCGCGGAATCTGGGCGGCAGGTCAGCGGCGGACGACGTTGTAACTGGCATCGTTGACGGGGGGGCGGGGTCGGCACGACCCCGCCCCCCGCAACCGAATGATTTACCACAGCCGGGGCGCAGTTGGTTATCCATCAACACGAAGAGCGGTGATGGGCTCAGAGCCGGGGAGGCGGTGACAAGGGCTGCGCCGGCCCGGTTCGATTACACCGCTGTCCCCGGCAGCACCAACGACGCGCGTGTTCCGGATTCGGGGACCTGGCCCAGGCGCTGGCCGCCGTCCTCCCGGCCGACGCTGGGGTGATGGCGCCGGTATGTGCTGTCCCGTCCGCCGTAAGTGGGTGTTGTTGATCCCTGGCCGTGGGCGCAGCGGTTCTTCGACGAGGGCGAGCACATCTTCACCTACCACGGACTCAAGTGCATCACCGGCAAGGGCAACTCAGTGGACAACGGCGCCTGGCTCACCCTGTGGACCTGTGGCTCCGCCTACAACACACCGCAGTCGTGGAAGATGGTCGGCTAGTTCTGTCTCTTTGGTCAGCGTCGGGTCCGGATGAGGATGCCGGCGAGGTGGAGTGCGGCCTGGTTAGACGATGGCGAGTTTGTCGATTCGTGTGGCCAGGCCGCGCCACTGCTTGAGCCGGTTGACGCACCGCTCGACGGTGTTCCACACGCCGTCACGCGCAGCCGGGCCACCAGCGGCTTCAGAAACACCTACTTAGTGAGTGTTTTTCGACTCGGGCTGTCCTGTCGGTTGGTCGACGCTTCCTGATGGGCCCCTCTGTAGGCTTTCCGCTCATCAGGAGGTGTTGTGGACGCAGGCGGGCAGTGCAGGAGAAGAGCGCAAGTACGCCTTGACGAGCGACGAGGAAGAGAGCGAATTCTGGGGCTTCGCGGCGGAAGCCAGGGGTTTGTTCACCCCGAGTGAGGACGGTCTTCGTCAGGTCGAACTCCTGGGATGCTCGCCGCAAGGAACACTTGGGTTTGTGGCACTCGCTCGACGCGGAAGGGCGGAAAGCCTGGTTGTCCGTGGCCATGTGGTCACGGCAGTACCAGCGCCGCGGACGCCCGGAGGACGCTGCACCAGGACGGGTGTTCACCTTGGACGGCCGGCAGGTCGTTGATGCGGACAGCCTCTACTGTGCGCTGGGTGAGGCCATCAACGGGCCCGGCGGGAACTTCGGGTGGAATCTCGCTGCCGTGGACGACTGCCTCGGAGGAGGCTTTGGTGCCAGACCTCCGTTCACTCTGGAGTGGCAGGACTCAGGCATAGCGAGGTCACGGCTGGTCAACAACCAAGTGCGAGGCAGGGACACGGGAGCCTTTTTCGAGGTGCTCCTAGAGATCTTCGCTGCCCATGACATCGACGTTCTACTGCGGTGAAGTATGAGGGAGTTGCGGCTACTTCTCCCTGCGGGGCCTGAGGACAGGTGCTTCAGGCCCCGGCCGTGGGAGAGCGCCGTCCGGGAAGGCGGCGGCGTTGCTCCTTCCTCGGCCAGGGCCGCAGAAGCGTTCGAGTGCGCGGCGTGCTCTAGAAGGGCTCGGCGACCCGCAGGATGTCCTGCGGCAGGTAGGGGGACTCGACGCGGATGGCCCAGCCGCGGCGGCGGGCGTGGCAGGCCAGGGCGAGGATGTCGAGGTCGACGGAGACATTCGGGCCATGGGCGCGGTCGGCGACTTGGTAGTAGGCGCGGTGGGCTTCGAGCGCGTCGGCCAGGGCGAGGTTGAAGCTTTCCTCGTCACCCTCCACGAGCTGTGACAGCAGCACGGCCGGGGGCATCGCGAATCCCCAGTGCGTGGCCTTCTCGGCTTCCTGTAGCGCCCGCTGCGCGGCGGCTTCGGGGTCGGCGCCCTTCAGGTAGGAGTGGAGGGCTCCTCGGTACGCGGCGAACGCGGAGCGGTCCGGGCCGGCGACGGTGGGGCCGGTGAGGACCAGCGGGGCGAGGTCCTCGCGTACGCCGGTGATCAAGGCGAAGGCAACGGCCGTCTGCCAGTTCCCGGCACCGGCTGCCTCACCCCGCTCGGCCGGGTAGCGCAGTGTGCGCCCGCCGATGGTCACCTCGACCTCGGTGCCCGGCTCCGCCAGCGCGATGCGGAACAGCGCCGCCCCCGTCTGGGAGGCCAGCCGAAGAGTCGCGAGCTGGGCGTCCGTGATGGCGCCGGGGTTTCCCGCCCGCCACTTGAACAGGCGCTCCTGGTCGCCCATGACACCACTGAGACGCCAGCCGGCAACGGGCTTTCCGTCGACGGGGGTGAGCGCCTCCCGAAGGTCTTCCTCGTACACGACCTCGATCTGCTCGATCCCCTCGCGCTCACAAGCGGGCCGCTCCACCACCAGCGGGGCTGCGGCAAGCGCGGCGACCGCGTCCGGCCGCCGATTCCGGCCGAACCCTCCGACCCTGGGACCCCGGCTCTCGAAGCCGGTGATCAGCGCGTACGGGAGGTAGTCCGTGCGGACGGCCGGCGCCCAGCTCGATGTCCGGTACGCGAGGGCGGCGAGAGCGAGAGGAACGAGGGGGAGAAGAGTGCTCGGGGAGGCCGTAGGGGCGTGCAGGGCGGCGTGACTGGTGAGGAGATCGGCGAGCGCGGCATCGAAGGCCTCCCGGTCCTCGGCGACCAGGGCGCGCAGCGCGCGGAGCGCTGTGCTGTCCGGACGGTCCGGCAGGGGTTCGCCGGTCTGCGCGGCGCGGGAACGGAGGCGGTCCAGTGCCGCCTCGATGGCGGCGAGCTTGGCCTGGGCGCTCGGCGGGTACTCCTCGTCGTCGCCGGTGTCGTCCAGGACCACGGCCATCAATCCGGTGGCGAGCTCGCCGGCCGGTGTGCCCTTCGCCTGCGCGGCGAACTTGTCGCGGGCGAAATGGAACGCCTCGCCGTGCGTCTTCGCCGTGTCCGTGAGGACCGTCAGGCAGAGTGCGTCGATCCACTCTCCGGTCGTGACGCTCTCCTCGGGGGAGTCGTCACCCGGGTCGTAGCTCAGACCGAAGTTCACGTAGTTGAGGAAGACCTGGAAGCTGCAGTGCGGGTGGTAGGCGGCGTAGGCGACGGCGCCGGCTGCGGCTTCGGAGGCGTCCTCGAGGGCGGCCTTGGCCTCCGGAGTGTCGAGGCCGGGTGTCTCGACGGAGAGGGCGCCCAGGTAGGCGAGGAACTCGTCGGCGATCGACTGCCACTCGTAGGTGGTGATCCGGCCGGCCCTGGACATGGACCGCACCTGGCCCCCGATGCGGTTCGTGAAGTCGTCGCGCGCTGCCGACACGGCCGCCCCGCCCACCTGATGACGCTCTATTCGCACTGCCCTGCTCCTTGATCGATCTTTGCAACGGCAGCCTAGACGCCGGATCTGACAGGCCAGCGACAGCAGTGGCCCGGGCCCGGGCCGCGCCACCTCTGGCTCCGAGCCCAGGATGGCCGGCAGCCACCGTCGTTCGTCAGCCGCGGGCCGGGGCCGGCCACCGAGCACCTCCCGCCCGAGTGCCGAACTGCAGGTGAGCCGCGCGGCGTGTGGGCGGACGGGGCGCGGAAGGCGCAGGAGTGGAGGGTGCAGGAGTGGAGGGTGCACCTCTCACCGCCGGTCGAGCCGATGCTGGCCCGCTCCGTGACGGCTCTGCCGTCGCCCGGGGCACGGCCCCGGCTGTTCGAGCAGAAGGCGGACGGATTCCGCGTGCTCGTGTTCACCGGCCTCAAGCCGTACCTCCAGTCCCGGCGCGGCGCCGATCTTGGCCAGGCCTACCCGGACATCACCCGGGCCGCGGCCGCCCTCGGCGTCGAGGCGGTCGTCGACGCCGAGCTGGTGGTCTGGCAGGACAGCAGGCCGGACTTCACAGCACTGCGGCACCGAGCCCGGCTCCGCGGTGCCAGGGCCGAGCGTAACGCCCGGGAGCAGCCCGCCCACCTGACCGTCGCGATCGCGGCCTGCACTGTCCGGGACGGCAGGGTGTCGGGGAAGTCCGGGGCTTCCCGGCGTAGTTGCTCCTCCCACCCGGCGGCCCCGGTCTTGAAGCCGGGGCAGTCCGGCGGGCGCGGGGACGGCGAGGCGACGGCTGACGCTCCCCGCGATCGCCGCCACCTCGTCGCCCTGCGCGGCCTGGGCCAGCGTCGTGGGGTGCGCCCGCTCCAGGAGCATGGCGAACCGGTCGTCGTCCCGCTCGTGCAGCAGGACCGCTCCACGCCCGCCCCAGACCGAGAGCGCGTCCGGCTCGGACCGGTTCTCGGGACGAGGAAAGGACACCTTCGGCACGGCGGGCTCGGTCGTCTTGCGCAGCACCGGGACGACGATGCCGACGCCCCCGTACAGCGGGTCATCGTCCGGCGTGAAGTGCCATTGCTCGGCCATCTCCTGCACCGTGGCCGGGAGGGTGGAGAGCCATGCCGAGCCGGCCGGGCCTCCGCGGTCCACAGTGACCCGCACGAACGCCTCCGGGAGAACGATCACCGGCGCACCGCCCGGCCCGGGTACGCCGCGCCGTGCTGGTGCACGGCTCCTACCGGTCGGCGGGTCACCGACGTGCCGGGTGCTGGGCGGGGATGGGCGTGGCTCTCCTGGTGACCTTGTGCGCGGCGCGGCTCCACAGGGGGCAGCCGGAGGCGGCGCGTTCGAACGTAGCGCCCCTTCTGCGGGCGCGGGCACGGAACGCGAGAAGACCACCCGGGCGGGTGCCGGCCGCGTCGAAGGTGCCGATGTTAGCCGCCGTCGCGACCGCCCAGGGGCATGACGCTCCGGGTGCTCACCCGGCCGCGGACCAGATCGAGCCACTCTCGCGGGCGCCGGATTCCGGGCCGGCCGGGGAAGTTCAAGAATCCTTTCTCCCAGCATCACCCCAGTTCAGAGCCCACCCCTTCACGGGTGGCGGCTGGCGGCAGGGGAGGCTGGGGATGACCGGATCACGGTGCTGGTGGCCGAGGAGTGTCAGTGGCGTGGGCGAGGGTCCGTCAGCAGAGCACAGCCGCACCTCGCCGAAGGAGATAGGTGCTGTCCACGCGTCATGCAATCCGCCCCTCGGGCGATCGTCCCGCCGCCTTCCCCGTACGTGTGAATCGAACGAAGCGAGAGGAGCCGCCCACGCAGACGGCGCTTGCCGTCCGCGTCCCGGCGTCGAACCTTCACTCGACTCGTCGCCCGCGGCTGCCCGTAGCCGCCCTGTGATCAGGTGCGTTGTCCGGGTGCTCTGCCCCGTTTTCCGAACCGAGGAGAAACCGTGAATCCCGTCCGCTTGGTCACCCTTCACCCTGTCGTCGAGAACCCTCCTGCTGCGGCCGCCGAGGCTCTCGCGCACCGGCGGCCCGTCGACGTCCGTCGCGTCCTGTTCGCTGCAGCATCACGACCGTCATCGGGGTGGGGGGCATGACCAACCTGACCACGGCGCCCCCTGCCCTGCTCGCGTGGGCCAGCCGGGCACTCGGCGCCCGTCCCGCCGTCAGGGACGTCAGCCCTCCGCGCGAGAACTCCCGCGTCTGGCGGCTCGACCTGACCGGGGCGGCCCGCTTCTACCTGAAGATCTCCCCCAAGGCCGTGATGTACGAGCGCGAGACGCTCGCGCTGCGAAGTGCCGCACCGGCCCTCGGCGCCGGTGGGGCGCCGCATCTGCGCGCCTCGAGCGCGGAGGATCTGGCACTGCTGCTGACCGCCGTCCCAGGACGGCCGCTCAAGCAGCTGGAGCTCTCGCCCGTGGAGGAAGCCCGCGCGTACCGGCACGGTGGCGCCCTGCTGGCCCGCCTCCACGCGGCCGGTGACCTCTCCGGCCGTCGACGGGCCGAGGCGGAGCAGGCGCTGCAGGCTGCGGCCGACGGCGCCGAGGGGCACCTGGCGGCGGCCGGGGACCGGCTGACCGCGCCGGAGCAGCAGCTCGTGCGCCAGCTGGCCGAGGAGCTGCGGGCCCTGCCGCCGCTGCCGCTCGCCTATATCCACGGCGACGCGTGGGATCGCAACCTCGTGTGGTCGACCGCCCGGCAGCAGGCCGGATGGATCGACTTCGAGCGCGCCCGGGCCGCGACCGCCGTGCAGGACTTCGTGCTGATGGCCTGCTCCACCTGGACCGATCGGCCCGACCTGCGCGCCGCATGCCTCCAGGGCTACGGCCGCAACCTCACGCGCGAGGAGCAGCGCGCCTTGACGTGCCTGGCGGCGATCGACGCGGTGAGCTGCCTGGTCTGGGGGCCGAAGCTCGACGACCCCCACGTCGCCGCACGCGGACGGCGCACCCTGGACCGGCTGATGGCGGGGGTGTTCGCATGACCGCGCCGCACCACCGGGCCGACTCTCCGGCCGTCGACGCAGCACGCGGTGGGGCGGCGTCGCTCCCGGCCGCGCGGACGGGCGCTCCGCAGCCCTCCGCGCCGCCCGAGCTCGACTACAACGGGCGCAAACACCGGCGGGCCATGGACGACGCCACCTTGTGGGACATGGCCCGCCGGATCCCCGCGGCCCTGATCCAGACGGCCCGCCTGGCCTGGAGCGTCGACCGGCGCATGGCCCTGACGATCGTCGTGTGCCAACTGCTGTCCGGAATCGGCACGGCCGTGATGCTCACCGCCGTCGCGAAGGCCCTGCCGCAGCTGATGGTCGACGACCCCCGCGAGGGCCTGGCCCATGCGTGGCCGGCGCTGACCGTCGCCGTCGTCGCGATGGCCACCGGAGCGTCCATGTGGATCCTCGCGGACTGGGCGACCCGGCGCCTGAATCCGCAGATCGCCTCGGCCGCAGACCTGCAGCTCGTGGATCTCCACATGCGGGCCGAACTCGCCGCCTACGACGCGGAAGGGTTCGGCGACCGGAGCCAGGCGGCGGAGATCGGCGCGCTGCGCGCCGTCGATCTCGCCGACGACGCCAAGACCCTCACCAACGGGCTCGTCCAGCTCGCCTCCGCGGCCGTGGTGCTCACCACCTTGCACCCGCTGCTGCTCGGTGTGCTGCTGCTGTCCGTCGTCCCCCGCGGCCTCGGTGGCGTGATCGCCGCCCGGGTCGACTACCGCGTCCACGACCAGACCATCTCCGCCCGCAATGTCCGCGGCATGATGCGCTGGTGGCTGACGACGGCCGAGCTCGCCGACGAGCTACGAGCCAACACCATGCGCGGCTACCTGCACTTTTGGTACCGGTCCATGTGCGACCGGGTCGAGATGCGGGAGGTCGCCGGGGCACGCCCCTATCTGCGGATCACCCTGCTGGCCGCCTCGCTCGGCGGCCTGTTCACCCTCGGCATGTGGGCCTCGCTCGCCGGCCTGGTGCTCGCCGGTGCCATGACGACCTCGATCGCGGGCACCGCGGTTGTCGCCTCCCAGACGGCCGGCCGCGCCCTGAACTCGATCATCCGCTACTCGACGGTCATGTTCCACCACGGCCTCTACCTCTCCGACTACTACGACTTCATCGACGAGATCCGCGCCATGACCACGGCCCGCGGCACCGCGCGGGCCAAGTCCCCGCAGCAGATCCGCCTGGAAGACGCCTCCTACACCTACCCGAGCAAGGAGGCCCCGGCCGTCAAGCCGATCACCCTCACCCTGAACCGCGGGGAAGTCGTCGCCCTCGTCGGGGAGAACGGCGCTGGCAAGTCCACGCTGATCCGCATGATCACCGGACTGACCGTCCCGACCGAGGGCAAGGTCCTGTGGGACAGCACCGACCTGGCCGGCGCCGAAGCGGAATCGGTGTGGCGGCATGTGGGCCTGGTGCCGCAGAAGAACGGGCACTGGCCGCTCGCCGCCCGGGAGAACATCACCCTGGGCCAGCCCCGCGAGCACGGCGACGACCGAATTTGGGACGCGGCCGAACGGGTCGGCATGACCAAGGCCCTGCGTGAACTCCCCAAGGAACTGGAGACGCTGCTCGCCCGGTCGGTGTGGGGCGGCCACGAGCTGTCCGGAGGGCAGTGGCAGAGGCTGGCCTGCGCGCGAGCGATGTACAGGGAGCCGGCCGTGCTCGTCCTGGACGAGCCGACCAGTGAGATGGACGCCCGAGGAGAGCACCAGATTTTCAGGGAGTTGCGGGCCATGGCCTCGGACCGGATCACCGTGGTGGTCACCCACCGCCTCGACAACGTGAGGATGGCCGACCGAGTGATCGTCATCGACAAGGGAGCCGTCCGGGAGCAGGGCTCATTCGACGAACTCGTCGCGACCGAGGGGAGTTTGCTCGGCGAGCTGTACGCCCTCGCCCAGGACCGCTGAGCCGCGGCCCCCAGCAGAGGTCCATGCGGGGCCGTGCAGCCGGCGCGGCCCCGCCACTCCCTCGACGCCAAGGAGCGCCATGCACAGCACCGAGCCCGAAGCCGTAAACGACCGCGCCTGGACCATGTACGGCGCCCACATCTGCAACGAGGCACCGACATCCCGGAAGTCGACCGCATCTCCTGGGGATTCCGGCCGACCGGACCCGGCGCCGAAGTCCTCGGCGACCTGACCGGCCTGCGCCTCCTGGACCTGGCTGGTCGGGGTCAGGGCGAAGGCCTTCGCCGGCCGCCAGGTGGCGGGGCAGGGAGACCAGGCCGTCGGCTTCCTCTGCCAGACCGTCCTCGACGAGCTTGTCCACGCGGCGGCGCACCGTGGTGCGTTGTAGGCCGGTCGCCGCGGCCAGGTGCGCGACGTCGGTGCCGTCGAGCGGGTCGACGCCGGCGAGGATGCGGGCGCCGGATGTGCCGTGGGCGTAGTGGTGGCAGGCGTCGGTGCTCATCAGCGACAGCGCGGCAAGCGTCACCTGGAGTCAGGGACTGCGGGGTGTTGGGACGGCCGGTACACGTCGTATACGGCTAGGCCCCCCCGACCCGGCCGCACGTCGCCGCTGTAAGCGCGGACGGCCGGCCCGGTCCGCCATCGAGGGGGCCCGGGCCCGCGGTTGGTCAGGGGAGGGGGGTTAGGGGGCGGGGTTGACGAGCATGCTGCCGTTGGCGTTGTTGGTGCAGGCGTAGCGGCCGCGGGGCATGAGGTTGAACGCGCTCAGGCAGGCGCCGAGGGCCTTCTGCCCGTATGCGTTGGGGTGTAGAGACTCGGCCTGGTCGCCCTGGAAGGCGCCGGAGTTGACGAAACGGACCCATTCACTGGTCTTGGAGGAAGGCAGGTGGGTGGCGTCGACCAGCGAGGAGAACTTCGAGCAGACTTCCTTGCCTTGGAAGGCGTCCTTCAGGTCGAGGAAGTCGATGTTCTTGTTGACGGCGACCTTCTTCAGCTCGGCCGAGATCCGCGGGACGAGGCTGTCTCGGGCCCAGTTCAGGTCGGTGTCCCACATAGGGCAGCCCATGACCGTACGAGTCTGGCCGCTCTCGGTGTACCGGTTCTCCGACGCCCGCGGTACGGGCGATGGGTAGGACTGCAGGACCAGGCGGTAGTCGCTGGTGGAGTAGCCGGCACCGGCCATCACCGAACGGATCTCATCAACCGTCTTCGACACGTTCGCCATCGCGGCAGGCATACGGGCGTCCACCACCGACTGCTGAGCAGCCCTGCACGGGCTGCCGTTGGCGATAAAGCCGGTAACGCAGGAGGAGATGATGTCGGAGAAACCCAGATCGTTCCCGCCGATCGACAGCGCGATCAGCTTCACGTTCCGGCTCGAGGCCAGCGCGGCCAGCCGGTCGGCCTGCGGCACCTCACCCTTGAACGACTGACCACCCGACGACGCCCGCCAGGTGTTCACCGCCTTCGCACCCGAACACGCCATGTTCTCGTGCACCGTCACCGAGATCGCGGCCTGGATCTCCGCCACGTCCGAACGGTGGCAGCCGTTCGTCGCCGTCCACCCGTACACAATCGACGGATCGTAACCACCATTGCGGTACGCCCGGTCGGTCAGCGTCCGGTCACCGTCATTGTTCAGACTGTTCCCCGCCCACCGCCCGGCCTCACCGGAGATGAAACTGTCACCCATCGAAACGATCGCCGTGGTCGACGACCCCGGCGACGCCTGAGCGGTGTCCGCGAGGCCGGCGATCAACGGCACAGCCAGCAACGAAACTGCAGCGGCAACCAACGACACACGTCTTCTCACAGCACTCCCTACCCAAAAATCAGCACAGAAGGAAAGGAAAAGCGCCGACAAAACCCGCAAACGCCTCACACGTACATCACGGCGTTAGAGGCCCCGGCGCACGCCGATTGAACATCGAACTACCATCCGGCGTCCCGAGTAACCGCTACTCGAATCCACCACTCCGAGACCACCCCAGAACGGAAAAAGCGCTCCCACCCGGAGCAAATGCGCGCGAGGACACGACCGCCTGCACGATCCGGCCCCGGTGCGCGCCGTGGGTGACATTCAGCCGGACCGCTGCGGCGAGATGCTGTGGTGTGACGACCTCCAGCCGGTCGACCGAGTCCAGCCGACTGCCTCCCCGCGCGCCCCGTCCCCCAAGGGCAGACCTCGGCCCGAACCGGGCCACCACCCCTCCGTGTCTGCCGCGCGGCAGCACTGAAGGGCCCCATGCTTCGTCCACGGGTTGGCCGCAAGGGATCAAATGCTCAGCAACAACTCGGCCAGGCCGTCGGCCGGCTCCATGACCTGCTGCCCTGGGCCGCGGTCCGGCATGCTCGAAGCACTTGCCCTCCACCGGGAAGAGGCACTCGCCCGACGCCACCGCGAGGCCGACGACGAGGAGCTGGACGACGACCCCGCCGAGGCTCGTGAGCGTGCCCGCCGTGCCCTTGGACGACGAAGAGAAGCGGCTGCGGGTCGGCGAGGTGAGAAGAAGGTCCACGGCCGGAAGGGCGCTCCGCCCGTCGAACCCATCAGGACCGCCTCGGCGGCCCGTCGGACACCTCCTGGCCCTCGCCGAGCCGGGTGCGGACGAAGAGGCGGTGGCAGCCGGGCGGGCAGACGGCCAGGTCGTCGCGGGTCGCGCCGACCTGCTCGTAGGTGAAGGACGCTGAGGACATGGGTCACAGGGGTAGGGCGGCACCCGGGAGGAGCCCCCCCCGGGTGCCGCCCGTTGCCGGGGCGGGTGCCGCTAGGCGACGTTGACCGCGGACCAGGCCGCGGCGACGGCCTTGTACTCGGTGCTGGTGGAGCCGTACAGCGCGGACGCCGCGTTCAGGGTCGCCGTGCGGGCGGCCTTGTAGTTGGTCGTCGACGTCATGTACGTCGTGAGCGCCTTGTACCAGATCTGCAGCGCCTTGGCGCGGCCGATGCCGGTGACGGTGGAGCCGTTGTAGGTCGGCGAGTTGTAGGTCACGCCGTTGATCGTCTTCGAACCGCTGCCCTCGGCGAGGAGGTAGAAGAAGTGGTTCCCGACGCCGGACGAGTGGTGCACGTTCAGGTTGCCGACGCCGGAGGACCAGTAGTCCGCCGAGTTGCCGTCCTTGCTGGGCTTGTCCAGGTAGCGCAGCGGGGTGCCGTTGCCGTTGTAGTCGATCTCCTCGCCGATGAGGTAGTCACCGGTGTCGGAGGCGTTGCCGGCGAAGAACTCCACGCCCGTGCCGAAGATGTCCGAGGTGGCTTCGTTCAGGCCGCCGGACTCGCCGCTGTAGTTGAGGCCCGCGGTGTTGGCGGTGACGCCGTGGCTCATCTCGTGGCCGGCCACGTCCAGCGAGGTCAGAGGGTGGGTGTTGCCGCTGCCGTCGCCGTAGGTCATGCAGAAGCAGCTGTCGTTCCAGAACGCGTTCTTGTAGGCGTTGCCGTAGTGGACGCGGGAGTAGGCGCCGACGCCGTTGTTCTTGATGCCATTGCGACTGAAGGTGCTCTTGTAGAAGTCCCAGGTCTCCTGCGCGCCGTAGGTGGCGTCCGCGGCGGCCGTCTGGTCCGTGGGGGAGCTGGAGGCCGCGCCCGTGCCCCAGACGTTGTCGGCGTCGGTGAACAGGGTGCCGGTGCCGGAGGTCCCGCGCGCCAGGTTGTAGGTCTTGTGGCCGCCGCGCGAGGTGTCATAGAGCTGGAACGTCGAGCCCGACAGGTTGGTGTTGAGGCCGACGGTGCCGGAGTACAGGCTCTTGCCGGTGCCGGTCGCGTTCTCGATGCCCTGGTACTCGAAGAGCTTCTTGCCGGTGGCGGCATCGGTGACGACGTGCAGCTGGTTGGGGGTGCCGTCGTCCTGCAGGCCGCCGACGACCGTCTCGTAGGCGAGGACGGGCTTGCCGGAGCCGGCCCAGATCACCTTGCGGGCGCCGTCCGCGGTGGTCTTGGCGGAGCCGAGGGTTCTGGCGGCGGACACCGCCTGCTTCTCGGCCTTGGCGGCGGAGACCTGCGGCTTGAGGGATGCCTTGAGGACCGCCTTGTTCGCCTTGGTGACGCCCTCGGTCCTGCCCGACTTGGCGGTGTGGACGATCAGGTCGCCGCCGAGCACCGGGAGGCCCGCGTAGGTGCGCTCGTAGCGGGTGTGGAGGGTGCCGTCGACGTCCTTGACGACGTCCTTGGCGACCAGCTTCTCCTTGGCGCCGAGACCTATGTGCTGCGCGGTCTCGGCGGCGCCGGCCTGAGCCTTCTGGAGCAGGGAGGTGCGGGCCGCGGTGGATAGCGCGGTCGGGGCGGCGGCCAGGGGCGTGGCGGCGGGTCCGGCCGGGGAGGCGCTGGCACCGGTGGTCAGACCGGTGGTGAGGAGGGCTCCGGCGGCGACGGCGGTGGCGATGGCCAGAGTGGTGCGCTTGTGGCGCGTGTAGAGGGGGCTCACAGAAGCTCCTTCGTGGGGGAGTCCGGTCAGCGTGGGGTACTGGCCGGAGAGTGTGGCGTTGAGAAGTTGCTGTGCTGCGGCGGTGGAGAGAGAGTGACGTCAATGGCGCGTACATGTCAGGACCCTGAAGTGATGTTGGCCGAAAATCGACTCACGCCGGGGTTCAAGAGCCCTGGGGTTGCTGCGAGTCGGCCTGAGCGTCAGGGCTCCAACCAGCGCAGGGAGCAAGCTGGTGAAGCTAAACGGTCACTGCACCAGTAGCGCCAGGAGTCTGGTCAGCGGGCCTGCAACAGGCGTCGGGCGGCGAAGGCGCCGCCTCCCAGAGCGGCTACCGCGATGGCAAGGAGCGTCGTCCCGGTGCTGTCGAACATGGGAACGCTGTCGCCGGTTGCCGTGGTTTCGGCGGACTTGCCGGGTGTCTCGATCTCGGCCGACTTGTTCCGCGCTGCGACGGCGTCGGAAGCCGCGTTGCCGAATCCGCCGGCCATGCCCTTCTTGTCGTAGGACGAGCCGGGCATCTTGTGGCCGTAGGCGCTGTGGACATGCCGGTAGTAGGCGGCCAGCGATGTTCCGGAGGCGCCGACCACGGCACGCGCCTCGGTGTTGAGCGGGAGGATCTCGTCGCCGCGCACGGTGTACCAGGCGTTGATCTGCGGCTCGCGGAAGACCGTGCCCTTGCCGTGGGCCTTGGCGGTGTAGTCGGTCTCGTTGGTGCCGCTGGCAATGTTGACGACCTGCCAGCCCTTGGCTGTCGGGGCCGTCTGCACGGTGGCCGTCTGGCCGGTCGGGGAGACCACGTCTGTGGCGACGAAGGACGGCTTGGCGACCGGTGCGCCGGCCTCTCCGGCCACGAAGGCGGGGTTCAGCGAGCTGACGGTGACACTACGGCCGACGACGCGAGGGGTGGTCTGCCCCTTCTGGGCGGCGTGTGCGGTGCCGCGTACGGGAGCGTGGGCGAAGTACTTGCCGAGAACGGTGATGGTGCTGTCGGCGGTGGCGGCCGCCCGGGCCGCGGAGAGTTGCGCGGCCGTGTAGGTCTGCGGAGCGCGTGCGTGGGGGGCGGCGGAGGCGGTCGTGGTGGCGAGGCCGAGTGCGGCGACGGCCAGCGCTCCGGCGCTGAGGGCGCGTATCGGGGAGGAGTTGCGCGTCACGGCGGTCCTGGGGGTCTGGGTGGTCATCGGGTCACGCTCCGATTCCGTAGAGCGTGTGGGTCCAGGTGAATTCGTTGTTGTCCTGGTAGTAGCTGTAGGACGCCCAGTTGTAGCGGTTGTCGTCGGGCCACGGGTCGCCCCAGTAGACGTAGTTGGTGGAGGTGTCGTAGCCGTAGAGCACCTCCATGTGGCCGCCGCCGGAGGACCACTCGATGCGGGTCTGCACGGGGCGGTCGTAGTTGATCTCGCTCTGGAGCCTGGAGTAGCTGACAGGGCTGCTGATGTATGTGCCCGGGGCTATGCCCAGCCACCGGTACGCGGCCTGGTCGTTGGCGAGGGTGGCCTGGTTGTTGGGACAGGTGGTGCCCTGGGTTCTGCCGAAGGCGGCGTTGCAGAAGCTGTTCTGCGACACGGAGTGTCCCTTGTACGCGGCGATGGAGGCGCCGGTGGCGGCCCAGCACCAGTTGTCCTTGCTCTGCACCTGCTCGGTGAAGTCGAGGACTTTCTTGGTGCCGGCGGCGGATGCGTCGATGGCGGATACGGCGGTCGACGAGAGGACTGCGGCCAGCAGGAGCGACGATGCGGTCAGTCCGCGCCGCCACCGGGACAGGCCCGGGCGCTGTGAGTGAGGTGCCATGAAACCGGTTCTCCCTGAGGGGGGACGGAGAGTGGGGAAGTGTCCGGACGCTTCCTAGTGGGGAGAGAGCGTCCGAACGCTTGCCGACGAGAATCACGTCATGACGAGCCACGGTCAACGTCCTGCCTCGGCTGCGACATAGGTGATGTGAACAGCGGCCCCCTTGGTTGTGAACACGATGGCCTACACTCACCCTCCCTGGCCTGCCGCCCCGGGCTCGGCCCGAAGGCGAGAGTGAATATCCACATACCTGCCCCAGGTGCAGAAGCAGGAGGAAGCGGATGGTTCTCCCGAAGAGTCGGACCGCAGGCGACCGTACGGAAGGTGAGACTCACCTGCAGGAAGCACTGCGCACGGGGCCGTTCTCGCTCGCTCTCCACACCGCGCTGTCCGCCCGCGGCCTGGCTCTGCACCGGGTCCGGGAAAGGCTCTCCGAGCGGGGGATCAACGTGGGCGTCACGACGCTCAGTTACTGGCAGCGCGGCATCCGCCATCCGGGCCGGCGGGAGTCACTGCGCGTGATCACCGCCCTGGAAGACCTCCTCGAGCTGCCCGGAGAGGCGCTGACCCAGTTGCTGGAGCCGCGTGACACCACGGGGCTCCCCGCCGGCCGCCGGTACAGCACGCTGGTCGGCTCGGGCATCGGCGACCTACTGGCAGAGCTTGAAGCACCGCAGGACGGCGGACTGCACACCGTCATGCAGACCGAGAGGGTGACCATCGACGCTCACCGGCGGCTGGCCTCCCGCGAGTCGCAGCAGGTACTGCGCGCCCACCGCGACGGCGTGGACCGCTACCTGGCCGTCCACGTCGGCGAACACGGCTGCGCGGCCGAACGTGTGGAGGTGACCGGGCTCGTGAACTGCCGTCCGGGCAGGGTGCGCCGGAACCAGGAAGCCGGCCTGGTAGCGGCAGAGCTGCTCCTCGACGCCCGGTTGCGGGTCGGCGAGACGACGATGGTGCGCTACCGCTTCCAGGACGGTACGGGTGAAAGATCCCAGGAGTACTCGCGCGCCTTCCTGTTCGCCGGCAGTCCGTACGCCCTCCAGATCACCTTCGACCACACCGCACTACCGGTGAGGTGCCGCAGCTTCACCCAGACCTCGGTCTCCGTGCCGCCCACGTTCACGGCGGAACTCACACTCAACGCTCACGGCACCGTGCACCTCTTCGACCAGGAAGCGGCTCCCGGCCTCCTCGGCATCTGCTGGGACTGGGAGTAAGGGGCATCACGGAAAGACGACGACCTTCGCAGGACACGGCCTCGAGTGTCAGCGGGGATGCTGGTCACGATGACAACGGGGGAAGCCAGGTGCCGTCGGCGGTCACGTCGACGGCCCCGCCGGCCCCGCACTGCGATCGAACATAAGAGGCTGCGCCCGGCCGGACGGCGGCCATACTGCTCTCGGGATCGAGAAAGGGTATGTCGGCTTGAGATCGTCGAATGGTCTGCGCCTCATGCCGGGCAGCCCGTAGACGAGCTGGCCGCGCTGCGGCCAGTGGAGGAGGCTTCCACCGTGACACAGCCGAACCATCCGGCCTCGGCTGACCGCGAGCTGGCCCGCATTCTGCGATCGGGCCCATTCGACCTAGCAGTCAAGGCAGCGGTGCGCGCGAGCGGACTCAGTCTGGAACGCCTCGTCCACCGGCTGGCCACCAGAGGGATTCACGTCAGCACGTCGAGCCTGAGCAACTGGCAGACCGGCCGCAGTCGCCCCGAACGGGCCGAGTCCGTACACGCCCTGCGAGCGATGGAGCAGATCCTCGGTCTGCCCCAGGACGCGCTGATCCAACTGCTGGGTCCGCGCAAACCGCGTGGGCGATGGCTGGACCACGCGCACGGGGTCGTGTCCTACGATGCGATCTTCGACGACCACGCGCGTTTGACCCGCATCATGACCACCGGTGATTTCGTCCATCCGGACCGCTGCACGTATCAGACCGTCGAGGACCGCATGACGCTCGACAGTGACGGTGTGGTGCGCCGCATAGAGGTGCGCAACCTGGTGTCGGCGCTGGCCGATGGTGTGGACGGGTGCGTGGTGTACTACCGCGCCGACGACGACAGCCACCCCGACGTACGCCCCGTCGACGGTTGCCGGTTGGGACGCACCCGGGTCGACCGAGAGTCCGGTTACCTGGTCGCGGAACTGCTGTTCGACCGCCAGCTCAACCGCGGCGATGTGCACTTGGTCGCGTTCGACCAGCACTTCACCGCTGCTCGCGTCCGCCCAGAGACAAGTGATCACTACTACAAGGCGTTTCGGTCACCATGCCGCAGCTACCTGCTGCGCGTAGTCTTCCACCCCGACGCCGTCCCGGTACGCCTACGCTCGTTCCGCGCGAACCGGTGGGGTGACGAGCCGACCAAGGAGCAGACCCTGCCCTGCTATCGCAACCGGGTCACGCACGTCCACACCCCCGACGTCTCGCCAGGAATCATCGGCGTGCGCTGGGAATGGAGTTGAGACCGTTCGTCCCGGCAAACTTGGCAGCCATTTAGAACGGGTCCCGCAGGGTGCCGGGAACCGGGCCCCGCGTCGCCTCCTCCGCTGAGCTGCCACCGTGTGACGCCCCGCTCTCCCGCCACCGCTCCCGCCACCGCTCTCGCCACAGTTTTGAGGCTCGGCCACACTTTTGGCGCACGCTGGCGCAGACCGATCACAGCGGTGATTTCAGCGGCTACTTTCTGGTCCCTTCACCCATGCCGTTCGATCGGAGCTGGAGATGCCCCTGCACAGTTCTTTCTTCCGTCGGGTGGCCGGCACGCTGGCCACCGCTCTGGCGGCGGGCGTGATCAGCCCAGCCATCGCCTCCGCCGCCCCCCCACCCGCGCCCCTGTTCTCGTCACCGAAGGCGAATGAGGTTCCCGGCAGGTACATCGTGGCCCTCAAACGCCCCGACCAGGGCGGTCCGTCCCTGGCTGCCGACGCGCTTGCGGAGCCGCTGGCCGTCGCCCGTGACAGGGGCGGCAAGGTGCGGCGCCACTACACCACCGCGCTGCGCGGCTTCTCCGCCGATCTGCCCGCAGCGGCGGTCGACGCGCTGCGCCACGACCCGCGGGTGGCCTACCTGCAGACCGTCCGCGTCCACCACCAGGCGGGCGGCGCGACGCAGGCCGCCGGTGCCGCGCAGGACAACGCCCCGTGGCACCTGGACCGCATCGATCAGCGCAACCTGCCACTGAACCGCGTCTACGACCCGCCGAACGACGCCTCCGGGGTCAACGTCTACGTCCTCGACTCCGGGGTGCGAGCCACCCACACGGAGTTCGAGGGACGCGCCAAGGGCGTGTACACATCGATCAATGACGGCAACGGCACCAATGACTGCCACAACCACGGCACGTTCGTCGCCAGCCACATCGCGGGCAAGACCTACGGCGTGGCCAAGAAGGCCAACATCAAGGCCGTCCGCATCCTGAACTGCAACAACTCGGCGACCACCGAGCAGATCGTCGATGGGATGGACTGGACCGCCAAGAACGCCACCAAGCCCTCAGTGGTCAACATGAGCATTGAGAGCGACAAAGGCGTGGCCGACCAAGCGATGGACGACGCAGCCAAGGGCATGATCGACAGCGGCCTGCTGCTGGTTCTGATCACCGGCAACTTCAACAAGGGCGACTGTCAGAACTCTCCGAAGGATCCACGCGCCATCATCATGGGCGCTTCTACCCGGACCGACTCCCGCAACACCAGCACCAATGCCTCCAGCTACGGCTCGTGCACAACGGCGTTCGCACCCGGGGCCGACGTGACCGGCGCGGGTAAGGACAGCGACACCCACACCCTCACCGGGTGGTACGGCACGTCCTTCGCCGCGCCGCTCGCGACGGGCACGGTCGCACTGGCCTTGAAAAGCAACCCCGCACTCACTATGGCACAGGCCAAAGACCTCATCGTCGCCAACTCCACCAAGAACGTCCTGAGCAACATCGGTACCGGCTCGCCCAACCGTCTGCTCTACGTCGGCGGGGTGACGCCACCCGGTGACGCCCCCATCGTGACCGACCCGGGCCCGCAGAACACGGCAGTCGGCACCGCGGTATCGCTGCAGATCAAGGCTTCCGACCCGCAGAACGACCCGCTGACCTACGCGGCGAGCAGTCTGCCCGCAGGACTGTCGATCAACGCGGCCACCGGCTTGATCACCGGTACTCCCACCACCGCAGGCAGCTCCACCGTCACCGTGTCGGCGAAGGACCCCGGCAACCACACCGGCTCGACGACCTTCACCTGGACGGTCGGCACGACCGGGGGCTGCACCTCGAAGCAGCTGGTGGGCAACCCGGGGTTCGAGGCCGGCCGTGCCCCATGGACCGGTGACCTGCACACGATCGACCAGTTCCCCGAGAAACCCGCCCACACGGGGACACGTGTCGCCTGGCTGGCAGGCTACGGCTCCGCGCACACCGAATACATCGCGCAGCCCATCACCATACCCGCCAACTGCAAGGCCACGCTGAGCCTGTACCTGCGCATCGACACCGCAGAACGGGAGAACCACGCGTACGACCAGATGACCGTCTCGATGGGCGGTACGACGCTGGCCACATACAGCAACACCGACGCGGGACCCGGGTACCTGGAGAAGGTACTGGACGTGTCCTCGTTCGCGGGCCGCTCGATCACGCTCCAGTTCTCGGCTACCGAGGACGAAGCAAACCAGACGAGCTTTGTCATCGACGATGTGACCCTCACCACCCGGTGACCGGCTGATGCGTAGAAGGGGCGCGACCGTCAGACGGGCGCGCCCCCCGGCACCGGCCCGTGCGCTCCTGGCCCGCCGGTCCGCCGCCGCCCGACCGCGTCGTACCGGTTCGGTGCTTCCCCGGCCCGTGGGTCTGGCGCTGTCGCCGAGGCGGATTGACGCCGTAGGCCGCCCAACGGCCGTCCACTGGTAGGCGGGGGCCGCTGCGATCGTGCCAGGCCGAACTCGCCATCGCCCACTCGCGGGGCGCGCCGCCGCCCAGGCGCAACGGGCCGGGAACGTCTCCTTCTGGCGGCGGCGAGAAGCGCCGCGGCATGACAAGGCGTATGGCACGCATGCGGTCT
The DNA here is from genome assembly GCF_043199955.1 of Streptomyces sp. NPDC048514. NCBI lineage: Bacteria > Bacillati > Actinomycetota > Actinomycetes > Kitasatosporales > Streptomycetaceae > Streptomyces > Streptomyces sp. NPDC048514. The sequence continues at coordinate 59,973 of NZ_JBICWT010000003.1, read as the reverse complement.
GCCCCCGGGAGGGTGGGAAAGTACGCGGGACCATTGGAGTGGCGAGCGGTCGGCTCTCCCCATCCTTCGGAGGGCATTGCGACCCCACACAAGCATGCCCGCAGGGGTGTGCCGAGTCATTCGCAGGTTGTGCGGTCCGGCGTTCCACGCCCCCGGCCGCTCCTCCGAAGGCCGTACGCCCACCGCACGGCGCGCCGAACGGCTGGTGCCCCGCTCCACCCTCGGGCTCCTGGCCGGCGGCACGGGAACGTGGGGCTGCCGCCTCCGCCGGGGTCGCCCCCGAGACGCTCGCCGCAGCGTCCGGCCGGGGAGTATCCGGTCTGCTTCGAAAGGAAGCAATCATGCTTAACACCATCGCCCCGCACATCCCCGAGGCGCGCGCCGCGCACTGCGGGTACTCCGCCTTCCCCGTGCGCGTGGCTCCTCTGCTCACTATGCACCTCACCGTGATGCGGGAGTACGCGGCGGCCCGCAGCCATGTTGCGGTCTGGGCCGACACCGCTAAGCAGGTCAACGAGGCCATCGCCGCCGTGTGCTTCGCCCAGGTCGGACATCGCCGCAAATACCGTCGACTCGCGAGCCGTGTCACGCTGGACGCCATCCTGGCGTACGAGAAGGCGTACGCCGCCTCCCTCTCACGCGACGAAGCGGGCTACTGCCACCCCGAGTCCGGCGCGGAGTTCCCCTTCGCCGTCTCCGACATCGGCCGCGCCGCCGCCGGCCTCCTCGGCAGCGAGTGGGCCGCAGTGTCCGAATGCTGGGGCGTGCGGGCCAACCTCCAGACCGACAGTGAGAGCCACGCCTACACCCTCGCCGTCACCGACAGCGGAGTTCTACACATCGAGACCCTATCCGAGGCACACCACATCAACCTGGCCGGAGTGTGGCCCAGCGACGGTCTCGTCGACATCGCCGCCCGCGTCGCCGACACCATCCGCGAACTCCGCAAGGGCAACTAAGAGCGTGTCCTACATGGTCAGGCTGAGCAGTCGTGTGTAGCAGCAGACGGCCGCGGCAAGGGCGAGAAAGGCCAGGTAGTTCCTCGGGTCCCGTTCGTAGCGGGGGTTGAGCCGGCGGTAGCCGGACAGCCAGGAGATGGTGCGCTCGATCACCCAGCGCCGGCGGCCCAATCGCTCGCTGGACTCGATACCTTTGCGGGCGATGCGCACGCCGATGTGCTTGCCTCTCAGTCATCGTCGCAGGTGAGGGATGTCGTAGGCCTTGACCGCATGCAGGCGCTTCGGCCTGGAATCCCTCGCGTGCAGTTCGTGTCCCATGTGGAAGTGGACAGCATCGGCTTCAGGGCGAGGCTGTCGTGGGTGTTGGCCGCGGAAAGCCCGACCCGTAAAGGCAAGGGCCAGCCGATGAGGTTGTGCCGGGCCAGATAGGTGCGCATGCTCTGGTACTCGGTGAGCGTGCACGCCCAGGACTCCTCCCGGGGGTCAGCCGGGATGGCAGGCTCAGGCCAGTTCTCCGGCGGCGGCATCAGCTCCTCAGCCGCGTGGGAGAGCTTCTTACGGCGCGGGCCGCGCACGAACAGGGTGACCGTGTCCGGCTCCATCACCGCCTGGTGCACCATCGAGTCGCCGATCGCGTACGCGCTGCCGGGCCGCTCCACGGTCACGATGCCCGGCGCGAGGTCCGCGCCCCTGAACGGGCCGCTCCAGCTGTCGGTGCGCCGCCGTACGACGTGCACGTACCCGCCGGTGAGGATGCGCGTGGCGAACGCGTAGCAGTGGTCGTGTGGGACGCGCTGGTTGTCCGGTCGGGGGTTCATGTTCAGGCGGATCCCGAAGCCGCGATCCGGGGCCTGGTACAGACAGCCGGTTGAGGAGCAGCGTGACACGGCTCGCGGCAAGGCGCTCCGGGTTATAGACGACGTCGTTGGCGAGCTGGGTGAGGAGTTCACGGTCGCCTGCGAGGTGGTCCAGGACGGCGCGGCTGAACCGCTGCACCTGCCCCAGGTCGTCCGTGTCCAGCGGTGGGACGTCATCGAGCCATGACGCGGTTGTCATCAGCACGGTCCACCTGCCGGGGTGAGGGCGTCCTGTTCGAGGTTGCGGCGGGGGCGCTGCGTGAACACGGCGCAGGTGACTCCTGTGAAGGTGGCCCCGGGGACGTCGGCCGGCCCGTGGTGGCGAGGAGCTGCACCGTGGCTTCGCTGCCCTGCGTCGCGCACAGCGTGCCCGGGTGCACGGCGGAGAACTCGCCCGAGTTGAAGGTCCGTGCGTACACAAAGTCGTGACTCCAGCGACGTCCCCGACGTCGCCGTGTCGGCCGTGCACGACTGGCACGCGCCCCTCGCCGCTCGCGTCCGCCCGACGCGGCCGCACATCTGCGAGCGCTGGCCGACCACCACGAGCACGACCGGATCGACGCGCAGGAGCCGACCTCACCATGAATCCCGCGTGGTGTTACCCGGCAGCGTCGCGAACCGGTCCGGCGGCTGTCACTTCCTGGCCGCGCCGGGTTCCCCGCCAATGGATTCCTGGTAGGCATCCGCGTAGGCGGGAGAATCCTTGATCAGGTCGTCGCAGAACGCGGCGACGTCGGTGCCGATGAGTTCCAAGACTCCCTTGCCCGCGGCGACGCCCTCCTCGAAGAAGTCTACGAGTCCGGGGAGGAGAGAGCCGTCGGACAGGCTGACCGGTCCGACCTTGAACAGGTACTTCTGCATCTCCTTGTAGACGATCTGGTAGTCCGGCGGGAGTGCCTTGACCCGGGCCACGTGCGCCCGCCACTGTTTCTTGCCTTCGATGATGTCTTGGATGCTCACGTCAGCCTCCCAGCCGGCTCAGTTTCCGTGCGACGTTCCTGTTCAACTGCTCGCGCCACCGGTCGCGATGAGTACGGGCCCCTGTTCCGCCGGCCAGCGCCGTACAGAAGCCCTGGATGTCGTCGCCGAGCACCTCGTGGACGCTCTGCCCGTCCGCTGCCGACACTTCGAGCAGCCTCAGGGCGGAGTCGAGGATCGGTGTCAGGTTGCGGCCGGTGAAGTCCCCGTAGGGGAAGAGGTGGGCGACGATCCGGTCCCACGCCTCCCGGTAGTCGTCCGGCAGGGCCTCGACCCGGGCTCCGAACGCCTCGGATGTGCCCCACCCGGCGGATTCTCCGTCAAGTTCAGCATGTTGACGTGCAACGGCCCATCCATCAGCTCAACCGATGGGCGGCTGTTCTTGGCTGCGGCAATGGCCGCTGCTGTTTCCGGACGCCCGTGGCATGGTGGTGAGCTCGGTTGATGGTGGAGTCCACCTAGACCGTCCACTCCAGACGGCCGACCGCATCGTCACGGACCTGCACGTGTTCCAACACCGGGCCCACAGGCCGAGGCCTTCCCACCGCGCAAACCGCTCGTAGACCGTCTGCCACGGCCCATAGCGCTCCGGCAGATCCCGCCACGGAGCCCCGGCCCGCAAGCGCCACAGCACCCCATCGATGACCTGCCGGTGATCACGCCAGGGTCGCCCCCGACCATCGAGCACCGGCAACAACGGCGCTATCCGCTCCTACGCCGCATCCGTCAACTCGCCACGACCAGCCGCGAGGCGAATGATCGCTTGTGGCTAGTCGCCCACGAACCACAGGTAGCTTCCTGGCGTTGCCGCACAGGCTTCAAGAAGTGCGGCAAGGTCGAGAAGAGCTGCCCTCTGCTGCTCGTCGCCGCAGTTCTTCGCCAGGGCAGCGGCTTCTTCGCCGGCCACGTGAGCCTCTTGCTCGTTGAACAGCGTGTCGCCGTACGGATCCACCCAGGCGAGCTTGCCCGAGCCGTGGCGGTCAAGCCCGCTCAGCGCCCGCGCCAGCGCTTCCCCGTGTTCGTAGGACCCCCGCAGCAACGTGGCTCGGGACGACCCTTTTCGCACAGGACGCCCCGAGTGAAGCTCAAGCTCGATCCCCATGACCCCTCCGTCAAGCCTCGGATACCTCAGCTTCGCAGAGATCATTTGTCAGACAATCCCGAGGTGCGCGCCCGGTCCTGGCCCCAGCGACCGGGGGGGCTGAGCGGTGCGGCAGCCCTCCCCCCAGCATCTCTGCCCGTGGGCTCGTCGCCACGGAACCGGCTGCCCCACGCCACGCCCCGCGGCCCCGGGAATGCGAGACGGGTCACAGCCCTAGCGTCCAATCGTGGACGACGGCGCACCCCTCCCGTGGGCATGATCAGCTCTTCACCCACGACCAGGAGGGGGTACCGCTGTGCCGATCCTGTGGCAGATCACCACCTGCACCGCACCGTCGACCGTCGTCGAACGCCGCTCCCGGGCGCGTGACCGGCCGGTGGACTACCGGCTGGAGGTCTGCCGGCGCCACCGGTGGCTGGCGGACGGCTGGACCGGGCGGCGCGGGCCCTGAGGGCGCTGGCGGCCGGTGCGGCACCGTCACGGACTACCGGTCCTTCGCCGCGATCGTGCAGCAGGCGTCTGAGCACGATCCGACTGGCTATCGAACTGGCCCGCACTCATCGACGGTCACGGTCGGCTCTGACAGGAAGACATCCCGGTCGACGGGGCCGTAAGCGATGTTGAACGTGTCGAGCCAGTACGACCATCCGCGGATTCCCAGGGCGCTGGTGAACCGGTAGTTCAACTGCCAGCGGACCCACTGTCCGGGACGCAGCCGAACTGCCGGCGGCCTGCGCGACCGAGGCGGCAACCCGAAGAGCGGCTCCACACGAGCGAGTACTCGGAGCCGATCACCTTCGTCCCGCAGGCTGACACCGACCTCGCGACGGTCCTTCTGGCTCGAACGTGGCTCGAAGCCGTCACGTTCGGACATCTGGACGAAGTGGGCAGACCCGGAGGGCACCTGGGGCAAAGAGAAGCCGACCGGCGCCGCGTTCCTGCGGGCAGCGGCCTCCCCGCCCCGAGACTGCTTCGTCCAGGACGTCTTGATCCATTGCACCGTGATGTCCACTGCACCTGCCTTTCGCCGAGAGCCTACGGTCAACATCTGCTTGACCTCACCCAGGTTCCGACGCAACTGCCTGCTGCCAGTTCTCAGCAACATCCCAGAGGGTCAGAGACCCCGACCTCTCTCCGAAACCGCCTACAAGTGCTCTCCGATCTCACCTACGCAGCCACTGGTGCATAGCCACCGCGCCCCCGGTCGCCCGGGTCGGCACCCGCGCACGACCCACGTCGTGCGCGGGTGTGATCGGTCACTGGTGCGGGGCCGGCAAGTCGCCGTCTGGTTCAGGCTGGGGGCGTGAGAGGCGCGCCGGTTGTCGTGCATCGGTTGTCGTCGTCGGGTGGTCGGCGGGTGATGGTGCACCGGCACGGCCGTGATGCGATTCGTGACAGGTGTGGAACGCTTCTGGGCCGCTTAGCCGGGGGTAGCGGGGTGCCGGGTTCGGACGATGCGGCTCGCTGCCGTCTTCTGCAGCAGACCGTAGGCGAGGACGGGCAGGAGCAGATGCGGCCTGTTGGGCAGGGCGGCGGTGAGCAGTACCGCACTGGCACTGCTGTTGTTCATGCCGCAGGCGAGGGTGAGTGATGCGGTGGATGCGGGGTCCAGTCGCAGCAGGTGGGCGGTGGAGCGGCCGATGCCGAAGGACAGCGCGCAGACGAGGGCGGCCACGATCAGCGCGGCGCCCAGCAGTAGCGGGCGCGGGTGAGTGACGAAGGATCCGAGAGCTCCACTGGCGTTGATGTAGGTCAAGGTGACTGAGGCGCCCAGGGAGGCGGGTGCGACGACTGTCACGAGCTTGGATGCCCACAGTGACGGCAGGAGCAGTCGGCTGAGAATGCCGGCCGCGCAGGGCGCGACCACCGTGGCGAGGGCGGGTCCGCCCAGCCCGGAGTTGTTCCCGATCAGCGCGTGCCCGTAGTCGTTGGTGAGCAGGGGGGTGAGGTGGCCGATGACGAGAGGGATGGTGAGGGGGCTGAGGAGGGTGGAGCCGAGTACGAGACCCACCATGGTGGGCTGGTCACCCAGGCCTGCACCAGTCCAGACGGTGGCGCCGGCCGCTACCGGCATCGCCACGATCACGATCATCGCGGTGACCACACCGCTGCCGCCGTCGGTGTCGGGGGTCTGGCGCAGCAGGAACGACACGGTCGGGATCGTCAGTACGGGGATTCCCAGATGCAGGAGGAGGCCGGTCAGCAGGGCGAGAGGGTGCCGCAGGAGGCCTCCCAGGCTGTGGAGCGGCACCTGCAGACCGGCGGCGAAGAGCACCAGCGCGAGCAGCACTTGGGCAGCGGAAACGGGCGCCGTGACTGCGGCGGCTGCCTCGGACAGATGATGCGGTCGGCGTAGCCAGAGTCCTGGGCCGGGTAAGAGCACGGCCGCGGCATACGACGTGCCCACGGCGCAGCCGAGCCGCTGCCGCAGCCATGCCGTCGCACGGTCGGTCGGCAGGTGTTGGGGGTGCTGGGCGGTCAACGCGGCTCTCTTCCGTCGCAACTGGGACTGAAGGACGGAGCGCTGCTATGTCGTGGCGCGCTGTACGGCGAGGCATGGATTCATACTGCACGTGACCGGGCGGGCGCTGGAGGTGGTGCGGCGCGGCGGTCAGGATGCTTTCAGGTGGCCGGTGGCACGGTGTGGCGTCATGACATACGAGACGTCCAAGCCCTCCTCTCCTGTCGCCGCCGACGGCCTGGTGCCGTCGTCCGGCCGGCGGTTGCGTTGGAACAAGGTGCCTGAGGTCACCGTCTACTTCTGGATCATCAAGGTGCTGTGCACTACGGTCGGCGAGACCGCGGCGGATCTGCTGAACGAGAAGGCCGGGCTGGGGCTGACGGGCGTGTCCCTTCTGATGAGCGCCCTGCTCGCCGTGTCGCTGGTCGTGCAGTTCCGCACACGGTCTTACCGGGCGGGTGTGTACTGGCTGGCGGTCGCTCTCATCAGCGTCGTCGGCACCCTGATCAGCGACAACCTCACGGACAACATAGGTGTGCCGCTGGAGACCAGCACCACGGTGTTCGCCGTCGCCCTCGCGATCGTCTTCGCGCTCTGGTTCTGGCGTGAGCGGACTCTGTCCATCCACCACATCGACACCACCAGTCGTGAATGCTTCTACTGGCTGGCCGTACTGTTCACCTTCGCCCTGGGTACGGCCGCCGGAGACCTGGTCTCCGAGCGCATGGGTCTTGGTTACTGGCTGTCCGCCGTCCTGTTCGCGCTGGCCATCGCCGCCGTCGCCGTCGCGCACTTCGCGCTCGGCATGAACGCGGTGTGGGCCTTCTGGATCGCCTACATCCTGACCCGCCCGCTCGGAGCGTCCCTGGGTGACTACCTCTCCCAGCCGACCGCGGACGGCGGTCTGGGGCTGGGGACCGTGGTGACCAGCGGGCTGTTCCTCACGGTGATCCTCGCTCTCGTGATCTACCTGACCGTGAGCCGCAAGGACGTCGCCCTGGCGGCGGAAGCGCCGTCCGCGCACGCGGCCTGAGTCGTCCCCGGCCCAAGCGTTCAGGAACATTTCAGGACCGATATGTGAGGTTCGTTCCATGGCTGTCTTGCAGAGGGGCAGCCGGCTTCGATGGAGCGCCCGTCCCCTCGCGGGGCGGGCGCTCTGCCGCTCGAGCGAACAGGAGTGCGCCCATGGGGGAACCTGACATGGTCGACGAACTCGACGCGCCGCGCACGTCGAGCACGGTGAAGTCCGTGATGAAGAAGCTGCCGGAAGTCACCCTGGCGTTCTGGACCATGAAGATCGCTGCGACGACGCTGGGGGAGACGGCCGGCGATCTCTTCGCTCAGACCCTCAAGCTCGGCTACTTCCTCACCACAATCGCCCTGTTCGCAATCTTCGTGGCGACGCTGGTGATCCAGCTGCGGTCCAAGCGGTACAACCCGTTCTTCTACTGGACCGTGATCCTGACGACCAGCATGGCCGGGACCACGATGTCCGACTTCATGAACCGTGACGCCAGCGCCAAGTATCTGGCGGCTGGCGCCACTTCGTTGGGGTGGGGGCCGCAGGGACTCGGTCTGGGCTACCCCGTCGGGGCCGCCATCCTCGTCTCGATCCTCGTGGCGATCTTCCTCTTCTGGAAGATGAGCGGGATGACGTTCCAGATCCGCGACATCGTCACCTTCCGCGGGGAGGCGCTGTTCTGGTCCGCGATCTTGGTGTCGAACACGCTGGGCACCTCCATGGGTGACTTCCTGTCCGACAGCTCCGGACTCGGCTACGCCGGCGCCGCCCTCCTCGTGGTCGGCCTGCTCCTGGTGCTCGTCATGCTGATGAAGGTCCCGGCAGTACCGAACGTCGCGCTGTTCTGGATCGCGTTCGTCCTGACCCGTCCGCTGGGCGCCACGGCAGGTGACTTCCTCACCAAGCCCGTCGCCAAGGGCGGCCTGGACCTCGGCACCTCGGGCTCTTCCGCGGTTCTCCTCGCGGTCCTCTTCGCCATGATGGCCTACGCGCACCGGCGCGAACACCGACGCCTCGCCGTCCAGGCCGCCCGGCAGGAGCAGGTCAGTCGGCAGGAAGGCTGACCGAGAACCGTGCTCCGGGCCGGAGCACGGCGTCGAAGGTCACGTCGCCGTCGACGGCGCGCGCCAGCCGCCGTGCCAGAGGCAGACCCAGGCCTGCGCCGTCGTGTCCGTCGCCGCTGTCGGCCCGCCGTCCGGGTGTGAACAGTTCGCCGGCGAAGGAGTCAGGCACACCGGGGCCGTCGTCGACGACGTCGATGAGGACCGTGCCGGCCGACCGCCGTGCGGACACCGTCACCGTCGAGTGGGCGTAGCGGGCGGCGTTGGCCAGCAGGGGGCTCAGGATCCGCTCGAGGAGGGCGGGCGCAGCGGCTGCGTCCATCCGGGGGGCGTCCACGTCCAACGCGACCTTGATCGGCTCGGGCGCGTCGAACTGCTCGACGAGGCGGTGGAGGACCGGCACGATGTCGGTGGTGCCCGGCACGGTCATCCGTTCGTGCGTGCGCTCGCGGGCGTCGTTGAGGAGGGTGTCGCAGATGGCCCGCATCGACTGCGCCGCTTCGCCTATCACCTGGTGGGTGGCCCGGGTTTCGTCGTCGGAGCGCGGCCGGGCCTTCCACCAGTCGAGTTCGATGATGATCCGGGTGAGCGGGGTGCGCAGTTCGTGGGAGAGCTCGCCGGTCAGCTGCTGTTCGTGCCGCAGCACCGTGCGTATCCGGTCCAGCAACGCGTCCAGTGAGGATCCCAGCCGGGCGAGTTCCCTGGGGTGATGGGTGGCGCCGAAGCGGTCCTCGGAGGCCACGGCACTCCACTGGGTGGCCTGGTCGGTCATGGTCTGCACCGGGCGCAAGGCCCGGCCGACGGACAGACGGGTCAGGACGTAGGTGCACAGGAGCATCACGCCGTCCAGGACGAGGGAGCCGGCCAGAAGGGTGTCGGCGGAGCTCTGGTACGGGCCCAGGCTGAGCGCGGTGACGACCGTGGCGGCGTGGGCGCCCTTGACCGGCAGCGCGCACAGGCGCGCCGGGGGATCACCGCTCACGGTCGCGCAGCCCTGGCTGGTATGGGCCGCCAGTCGGCCGGCGGCCAGGGACATCGTGCTGTCGGCGGCCGCGGAGGGCGGCTTCTCCAGCAGGCGGCCGTCGGCGTAGACCCAGACGTTGGTGTCGAGCAGCTGGTCGTTGACGGTTTCCAGGACGCGTGCCCGGGCGCCGCCGGTGTCGATGGTCGTGGCGACTGCCTCTGCCCGGTTGCGGAGTTCGGCGTCGGCCTGGTGTTGCAGGTGCCGGTCCATGACGACGTTGAACACGACCGTCAGGATGGCCATGAGCAGCGCGGCCGTGGTGAGTGCGACCAGGGACAGGCGCCCCCGCAGTGTGTGCGGGCCGAGACGGGATGCGAAATTCGTCATGAGAGGCGGTGTCCCACCCCGCGCGCGGTGGTGATCGTCCTGGCGCTGCCGGCGTCACGCAGCTTGCGCCGCAGTCGTGTCAGGTACTGGTCGAGGGTGTTGTCGTTGACGTGCGCACCTTCAGGCCAGCCGGCGCGCACCAGGTCCAGGCGGCGCACGATGCTGCCGTCCGCGGCGACGAGCGTGGCCAGGAGCCGGAACTCCGTCGGCGACAGGTCGATCGGCGCACGGCCGTCGGCGGACATGCTGTGGTTGACCGCGTCCAGTGCGAGATCGGCGTTGCAGAGCGCGGTCCGGGGGGCGGCTCTTTTCAGCAGTGCTCTGAGGCGGGCGGCGAGTTCGGCGAGGTGGAAGGGCTTGGGAAGGTAGTCGTCACCGCCGGCGGAGAAGCCGGACAGCCGGTCGGTGATCAGATGCCGGGCGGTCAGGAAGATCACGGGCGCGGGGAACCCGTTGGCCCGCATGGCCTGGCACACGTCTCGGCCGTCCGCATCGGGCAGCCCGATGTCGAGGACGGCAGCTGCGATGTCGTCCGTGGCCAGCCGCAGCGCTGTGGCACCGTCGGCAGCCAGCACGGGGTCGAAGTCGTCGGACAGCCCGCGGCGCAGTGCGTCACGCAACGCGTGGTCGTCCTCAACGATGAGGATCTTCGGACGCATGATCCTCCCTCGGTGTGGGGGCCGTCGTCTTTCGTGCGGGGAGCCCTCCGGGCAGCCACCGGGCCGCGGCCCACAGACACGCGGTCAACCAGGCTGTCGCGAACAACCAGCCGCCGAGAACGTCGGTGGCCCAGTGCACCCCGAGATGGATCCGGGTCAGCCCCACCGTCGCACCCCAGCAGCCGATCAGCAGCCGCAGCGGTGTCGCTCCGCGCGGTGCCCGTACGGACACCGCGACCATCAGCAGCCCGGCGGCGAGCGCACTCGTGGTGCTGTGACCCGACGGGAAGGCCCAGCCGGAGGCGTGGGTCGACCAGTCCGCGTGCGGCGGGCGGGGCCGGTGAGCCGGTTCCATCACCGCGTAGCGGAAGGCCTGGGCCACGGCCAGGCAGGCCAGGCACAGCGCGGCAGCGGTGAGCCGTTGGCGTGGCGTCCGCCCGGCCACGACACCGGCCAGCGCGACGAGGACGTACGGGATGACGCCGGTACCGGTGGCGGTGACCATGCGCGCCAGTGTCAGCGCCCACTCGGGCCGGTGACCGACCGACCAGGTCAGCAGGTCCTGGTCCAGCTCCAGCGGTGCGCCGCCGGCCCCGGCCGCGAACGCGGCCAGCACTGCGAAGGCGGCCCACAGCCCGAGGCCGACGCTCCCGGCGAGCTCCTTCAGGTCACAGCGGGTCATGCGGCGAGCAGCAGGGCGCCCAACCGCCGCTGGGTGAGCCAGGCCGCGACGGCCTGTGACCGGTCGCGGAGGACGAGCATCACGCCGCACGCCACCAGTGCACCGACGACGAGGCCGGCCACCACGTCATGCGGGTAATGCGCACCGATCCACACCCGGGACGCTCCCATCGCCACCGCGGCCACGACCGCGGCCGCGCCGAGCCGGCGTCCCACGAACACCAGCGCTACCGCGGCCGCCGCGGCGATCGCCGCGTGATTGCTGGGGAAGGACCAGTCGCCCGGCGCCGGGCACGCCTGCAGAGTCTGGACATGCAGGCTCTGGCACGGCCGGTCCTCGCGCACGAGAAGTTTCAGCACCATGTCCACGCCGTAGGCCGCGAGCACGACCACCGGAACGGCGAGCGCTGTCACGGCCGCGGCAGGGCTGCTGCGGCGCGCCCGCCACCAGCAGACAGCGCTCATGACGGCGAAGAGCGCGAGACCGAACGTCGACCACAGGGAGACCAGCGTGTCCAGCCAGCCGGGCACGTGCTGAGCGTCGTGCACCACGTCCTCGTACGCGGCACCGTCGAGGGATGATCCGTTGAAGGCCAGAATCATCGAGTCTCCCCGTTCGCCTTGGCTCCCCGGCGGCTCCGCAGGACCTCGGCGAGCAGAGGAATCAGGGACACCACCACGATCAGCGCGACCAGCGGCAGCAGATAGCGGTCGACGTTCGGGATCGACGAGCCCAGCGCGTATCCCGCGAGCGTGACCCCGACGGACCACACCAGACCGCCGATGACCTGCCACAACGTGAACGTCCGGACGGGCACCTCCAGCACGCCGGCCAGCGGGTTGAGGACGGTCCTGACCACCGGGATGAACCGGGCCAGGACAATCGCCTTCGCGTACCCGTAGCGCTGCAGCAGTTCCTCAGCACGCTTGGAGCCCTCATGGAGCCGCTGCGACCGACTGCGCGCCAGCAGCGACCCGCCGGCGCGCCGGCCGATCAGATAGCCGCACTGGGCCCCGGCCAGCGCGCCGACGGCTGCCGAGACGAGCAAGGGGCCCAACGACAGCTTCACCGCGCCCTCGGACGTGCCCGTAGCCAGCAGACCGGCTGTGAAGAGCAGTGAGTCGCCGGGGAGGAAGAACCCGACCAGCAGTCCTGTCTCAGCGAACAGCACCACCCCCACGCCCAGGACTCCGAACGTCGTCAGCAGGGACCGGGCGTCGAGCACGTTCACGGCGAGCTGTGAGGCCAGGTGCATCGATGTCGTCATGAGAGCGGAGCCCTTTTCCCTGTGCCCGACCCGAAGGGCGGGCAGAAACCGGCAGCAGAGCGACTACATTAGAGTAGACGGTCTACAGGATAGTAGACGCCGGCAGGTGGCGAGGAGTTCCCGCCGCGCGCGAGCCGCGGCACCGCGGCGCCGGCGCGTGCGCCCGTCGGCCCCGGCGCCGCACACGTGTGCGGCGCAGGCCAGGTGAAGCAGCCCGCACGGTGTGCACGACTCCTTCGTCCCCGACATCGATGGCCACAGCCCCGTCCAGATCCCGCACCGTGACCTGCACGGTGCCCCGCCCGTGACGCCGTGCGTTGTCCAGGACGATGCCGACGATCTCGGTGACGGCAGCACCCGCAATGCGCACATCGAAGCGTGACGCTCTGCCCGAGCCCACCACGTCCTCCCCGCCGACGCGGGGTGTTCCGGACGTTCCATACGCCGCCGGATGCGCCGCGCGGTCCTCCCCGCCGGCGTGGGGGTGTGCCGCGTTCCGGGAAAGCATGTCCACGCTTGCTCTGTTGGTCGTCGTGCTCTTGGTCCTGGTCGTCGCGCTAGTCGTCGGGGCCGTGGTCTACGCCGGGCCGCCTGGCTCTCAGCAACTCGGTTATGGCCGGCATCGCCATGGTCGCTGTGATCGCCGCAGTTCTCGCCGTCGTCGGCGGCTCGGCGGGCGCCGGCCCCGACCAGGGGGCCGGCCATGCCCGGCAGCGGCAGACCCGTCGTCCTTCAGCACGATGAGCCGGATGGTGCAGTTCTGCGAAGGCGCCACTGTTTCTCCGGCCCAGAGAAGACCGTCATCATCCGGTTGAATCCTGATGACGTCACCATTGGCGACTCCGCGGACGAACCAGGGAGTGTTGTCCAGCCGCACCGTGCCATCGCCCAGGTCGACAGCCCACAGACTCTCGACACCCGCCGGCGGCCGGCCGTCCTCGTCAATCTCCTTGCGGAAATGGACCTTCACGTGGTCGTCACTGATGTTCGTCGCCGAACCATCATCCACTTCCCACTCAACCTGACAGTTGAATGAGTAGTCATTGCTCAAGAGCGGGTGCAAGTAAACCGTAGAATCACGGCCACCAGGAGGAGTGAACAATATGAACCGATACAAGCTAGCGACCCTTGCTGCCCTAATTGGCAGCATCGGAGTAACCCTCTTTTCGGCGCCTGCGGCCCAAGCGGATATGGGACCGAAGAGCTGCACGAATACTGCTAAGTATGCAACATTTTATCAGAACGCCATCTGGCCATACCCCGCAGAGATATTCGTAAGCAAGTTGGGCGTATGGGACAATGTGGCGCGAAGTAAGTGGGAGTACACCTCCATGGCTGCACCCTTCTACAACCATGGCGACCTCAACCCATATGGCATCGCATGGTCGACTAAAGACGGCAAGCCGAACCAGGCTTATACGCAAAGCCAGACGACTATTTGGATTCCTCCGACTCTCAACACGGCTCTCTATGTTGCCTGCCCAGTCGGCTTCGAATTCTCTGTGAAGTAGGGCGTTCCACCTTTTAGAGGGCGGAGCGCGGAGAAGCAAGAGTAAGATTCCAGCCTTCATTCAGGTTTTGCTTACAAGCAGGAGAACGGTTGGTTCTGTCAAAGGTGCATGCTGCATCACCTGATGCAGAGTCACCGACGCCAGCCATCCTCCCCTTGCTGCTGCTCGGGCCGAAGGCCCGCCTGGCCGAACCCGCGCAGGGGGGCGACCTTCGAGACGCGTGAGCGCCACCAGTGATGTCGGGCTCTAACTGATCGTTTCGGGATGAGGTTCGGAGGCGTCTCAAACAGATGACGCTGCAGGCGAGTTGGAGCAGTGCAAGGTGGAGGCCGGCTCGTATCACGTGGCGGATCCGTAGCCGCTTGAATCGATGCAGCCAGGCGAAGGTCCGCTCGACGACCCAGCGGCTCCTGCCCAGGCCGGAGCCGTGGGCGGTGCCTTTGCGGGCGATCTTCGGTGTGATGCCACGGGCCCGGAGTAGGCGGCGGACCTTGTCGTAGTCGTAGCCGCGGTCGGCGAACAGCCGTCGAGGCCGGTGCCGCGGCCGGCCATGGACCCCGGGGATGCGGCGTATGGAGTTCAGCAAAGGAATCAGCTGCGTGATGTCATGACGGTTCCCGCTGGTCGGCGACACGGTCAGGGGAGTGCAGTGCCGGGCGACGATCAGGTGGTGCTTGCTGCCGGGCCGGGCCGGGCCCGGTCGACCGGCGAGGGTCGTGGCCGCCCGCGGCTTCCGCTTCGTCTTCTGGCCGTTGCCGTTCTTCCGGGCCCCTCCATCGCGGCCCGCAGCGCGACCCGGGCCAGGTCAACGCCTGACGTCTCGCCGCCGCTCATGCCTGCCCCCACGAGGTGTAGCCGAGGTCCAGGTGCCCGAGCCGGGAGTGGTGCTGCGCCTGGTCGACCAGCTGGTTGCTGAACAGGCGCCGGGCCGACGGCTCGCCATAGCGGTCGATGTGATCGAACACCACCTGGTGGTCCTTGAGCGCCCGCACCCGCCAGTCGAGCACCTGCTCACGGCTCAGGTCCTCGAGGACCAGCGCCTGTTGCGAAAGTGGATGGTAGGGCACAAGAGGACGTGGAATGCCGGGGAGGTTACGGAAGTTGATCACAGCATGACTCAAGGACCAGCGCCTCGCTCCCTGTCCAACGAAGCCCTCTCCGACCTACTTGCCAAGCAACAGTTCGGGACCCTCGCCACAGTGAAGCAAAGTGGCCATCCGCACCTGACCACCATGCTCTACAGCTGGGACTCCGAGGCCCGCATCGTGCGGCTGTCCACCACGGCCGACCGCATCAAGGTCAAGCATTTGCAGCGCGACCCGCGCGCGGCGCTGCATGTGCAGGGTGGCGACGTCTGGTCGTTCGCCGTCGCCGAGGGTGCGGCGGAGGCTTCCGAGATCACGACGGTTCCCGGCGACGCGGTCGGGCGGGAACTGCTCGCGATGATCCCGACGGCCGCGAAGCCGGAGGACGAAGACGCGTTCTTCCAGCAGTTGGTCGCCGAGCGCAGGATCGTCATTCGGTTGAGGGTGGAGCGGCTCTATGGCACAGCCTTGGATATCAACGGCTAGGTCAGACCGTGCCGGTCATAGCCACTCGTTGATGGCTGCGACCAGCACGGTCGTGTGGTAGCGGACGGCGATCTTGTCGTACCACGTCGCAACCGCGCGGTGGCGCTTCAGCCGGTTGATCCCACACTCGACCGCGTGCCGCTCCCTGTAGTCGTCCTTGTCGAACTCCGGCGGGCGACCACCGCGGGAACCGAGCCTCTTGCGATTGCGGACCTGGTCAGTCTTCTCCGGGATCGTGCAGCGCATGTCGCATCGGCTTCGCCCGCCCCGCGGGATGCTCCCCAAGTGGCCCCACTGCCCGGCCGCCAGGAAGACCTGGCCGCCGGGTCCGGCACCGGCGGCGAGCCTGGCCCCCTGCCACGCGCTCCAGCAGGGCATCGGAGAGATGCAGTCAGGCGCATTGGCTGGAAAGCCCACCCGTCTCCAGCCGTTACTGCCAGACTCGGGTCTGTTGTGATCACCGCACGCCAACGGAGGACACGTTGAGCCAGCAGGAAGAGCCCTGGCAGCCGGGCCCGAATGACCTGCCCTTCACGACCAGTCTGATCAACCCCCACGGCGACCGGCATCTGGGCTTCAACGACGCGGACGGTCGCTTCTACCGTCTGTGGCAGCACAAGTCCCCCGAGCCGCTGCACACTGGGCAGGCCATCCTGCTGCGCCCGAGCGACGTCGACCAGATCATCAAGTTCTCCATGCTCTGGGCGATGAAGCACCCCACCCACCCGCGCAGCGAGGCCCTGGCCGATGAGGTCGCCGCCGGAGCCAAGGCCGCCGTCATGCACTTCGCTCAGGCCGCCCAGGCCCCGGTGCAGTACTAGTCAGTCCGCCCAGGCCCCGGTGCAGTACTAGTCAGTTCGCCCGGGCCCCGGTGCAGTACTGGTCCGTCCGCCGAGGCCCCGATGCAGTACTAGTCAGGCCGTCCAGACCCCGGTGCAGCACCAGTGGCCCCGCACGGTGCCGGGCGGGGCCACTGTCCGGCATCCGACAGTGCTGAGCGATCCGCGGCCGCCGAAGCGCACCGCCTGCGCTTTCTCCAACGAGCGCGGCGATGCGCACCGATCACGTGTCGGCCGACCGGGTGCAGGTCAGCACGGCCGACGGTAGGGCACGCCACCCAGGTAGTGCCGCCACTCGTCGTGAGTGAGGGGTGTGCCGGCGAATCTGCACGCACCGGCGACCAGTTTCCCGAAGTTGGTCGGCAGAGTGTGGGCGGTCCCGTCGAACACGCCGATGACCGCCTGTCGCCCGTTCGGAGTGAACCTGATTCCGAGCACCGCCGTCGTGAATCCCACGAGCACGGCCTCCTTCCGCGCCCGCCGAGGTGAGGAGATTCGCCAGATCCGGGCTGTGCGGTCGTCACTGCCCGCGGCCAGCATCCGGCCGTCGGGGCTGAAGACGGCGCTGCCGACCACATCGGTGGGGCCGTCCAGCGCGTCCAGCAGCACCGGGCGGCGCGCTCCCGTGACGTCCCAGAGCTTCACGGGATGGTCGCCGCCGCCGGACGTGGCCAGGACACCGGTGCGCGGGTTGAAGGCGACGGAGAGGGCGGTCGTGGAATGAGCCGGCCAGTCGGCACGCTCCACGGGATGACCCGGGGACGTGGTGTCCCAGAGGATGACGCGCTTGTCACCGCCTCCCGCGCTCGCCAGGAGCCTGCCGTCCGCGCTGAAGGCCACCGAGCGGACCTCGTCCCGGTGACCGTGCAAGCTGACGCCGCGGTGGAGCCGCCTGACGGACCTCGAGTCCCACAGCACCACGTCTCCGTCGCTTCCGGCGCTCACCAAGGTTCGTCCCGTCGGGCTGAAGGCCAGCGCGCGCACCGTCCTCGTACGAGTCTGTACGGTGGAGAGCCGGTGGGGTCTGCGCGGGTCGGAGATGTCCCACAGGGTGAGGACACCGTCGGCCCCCGCGCTGGCCAGTACGGAACCGCCGGGGTGCATGGCGACCGCATAGACGGCGTCCCTGTGGCCGGTGAGCACCGCCGTCTCGCGGGGGTGACGCGGAGCGCGCACGTCCCACAACCGCACCGTGCGGTCCCGGCCTGCCGTCGCCAGCACCGCGCCGTCGGGGCTCACGTCGATGGCGTACATCTCGGCCCGGTGCGCGGTCCAGGTGGACATCAGCGTGCTGAGGAGCGCGTCGCGGCTCTGCCGGGCCGGCCGCAGCCGGTAGGCGGCCAGGGCGAGCCGTGCGGCCAGGTCCGGTGACCTGTGCGACAGTTCGGTGGCTGTCGCACTCGCGTTGTGGGCGACCGCGTCGTCGCGCTGTGCCGTGACCTCCCGATTGGCGTGCACCGCGAGCAGGGACGCGGTCAGGGATACGGCCAGGAGTATCACCGACGCGGTGGTCAGCAGGCGCCGTCGGTGCCGGCGCCGGGCGGCTGCCGCCATGTCGGCGCCCTCCGCCGCCAGACTCGCGTCGAGGAACGCTCTCTCGGGTGCCGTGAGACCGGCCTGCCCGGCCTGCGCCAGGGGGCGAGCCGCTTCCAGCCGCGCCCCTCTCAGCAGGGCGCCCGGGTCATGCTCCAGGTGCGTCCAGGTCGCTGCCGCTTCCGTCAGCTGCCGACGGGTGCGCAGCACCTCGCGGTCTTCAGCGAGCCATCCGCCCAGGCGTGGCCAGCCGCGGATGAGTGCTTCGTGTGTCAGTTCCACGTGCCGGCCGTCCACGGTGATCAGTCGTTCGGAGGCGGCGCGGTCGACGATCGCCATCGTGTCGGAATCGGCTGACAACTCGGAGCGGAGGATGCGGCGTTTGGTGTCCTCGGTTCCCTCCCCGACGGCGACGAGCCGAAGGAAGAGGTGCCGGGCGGCATCTTTCTGCCGGGCGCTGAGTGACTCCCAGAACCGTTCGGCGGTGTGGGTCAGGGCGTGCCCGATGGATCCCGCGGCCCGGCAGGCCTCCATGGTCAGCAGTGTGCCCCGGCGGTGCCTCCAGGTTTCCCGGAGTGCGTGGGAGAGCAGGGGAAGCATCCCGGCGTTGCCATGGGCCTGGGCGGTCAGATAGGCCAGCAACCGCCCTTCGACTCGACAGCCCACCGAGACGGCAGGCTGGCAGATGGCCCGGTGGAGCTCCTCGCAGTCCATCGGCCCGAGCGTCACCATCGCCGCGTCGAGGACTTTGGCGAGTTCGACGTGTGCGATGCAGTGGGCGTAGAAGTCCGCCCGTACTCCCAGGACCAGGCGGCAGGCACTGTTGTGAGCCCGGGCGGCCAAGACGATGGCGTCGATGAATCGGGCACGCTCCGCGGGACGGGAGCAGAGGGTGAAGATTTCCTCGAACTGGTCGACGACCAGGACCACCTCGTCCCGCTCGGGTTCCGCACAGGCGATCTGCCGCAGGAGAAGGTGCAGGTTCTCGGGGTCTGCCCGCAGTTCCGCCAGCAGGCGGGCGGGTGTGGTGGCAGCGTGGGCCGCCAGACGCACTGCCATCTCCTCCAGAGGCCGGACACCTGGCGTGAGCGTGATGACGAGGCGCCCCTCGGACTGCAGGCACGGTGACAGGCCCGCGTGCAGCACCGAGGACTTGCCGGCTCCCGAAGCGCCGAAGACGGCGACGAACCGTTGTTCCGCAAGGCGCCTTCGCAGCTGCTCGACCACCCGTTCTCGGCCGAAGAAGAACCGGCTCTGCCGTGAGTCGTAGGAGGCGAGTCCCGGGTAGGGCGAGTCGTCCTGTTCTTGTGAGGGAGCAGCGGCATCCGCGGTGCTCTGCGCGGGCGCGATGACGGCTGCCGTCGCGTGCCAGGAGGCCTCCCATTGCTCCACGTCGCCGTCGCAGGCTCTGACGTAGCCCCGGGTCACTTCCAGGGACGGCAGTTTCCGGCCCGCGGCAGCGCTCGACAGCGTTGCCACCGAGTAGTGCGCGCGTGCGGCGAGATCCCGGTAGGACGGCCCGCCCGCCGCCCGGCGGAGTTCCCTCAGCCCGGCGGCGAACCGCACCACCGGGTCGTCATCCTCCGGAAGCGGTGACTCTTTGCGCGGCATCGTTCCCCCGTTCCGTTCTCTTCCGCAACAAGTGTCGTGGTCCGCACAGGACAGCGATGTCAGAGCGATGATTTTCGGCCCGTTCGTCACCAGCCTGTGTGACAGGGGCCGGCTTTCCCGCCCACGGACGCCTCGCGCCAGGAGGCACCGCTGGTCAGACCGGTGGGCAACTCCGCGGGCAATGTGATGTTCCGCGATTGATTGTTCATCGCACTCGTCCGGACACCGAACAAAGAACTCCGGCTATCTCTGGACCGAGGCCGGGAACGATCCCTCGGCCTGTCACACCTTCACACCGTCACACGGGAGGCATCATGCGTTCGGTACTGGTCGCGGCAGCGGTGTTCGGCCTGGTCGTAGGAAGCGGCGCGGCCGCCGGAGCCGCGGAGACGGCTCAGGCGTCCAGCGCAGGGTGGACATGCGCGAAGGACGTGTGTCTTCGGGTGGGCGACGAGGCCCAGATCAAGGATGCGCACGGCTGCAACCACAAGGTCTGCATCAACGTCACCGGCAATGCGTCCGGCTACAAGACCAGCGGCTACTACAGCGGCTCGAACCGGTTCTACGGCCACATCAACGTGTGGGGTCCCAACATGAGGGTCAACGGCCAGGACAGTGCCTATCCCGGCGTCGCGGGGACCGGTAGGGGCACCGGCCAGACCTGCGCCGAAGGGTGGGAGCTCTCCGGTGGCACGTACACCTCGGTCGGACTGCCCTGCGAGGACGTGAGCTGACGTCTAGGCACGACGACCTGAGCACGCGGTGAGCTGTAGCCGTTCCCGCCGGGGGACCACCGGGAACGGCTACAGGGCGCTTCTGCCCTCCCGGGTCGTGTCCGACACGTGCACGGTCACGGTCTGACGTGCGTACGAGCGTCCGAGGGAGACGACCTGGTGAACACACGCCGGACCGCCCGACGGAAGCACCCGACCCGACCGCTCAGCAGCAAGCCCGGGCGGCCTTCGAGACGCGGTTCGGCGGGTCGTCCCGTACGCAGGTCCGCGCTGATCGCCAGGATGCCGGGCTGTGCGTCGGCAGCCGGGCCGAGCTGCCGTCCCGAGTGTCTGGGCCTGGTGCATGGCTGGGGCCGTGAAGGTGGATCATCAGCCGTTCACCATGACTCGTGCTTCAGGTGGGCAAGCCCTTCGATGGCGACGAGCTGTGCCCGCAGGGCGGGGTTGGGGGCTGGAGTGGTCGTCAGCGGCAACACCTGAATCGTCGGGTGCTCGGTGACGTAGAGGTCGTCTTCACCGTCGTCGCCGGGAATCGGGTTGGGCTGGATCTCGATCTCGCCGTCGGGTCTGTCCGCGCGATGATAGATCCCCCTGTAGTAGCTGTCGCGCTTGGTGAAGACCAGCCCGAGGCAACTGCCGACTAGGCGAACAAGCTCGTCGGCAGTGTGGCTGCTGGTGCCGTAGATGTTGGAGTCGGTCATGGTGCACCAGACCTTATGCCGCTGAGGCCTCGGGGCGTTACGACCAGCTGGCCGCGTTCGAAGCGGGCTCCGGCCGGACGAGGGCAACGAGGTGGGGTGCGTTCACGGCTCGCCAGCGGATCCGGGTGGACTCGAGGCAGAAGCGGCCGCCTGGCGCTGGACACCACCGGTGAGCTGACCGGTGGGGTCTGGCGCCGCCAGCGGTGGGGGTCGAGGCCGGCCACAGGCAGAACGCCGGCTTCCGCGACGGCCTCGGCGAGCGGGAGATCGGTTGTCGTGGCGGTCCGGTCGGACCTGGCGGTCCACCCGCAGGACGCGCGGCCCATCGCCCCGGCCAGCGGCGGCTCCGGGGTCGAGCGAATGATCACCAGGTTCCACGGCATCGGATGAGTAGGAGATGCTCAACACGGCAGGGAGGGGATCGCTTATCGTCTTCGGGTGCTCTGTCCTCCAAGGTCTGGGACAAGTCCACAATCAGCTGGATCCCCGGCAGCGACTGGGTTCGAGGCCCTCGTGGAGCCGACCTGTAGCTGAGCTCGTTGTGACGAAGGGTCAGTCGTGACCGTCGAGAGGTGAGGCGATGGGCCCACCCGCCTCACGTGGGCCTCTCGCTGCTGAGCGGGCGGTTCGAAGCGCATGAACGAATCTTCGAGAGGGCAAGTGATGAGCGGCAGGAGCCTGACCCAGACTGAGGCCGAGGGGCGCGCGAGCCTGCTGACGGTCGAGCGATATGACATCGCCGTCGACCTCTCGGATCTGATGACCGGCTCGCGGGTCCGGTGTGAATCGACGATCACCTTCACGTGTCACCGGCCCGGGGCCGAGACCTTTGCCGACTGTGCGGCGGCCGTCGAGAGCGCCACGCTCAACGGGGTCGTGCTGCGATCGGCTGGCGAGGGCCGGATCGCACTGACCGATCTTGCCGAGCGCAACGTCCTCACGGTGGTCTCGGTGACGGAGTGCTCGACCGATGGCCGGGGCGTGCACAAGGCGGTGGATCCCGCCGACGGCGAGACGTATGTCTACACCGACTTCACTCCCGACTACGCCCGCTACGTGTTGGCCTGCTTCGATCAGCCGGACCTCAAGGCGCCATGGGCGTTCACCGTGACCGCTCCTGCCGGCTGGCGGGTGTTGAGCAACAGCGGCGACCCGCGGATCGAAGACCTCGGCTCGGTGCGACGCTGGACCTTCCCGCCGACGCCGCCGCTGGCAGCGTACAACACCGTGATCAATGCGGGCCCGTACTACGAATTGCGTCGTCGCGGAGCTGGTCATGATCTCGGGCTCTTCGCCCGGCGGTCGCTGGCCTCGATCCTGGACCGGGACGCCGACGAGCTGTTCACCCTGACCACCCAGGGGCTCGAGTTCTTCGCCGGCAAGTTCGGCATGCCGTTTCCGCAGCACAAGTACGACCAGGTCTTCACGCCCGAGTACCCCGGCGCGATGGAGAACTTCGGCTGCGTCACCTGGATGGACTGGTTCCTGCGCAGGAGCACGCCGACCAGGGCGGAGTGGGACATCTTCTCGCGGTACCTGCTGCACGAGCTCGCGCACATGTGGTTCGGCAACATCGTCACGATGCGCTGGTGGGACGACCTGTGGCTGAACGAGGCGTTCGCGGAGTTCGCGAGCAACTGGGCCGCGGTGAGCGTGACGTCGTACACCGATGCCTGGACGGCACATCTGGCCGGCGAAAAACTCAAAGCCTATTTCATGGACCAGGGACCGACGACGCACCCGATCCGCCAGCAGGTCCGCGATGTCTCCGAGGCTGAAGCGACGTTCGACGCGATCACCTACTCCAAGGGCGCGTCCGTGCTGCAGCAGCTGATGACGTACGTCGGCGAAGCGGACTTCTCCGCGGGTCTCACCAGCTACTTCGCCGCGCACGCCTGGGGCAGCACCACGCTGCAGGATCTGATCGACGCGGTCGCCGACGCCAGCGGACGTGACCTGGACCAGTGGCGCGCGGGATGGCTGGAGACAGCGGGCACCGACCGGCTGACTCTCGACCACGACGCAGACGGGTTTGCCCTGGACGCTCAGGGTCCGGGTGGCCGACCGCGCCCGCATGCGCTTGCCGTCGGCGCCTACGAGCGTTCAGGGGACCACCTCGAACGAACAGCACTCGTCGAAGTCGAGGTGACAGGCGAACGGACCCGGCTCGACCTGCCCGCAGGAGCCGACCTGTACCTGGTCAACGATGAAGACCTGACCTTCGCCTCGACGAGACCCGACGCCACGACCCGAGACGCGTTCTTCCGCAACGCGGCCCGCCTGCCCACTGCGACCGCGCGGGGTATCGCCGTCACCACGGCCTGGGACATGCTGATCAACGGGGAAGCGACAGCCGCCGAAGCCGTGCAGTGCCTGACCGGAGTGCTGGCTGTCGAGACGGCCGCGTCGGTGATCGAGCCGTATCTCAACCTGGCTGTCGAGGCCGCAGATCTGTGGAGCCCGGCGTCGGAGCGGGACGCGTTGCTCCGAACGGTGGCAGCAGCGTGCCGCGGTCTCTCCGGCGTCGGCGCCTACCGCAAAGCGGCGCTGCGCGGCTTCGCTCGTACCGCGGCCGAACCGGAGGAGGTGGCCTGGCTCCAGACCGAGGCCGGGGAGGACATCGATCTCCAGTGGCGAGCACTGGTTCGCAAGGCGCAGCTCGGAACCCCGACCGCAGCCGAGGCACAGGCTCTCCTTGACCGCGACCCGGATCCCGAAGCATGGGTCAGCCGGCTCCAAGTCAGCGCTGCGACCCTGGACGCGGCCGAGAAAAAAGCGGTGTGGCAGACGCTGGTGACGGATCGCGCGGTGCCCATCGCTTCGGTCCACTCGGTTGCGACGCTGTTCTGGAGCGCTGGTCAGGACGACTTGCTGAGGCCCTACACGGAGGCCTACCTCGATCTCGTGACAACCATCCACCGCAGCGGAACCATGCCGGCGACGACCTACACCAAATGCCTCTTCCCGCTGTTCGGCATCGACCTGACCTTCGTGGAACGAGCGGAAGACGTCGCGGCACGAGCCGTCCCGGTCGTCCGCACGCATCTCCTGGACCGGGCCGACCGGATGCGCCGCATACTGCACTCTCGCGGCGCCTCTGATCCTGCTCGGCCACCCCGGTTCGGTCCACGCCTCCCTCTGGCGTGAGTGTCACTTGCGAAAAGAACGACTGCCTGAATAGTAGAGATATCGGCAAGCGTGCTGCAGCTTGTGACGAGCCTTCATAAGGCCGATTCGAGCGGTGTTGTTCAGTTCACTCTCCGCTGGTTGTGAGACGATTCTTGCCGTCCGGTCGATGAGAGTTCGTACCGCGGCCACGAGGACGAGGAGCCACGATTTATACAGGTCGCGATCAGGCGACCTGTATGCGACAACATGCGTGCGATGTCGAGCGTGGATCAGCCATCGATGTGCCGGCAGACCGCCGGTCACCGGCCGCAGAACTTGGCAGATCTCTCGATTCAGTTCGACACACCATGCCCGATCTCGTGGCTCGCGTAGCTCTCTTACTTCTTCCTGGAAGGCTATGAGAGCGTCGAGAAGCATTCCGCACCACTGACGGAGGCTGTCCGTTCGAGGAAGCGTGCGGCCTTTGTTGTCAGTTGCCTGCTGCACTGTCCACCAAAGCTGACTGTATGCATCTACCTCTGCTGTGCAGCACGGATCGCCAAGGCAATGACCATCGAAAGCCGGCGTGCCGCTCACGGGTTACGGCATTCGTGGCAGTATGTCGCATAGGCTCCCATGGCGTGCTCTCGGCACCAGGACATTCTGGCGGCGAACAACTCTGGGTAGTTGCCTGCACACTGCGCAACGACTCCCGCCACTCCTCCAGGTGTGGCCATATGCCGAACGAGTTCTTCAGCGACGACTTTGTGGACTACATCCGCATCAATGTAATCAC
This sequence comes from Streptomyces sp. NPDC048514, assembly GCF_043199955.1. Classification (NCBI taxonomy): domain Bacteria; kingdom Bacillati; phylum Actinomycetota; class Actinomycetes; order Kitasatosporales; family Streptomycetaceae; genus Streptomyces; species Streptomyces sp. NPDC048514. Next base: position 35,171 of record NZ_JBICWT010000003.1, on the reverse strand, counting down.
TCCGGCGCAGAGGTGAACAGAACAAGGCGTAAGTCCATGTCGTCAGTGCATAGGATGAAAGCTCAGCTGTGTGCCCCACGGGAAACCTCACTTGGCAGGTGAACACTCCATCACCCGACTCACATGGTCTGCGACGCCTCCGCTCGAGGCATGAGTATGTACTGCTCAATGCACTGAGGGAGGGGCAGGCGGTCGCTCACGGTCATGGCTGGCTGTGCACGAGCGTTCGTACGGACTGTCCGACGGCACCGCGTGATGATGTGGTCACGCGGGCCGTGATGGGTCGGGTTTCTCAACTCAGCACCCTCCCGTGGCCAACACGGCGAGAGGGACCGGTCCTTGTCGCCTCGCCGACATGGCAGGCATGCCTGCCACCCCCCCTTCACCGGTGAGCCGGAGACACGGACATCCGTGCAGGCCGGGACCGGCGCCGAGCAGCGGCCGGCGCGAGCGCTGGGCCGGCTTCAGCGGTCGACCCGCGGGGTGAGGAGCCGGCCCGTCTCGAAATGCTCCTTCGGCCGCGGCGTCAGCAGCGGCCGCTCGGCCGCGTGAAGTACTCACCGATCGTGCGAGGACGGGACTGTATCCGGGGGGCGTCGTTCTCCTGGTCCAACCCGGCGGTCATCGTGTTGAGTTCGGCGAGCGTCGCGACCCCGGACACCTTCTCCGCACCAAAGCGATTCCAGAGGTCTTGCCCGTAACTGCTGGGCAGGGGCTGGCCAAATCGGCTTGTCCCGCGAACACGGCTCGCCCTAAGGTCAGATCACCTCTACGAGACGTTCCCCAGAAGCACGCCGCAGAGCGGGAGCGTCCCACCTCGCTGAGGTGCCGGAGGGGCGGCAGCAGTCTTCGTCGACCCTTCCTTTCGGAGGTTTCCTTCATGCACGTCGGTATCGGCCTGCCCATCGGCGACCCGGCCACCCTGCTCACCTGGGCCCAGCGCGCCGACGCCGGGCCCTTCAGCACGCTCGGCCTGCTAGACCGGCTCGTCTACCACAACCCCGAACCCCTGGTCGCGCTCGCCGTCCTCGCGGGCGCCACCTCCCGTATCCGCGTCCAGACTGAGGTGCTGCTCGCCCCGCTGCGCGATACGGCCCTCCTCGCCAAGCAGGTTGCCACCTTGGACCGGATGACCGGTGGCCGCCTGGTCCTCGGCCTGGGCATCGGCGGCCGCGCGGACGACCATCAGGTGACGGGGATCGACAAGCGCACCCGAGGCCGACGCCTCGACGAGCAGATGGTGGTGATGCGCCGTCTCTGGTCCGGTGAGCCGTACGGCGACGGCGTCGGCCCGATCGGCCCCGCGCCCGCCCGGCCCGGCGGCCCTGAAGTGCTCTTCGGTGGCTTCAAGCCCGTGGCGCTCGAACGCGTTGCCCGCTGGGGGGACGGCTTCCTCGCCGCCGCGGCACCCTCGTGGGCAGGCGGCCTGTTCGACACCGTCCGCACCTTCTGGAGGGAGCACGGCCGCGACGGCGAGCCGCGCATCGTCGCGCAGGTCAACGTCGCCCTTGGCCCTCAGCACGTGATCGACGACGCCCAGGCCAACATGCGCGCGTATTACGCCTTCACCGGCATGGCCGACCGGATGGTCGCCGCATCGCTCACTACGCCCACCGAGATCCGCGATGCGATCGCCCGCTTCGCCGACCTCGGCGCCGACGAGGTCATGCTCTACTGCTACGGCCTCGACCCGGACCAGGTAGACCGCCTCGCCGACGCCCTGTGACGGCTTGACCGGTCCTGACAGAGGCCGTTGACCCTGTGGCCTCCGGCTGAGCGGTCGTAGGTCTGCTCGTGGGGAAGCGTCAGTCGCGGACTTCGATCGTGTCGGGCGAACCTTCGTGTCGGACGAACTGTGGTCGCCGATCGAGCCGTTGCTGCCTGAGCCGGGTCCGAAGCCGGGTGGCGGCCCGGCCTCGGAACCCGGACCGGCAGGCGCCGTGCGGATCCAGTTCGTGCTGCAAGGGCACCACCTCGTGCGGATGAGAGTGCACCATTTCGATCTGTCATCCCGCCGCGGGGACCCGGATCGCATCATGAGGACGCGTCCCGTTCCGGCGTTCAAGGCGAGGCACATAGCCGCTGGTCAAAGCGCGTTTCGCTGTTCCACCGTCCCGAAGCGACAGCTCACCGACGGGTGGGCCCCACCGAGCGGCCCACTGGTGGGAGGAGTCGATCACCGCCCGCGACCGGTCCAGCTTCTTCGCGGCCGTGGCGGGCCCTGTCCCGCCCCACCGGGCGCCCCGACATCCGCGCCGCAGCCATCTCCCGTACAGACGTGCGTGACGAGCCGCGAACCTCACTCGTGATACGCAGGCTGCTTCGACAGGTCCATTCGCCACGTCGGCCGACTCTGCCGGTGACAGCCGCCGAGCTTCGGTTCCCGCAGGCGGTGTGGTCTCGCACTGCTGGTGCGCCCTTGCCGGGTCGGGGCGGCCGTGCGAGCCGGCTGCTCCCTGCGGGCGTCACTGGGGTGGATCGGCGGCCCCGCGGTAGGACGGGAAGCCGATGGTGGGTTCCGGTGGCACCGTTCCGGCGGAGGTAGGGGAGGGGCTGCCCTCGTCGCGGCCTGCCCGCCCGGGCTCACCGGCGTTGAGCAGCGCTCTCACCATCTGCGCCCACCGCAGGGCGCGATCTCCCGTCGCCCACGTCACCAGCACCCCCGATACGATGATCAGGATGCCGACCGTGCCGGTGAGGCCCAGCGTCACTGCGCCGGCCGGCGACTCGATACCTGCGGCCGGGATGAGGTGCCGCCCGCCGAACGTGGTGATCCAGGTGATCCACGCGGTCAGGGCGGTGCCCAGGCCGGCGAGCGTCACGCGCAGCGCGCGCATCGCCCGGTGTGCCTGGACGCCCACGGTGCTGGGCGCGGATCCCATCGCGCGGGCCGCTTCCGCCTGGGTCATGCCCAGCTCCCGGGTCAGCAGCATCACCCTGCGCTGCTGCAGCGGCAGGCCCTTCAGTGCCTCGTCGACAGCGTGACGCAGCTCGGCGTCGGCGACCGGGTGGACCGCCGGCTCGTCCTCCGGCCGCACGTCCGCGTCGAGCGAGGCGTAGCCGCTGCCCTTGGCGTGGCGCTCTGCCGCATGCACCACCTCGTGGTGTATGCAGGTGTAGACGTAGGCGCGTACGTTGTCGATCGGTTCGGTGACGGCCAGCACGGACTTGAGGGCGTTCTGCACGATGTCCTCGGGGTCCGCCCACGACTGCGGCACCCCGCGGGTGTGCAGCCGTCTCCCGGCGAAGCGAACCATCCTCACGTACCGGTCCTCGACCAGCGCCCCCAGCGCCTCGGCGTGCCGCGACCGCGGCATCTCCCGGTCAGCCACGCCGCCCCCGCTTCCCCGCGCGGCGCCCCTTGCCCGCCCGCACGTCCGACGTCCCCTTCGCACGGATTATCTCGGCTTTGCCCGCCGCGCGGTTGCGGAACGCGATGCTCTGCAGCACGCTCTTCAGCGCCGGCGCGAAGAGCAGCAACAGGAACTGCACCACCCCACCACCCGTCATCTCCACCGGACCTCCTCCAGTTCGCGGCCCAGCGCCCCACGGTGAGGCAGCGGCCGTACGCAAGCTGAGAGCCCCACGGCCACCGGATTCTTTACACAGCGTCGAAAACCCTGTCCCGGATCCGGGCCACCTCGGGCCGGCCGGAGCTCGGCGCGAGGCTCGGGAAGGCCCCGCTACGCCATGCCCGTCCGAACCCGGAGCAAGATCCTGTTGATCACCCTGCGGTGATCGTTCCACCGGCCGCCACGCTGCCCTCGTACCGGCAAGAGCGGCTCCAGCCGGACCCCCGTACGCCAGGCAGTGCACAGGCGGCAGTCGAACGCCATCTGCCCGGCGACCACGCCATCAGTCCGCCACGCCGCCGCCGGCACTCCGTCCTTTCCGGCGGGCAGCTTGGCACGCGTCCTGTGCCGGGGGAATCTTGGCGCGTCCTGCGCCGGGGGGAATGGGGAAAGGCGAATCAGCGTTGCCGCAGCATGGGAGATGTACGCCGGTACGGTCATGACGAGCCTGGCCCGTCCGCCTTCTCGGCCGTCCGCGCTCGCCTTGCCGACGACCGAGCCGACACCCTCGCCCGGGCGGCCGCGCTGAGCCGCGACTTCGACGGGATCGTCGCGGCGAACGCCTTGGTCGCGGTCGACGACGAGCACGACCCGGAAGGGGGCACCACCGCCTTCGAGCGGGCCCACGTCGCTTCCCTGATGGCGCAGGCGCGAGAGCACCTGGAAGAACTGGACCAGGCACTGGAACGACTCGAACAGGGATGTTACGGACAGTGCGAAGGCTGCGGCGGGAGGATTCCGCCCGAACGCCTGGAGATCCGTCCGGCGGCGACCACGTGTGTCCGCTGCGCCGGGTCAGAACCACGCCGCGCTTGACGCCGGCCTAGGTCCGGCAGTCGACGACGGTTCAGACGTCTTTGACCATTACCTTCGGTTGCCTGACTCCGGAGGCGGTGCGGATCATGCGCCTGAACGAACTCCGCAGCGGGCCCAAGCACACGTCTGGCTTCCCCGTCCGGGTGGCCATCGCGCACGCGAAGGCCAACAGCGCCCCACCTCTTCAGAGAGGACACGCCCCGCGTCTTCGGGCTCGCCTTCGACGACATCGATCTCACCGAAGTCGTCCAGAGCAACCGGCTAGTGCACGCCAGGTTTTCTCTGAGCTATCTCAGCCCACCAGACCTCACCTGGTGCGAACGCTCGCTACCGGCGCCGACGCGAGCACGGGGACTGGCGCAACGCCGCCCGGCGCCACCCGCTCAACCGCTTCCTCGGCCAACGCCACCACTGCCTCCAGACCCGGCAGGACTTCGACGAACAACGCACCTTCGCCCCACGCCTTCAGGCGCATGCACGACCCGCAAGCCCGCTCGGCTTCGCGCGCGGATACGGCGGCGCTTTCACAGTTCCGTGCTGTCGAGCACGGGCTCGATCGGAGGATGTGGCCGGTGCACTTGCCGTTGACTGGCCCACAAGTCCGTCCACCGGGGGCCCGCTTGACTTCTCAGCCCCCTGAGATGTCACGGCGGTCCGAAGCGAAGGAGCCACCACCATGGCCACGCACCGACCACCGGCCGGCAACCGGCACGCCAGTTCCGGCCACGGGCCCGACCAGCACCGCGTAAGCCCCAGGAGGTCGAGCGCCCATCGAGTGCCGACGGCGGCCTCCCGCGCCAAGGCTGCGACTTGAGGAGTGAGCTGCTTCCGCCGCTCCAACTTTCGAGTAGCGCGTACTCATTCACAACTTCACCACACCTTCTACATTGGCCATCAACCGGGACGCCCGGATGCTGCCGGCAAGTGCCACCAGTCCGCGTCACGGAACGCCCGGCATTCGGCACAGCCGAATCGGCGGCGAACAATCTCATGAAGAAGTAGGTAATGTGGTCATGAAAAGCCGTAGACGGGCCCTTACGGCCCTTATCGCGCTCGGCGCCACCATTGGAATCTCCCTTTCCGTGGCTCCGGGTGCCAGTGCATACACTTCGGGAAGTTGCGGTCCCGGCACAGGGTTCAGAATGGACGCCCAGAACCTCCTTTGGCCCTACAACTTTCAGTTCACAATGAAGAGCACGGCTGCGATGGTTGGGCGCACTTCCGGCACCTATGAGCTCCTCAGCGGATCACCCCCGTTCTATCACACGGGTGAACTCAACAAGTTCGTCAAGGGCGTGAACGGCTCGATCGCCCAAAACAACATCTGGGTACCGCCTGCGCCGGGTAATACGCTCTTTGTTCATTGTGCCGTGGGCAGCGATTACTCGTACGCCTGACCAAGTTGCTCCTTCACACCCATCGATAGGCTTCATCGTGCTCAAGAGAAGAATCAAGTATCTTTTTGCCGCGCCACTGATCGGGCTTGGCCTGCTGATGAGCGCCGCCACGGGTGCCAGTGCCACTCCTGGATGGACCCCGTGCGATCCTAATGCCTACCTTCCGGGCGGCGTCGCGCACAACCTGGCCTGGCCCTGGACGTTTCACGTAGACGTCAGTGGTCCCATCAATCTCGTCGGAAAGACTCCGACGTTCCACATGCAGAGCTATTCCCCGCCATTCTCCTGGAATGGCAACCTGTACACGCTCTACGATCACAACAACCGCCACGAGGAGGCTTTCTCGTGGTCCGAAGTCTGGATTGCCCCCGCGCCAGAGAATCGGATTTCAGTCCAGTGCCCGAGGGGCGCTGAATATCACGTCTACTAGTAGTTACCCACAAGGCGCGCCACTCTGTCCGTCATAGCACGGGCAGGGTGGCGCGCTGTCATTTAGTGAAGGTGGCCGGGAAGGTGGCTGGCGCCACGGTGGCCGCGTCTGCATTCGGCCACACGTCCGGCTCGCAGGGCAGTTTGTAGTCGCTGCGTCCCGGGTGGTCCGTCAGCCGTTCGAGGTCGGCCAGGGGAGGGCCAGCCACTGCGCGGCGGTCGGTGTGGGGCCGAGGCGGACGTCGAAGTCGCAGCATCCCGCAGGGGGCTTCGTCGCGGTCGGCAACGTGGTGGGCCGTGCCTCACCGTGGCCTGACCGGCCACCCGTTGGGCCGCCTTGCCGGTACCCGTCACAGAGCGCCCGGCCCCGGGCCCTCCGGCGTGCACATGGAGGCGGAGGGGACCAGCGCCGACCGTGGGTAAGCAACGGATAACGGTCCGTTGCCTTCTCGCGTGCGAAGCAGGGCGAGATGAGTATTCACGACTCACGACTATCCAGCCTTCTTGCACGAGGATCGGGGGATACTCCACCCCTCAGAAAGGTTCCCGATGAGGCTCAGGTCCGTACTTCTGCTGTCGGCCAGCGGCATTCTCGCCGGTGCGTGCGTCATCTCGACGCAGGCTTCGGCGGCGCCCGCGCCGACGGAGAGTGCATCGGCCGTCACGTCGCTCGACGTGGTGACCTCGAACACGATGCTGCTTCCGTCGTTCGTCACCGACCAGTGGGCCCAGGACGTCCGGGGCGGCCTGATCGGTTCGGCGCCCTACGTCGCAGGCCACGACGTCATGGTCTTCCAGGAACTGTTCGACAACAGCGCCTCCGACATCCTCATGAGCAAGCTGAAGGGCTACCCGTACCGCACTCCCGTGGTCGGCCGTTCCACGAGCGGCTGGGACGACACACAAGGCGACTACTCGGCGTTCGCTCCCGAGGACGGCGGCGTGGGAATCGTCAGCCGGTGGCCCATCACGAAGAGGATCCAGTACATCTACGACGACGCGTGCGGCACCGACTCCGCCTCCCAGAAGGGCTTCGCGTACGCCCGGCTGAACGTGAACGGCTCACCCGTCCACGTCATCGGCACCCACACCCAGGCCGACGACTCGCTCTGCAGCACCGGGGAGGCCGCGAAGATCCGAGCCGGTCAGCTGCGGGAGATGCGGAACTTCGTGGACGGGTTGCACATCCCGGCCAGCGAGCCCGTGGTCTACGCGGGCGACTTCAACATCAACTGGCACGGTCCCGAGTACCAGAACATGCTGCAGACGCTGAGCGCCGACGAGCCGACGTACGACGGCGTTCCGTGGACGATGGACCCGAAGACCAACGACGTGGCGCACGAACGCTACCCCAACGACCCCCAGCAGTGGCTGGACTACATCCTCTTCGACAACCGGCATGCGCACCCCACCACTTGGCGGAACACCGGCCTGGACGTGTCCTCGCCGCCGTGGTCGCTGGACGGCAAGACGTACCACAGGTACTCCGACCACTACCCGGTGCAGGGCCGCTCCTGATCCAGCGGGCCTACGGAGCCCTCCGCTTCGGCCCGGAACGTCCCGCCGGGTGACGCACCCGGGCCGCCGCGGCATGCAACCCTGCCGTCCGGCAGGGCAGCACCCATCCTGCATTCGGCGCGCACGGGTGGGAGGCCACGTTCGGGTGGGAGGACTAGGACTCGTCGTGGTCGGAGGAGGTGCCACGAGCGTCAGCGTCGGCGGTCGCTCGTTCACCGGCGAAACCCACCCGTGCCACAACGACGTCAACGGTGATCGGCCCGCGCTGGCGGAACTCGCCCAGCGCGGGCTGCCCGGACGAAACAAGCTGACTCCTTGTCCACGCCACGACGGGTCCGTCGACCTGGGCAGTACAAGACCCAAGCCGCCAGCAGCATCTCGTCCACCGACTCCTGCTCGAATCTCGCGGGTCCGTTCCCCCGCGAAGTCGGCGAACTCAGCCAAGCGCTCCAGGTGCGACAGCATCCTGCCGTGGCGGGACAAAGAACGACTTGGGCCCGATATCAACCTGCCTGCCTCGTATCCCTGCCCCGCCGAGTACGGTATCCGGTTCCGGGTCGTTATAGATCGCCCGAAATCCTGCCCGGGTCGTGCGAGTCGGACGCAACGCCTCTTGGCTGCACGTGCCTGCCGTATCAGTCCGAAGCTCCCATGACCTGGCCACTCATCACCGTCACCCTCCGCCGGCCCGCTCAAGGGGACCGCCCCTCGGCCCAGGCGAACCAGAAGATCCTCAAGGGCTGCTCTACGGCGAGTAGCTGCTACTCAAGACACGCTGCGACGGCTCGTGTAATGGTTTGGGACCCATTCTGAAATTGACGCAAGGTCGAGTTGATTTGCCTCATTACTCTCTTGATTCCGGCGCTGACATAGCTGGCGGCGCGTTCAGCTCTGCTCATTTGAGTGGACTGCTTCACCCCGGAGGCCGGGCTGGTGCGTAAGGCCTCATTCACCAGCGGGCCGTCTCGGCTGCGCTCGGCGCCGAGACCCGGACCGCCCAGCGACCACGCCCCCTCCTGCAAGGCGATAGGAGAAGGTCACCGGAGCCGACAGGATGCCTAGAACCGGAGGTCGGCCACCCCTCGACATGCGCCCGGCGAGAGATGACGACGCCCTGGGGCGGGTCCTGGAAGACGCCTCGATGGGGCTGTGGGAAGGTCTGCGGGACCTGCTGGTCACCACCGGCGCCGACTGGGACCGCCGGATCTTCCGTCTCCAGGTACTCGCCGAAGCGGGGGTGCGGCTGCGGTTCGCCGACACCTGGGCGAAGGCGGAACCGCGCTCGCCGCACGCGCTGACGCTCCTCGCGAACGTACAGGCTATCCGGGCAATGATCGCCGGGCGGGACAGCGGCTGGTCGCTGATGGAGGAAGCGTGGACCACCTGTCGCGCCGCACTGGACGTGTGGCCACAGGATGTCGCACCCCTGGTGGTGATGCTCGCGTTGCTGCGGACGCACACACCTGACCAGGCGACCCTGCGTCAGGTGTGGGCGGAGATCAAGCAGCGTGATCCGTGGAACCGCGAGGCCCACCACGAAGCCGTCACCTACCTGTTCCAGCGGTACCACGGCCAGGCGGGGGAGGCGATGTGGTGGGCGGAGGAGCAGGCGTCCGTGGCCCCGCAGGGACTGCCGATCGCGGTCCTCCCGCTGGTCGTGGTCGCCGAGACCCACCGATCCCGTCAGGAGAAGGACCAGATGGCCTACGGGCTGAGCATCCACCCTTGGATCGAGTGCCCGCAGGTCGACCAGGCTCTGGAGCGTTGGTGGTGGTACCGCGCACCCCGCCCCCACGCCTGCTTCGCCGACGACGCCAACTATCTCGCGCACGCCCTGTCGTTCGCCAACCGCCACAGCGAGGCGGCGGACGTCTTCGACGCTATCGGCCCCTATGCCACTTCGGTTCCGTGGTCCTACTGCGGCCAGGCCGAAGACCTGTTCATGCGGCACCGGGCCTGGGCCTACAACCCACCGCGGCGCTGAGCACCCGACACCATCTCTCTGATCTACGAAGGACGGCCCTCTCATGCCTCTTGACGTCTCCCGCATGTCCGACGAGGAACGCCTGAAGCAACTCGGCTACCAGCAGACGCTGGCCCGCTCGATGTCCGGCCGGGCGAACTTCGGTGTCAGTTTCACGATCATCTCGATCCTGTCCGGCTGCATGACCCTGTACGGCTACGGCATGAACACCGGCGGCCCCGCCGTGATCATGTGGGGCTGGCTGTTCGTCGGCCTCATGACCCTGTTCGTCGGACTCTCGATGGCCGAGGTCTGTTCCTCCTACCCGACCAGCGCCGGCCTGTACTTCTGGGCACACCGCATGGCCCCGCCGAGATCGGCCGCGGCCTGGGCGTGGTTCACCGGCTGGTTCAACACCCTGGGGCAGATAGCGGTGACCGCGGGCGTCGACTTCGGTGCCGCCACCTTCCTCAACGCCCTGCTGGACCTGCAGTTCGGCTTCACCACCACACCCGGCCACACCATCACCCTGTTCGGGATCATCCTCGTCTTCCACGGTGTGCTGAACACCTTCGGGGTCCGCATCGTCGCCTTCCTCAACGAGATCTCGATCTGGTGGCACATCCTGGGAGTCGTCGTCATCTGCGGCGCCCTGGTGCTCGTGCCCGACCACCACCGATCGGCCGGTTTCGTCTTCGGCGGGTTCGTCAACAACACCGGCTTCTCCTCCAGCACCTACGTGGTGCTGATCGGACTGCTGATGGCGCAGTACACCTTCACCGGCTACGACGCCTCCGCCCACATGACCGAGGAGACCATCGACGCCTCCACCGCCGGCCCCAAGGGAATCGTCCGCGCGATCCTCGTGTCCCTCGCCGCCGGCTTCGTCCTGCTGTTCGGCTTCACCTACGCCACTCAGTCCTACGCCGGGGCACTCGCCTCCGGGACCGGGGTGCCCCCGGCCCAGATCCTCATGGACGCCCTCGGCGCCGCGGCCGGCAAGTGGCTGCTGCTGGTCGTCATCGTCGCCCAGCTCTTCTGCGGCATGGCGTCCGTCACCGCCAACTCCCGCATGATCTACGCCTTCTCCCGCGACGGCGCCCTGCCGTTCTCCGGGGTGTGGCACCAGCTGAATCCCGTCACCCGCACGCCCACCAACGCCGTCTGGCTCGCCACCGGCGGCGCCTTCGCCCTCGGCCTGCCCTACCTGTGGAACACCACCGCATACGCGGCCGTCACCTCGATCGCCACCATCGGCCTGTACATCGCCTATGTCATCCCGACCTACCTCCGGCTCCGTCAGGGCGACCGGTTCGAGCGCGGACCCTGGCACCTCGGCTCCTGGTCCTCCGTCGTCGGCACGATCGCCGTCGTCTGGGTGCTCGTGATCACCGTGCTGTTCATGCTGCCGCAGACCTCTCCCGTCACCGCGCACACCTTCAACTACGCGCCCCTCGCGGTCGGTGTCGTCGTCGCCTTCTGCGGCATCTGGTGGCTGGCCTCCGCCCGCACCTGGTTCCTCAACACGGCACACCCGCGCAACTCCACACTGGGCCGTAAGGACGCCAGCGGCAGGACGGGAGGTCGCTGGTAGGCGATCTGAGCCGATGCACGTGAGGAAGGGCGGAAACCGGTCGAGCGGGCACCGAGAGAGCCATGGTCGAGCACGTATGCGGCTCCGGCGAACGTCTTGTTCGTTCGCCCGGTCCATCGTGACCCGCATCCCGGGCCCAACAAGGGGAAGCGGAGCAGATGCGGCTGCGGCGGTGCGGAGCCCGGGGCGTGGCCACACGCTTGGACAGCCGCGCCTACGTCTTCCACGGGACCGTCACCCTCGCCTCGATCCGGCTCTGGCTCTGGCTCTGGCTCCGACCGTGCTCGGCCGGGCAGGCCCTGGCGATGTCCGGCTAGGGATGCCTTCACGTCTCGGCGCGGCGGAACTCACGGTTTGTGGGTTACCCAGAGCAGTTCCGCCGGCCAGCGGTGTGCCCAGTCGGGTGGGTCGGTTTCGTTGTAGCCGTTGGGTGTTCCGAGCTCGGGCCGCGGCTCGATGAGGTCGTCGATGATGAGACCCGCGCCGCGCAGGACTCTGACCCACTCGCCGTAGGTGAGCTGATAGCTGGTCGCGCCGTCGTTTTCGGCGATGGTGTTCAGCCCGAAGTAGTCCTGCTGCAGCGTCGTGGTCACGCGGCTGGCGGCTTCGTCGTAGCAGGCTTCGAACCATGGGCTGGCGACGTTGAACACCAGGCGCCCGCCTCGGCCCAGGACGCGTGCGGCCTGCGGGACGGCCAGGTGCGGGGGCGCCCAGCTGAGCCCGCCGAAGTCGCAGAACACCAGGTCGAAGCTGTCGTCGGCGAAGGGGAGTTGTTCGGCGGCACCTTGCACCAGCGGGTAGCGGGCCGCTCCCATCGCGCTGGCGGCTGCGGCGAGTTGGGCTTCGGACAGGTCGAGCCCGACCACGGTGGCGCCCTCGGCGGCGAGTGCTCTGGACCACTGGCCGGCGCCGCAGCCCAGCTCGAGGACGCGCTTGCCGGTGACGTCGCCCAGGGCGTGCAGTTTCGCGTCGGGGATGGAGTACATGCCCCACAGCCGGGGTGTGGCGCCGATTCGCGGGTCGTGCTCGTGCTGGTAGGCGCTGCTGATCTGGTTCCAGAGCCGCCGGTTGGCGGGGATGCTGTCCACGTGCCGACTCCAGCACTGCCTGCCGGGGGCGGTCAACACGATTAGGGCACTGGCCGGCCCTTCCCTCGGTCCGGCCCTGCCTCGGCCCATGATCCGCCGGACGAGCCCGGCTGGACCTGCGGACCCGTGACCGCGTCCAGGGCGATGCACACCGGCTTCCCCGCGCCGCGCGCCCCCGCCGAGCAGCCTGCCGTCGCTCCGGCTCCCGCCCGGGCGAGTGTCCCCGGTGACTTCTCCTCACCCGACGCGGCCCCCGTCGACGGCGCTCCGGTTCCTGGCCGCCACTCCGGGCGGCGACCGCCGCGGCCCCAGCGGCGGCGCTCCGGTCAGCAACGCTGACGGGGGCGAGGGTGTGGAAGAGCCGGGTTGCTCTCGCCGGCGCGTGACGTAGGACACGTTCCGGGAAGTCGCGTGGGCCGGCCGGACAGACCCATGGTGTGGAGATGAGTGTGCGTGCCCGGATACGGGCCGGGGACCCTGACATGTTCAGGGACCTTTTCAAGACCTATGCCGGTTCGGTGTACAACCATGCGTTCCGGCTGACCGGCGACTGGTCTACCGCGGAGGATGTGGTGGCGCTGACGTTCCTCGAAGCGTGGCGTCTGCGTACCAGCGTGGATATGGAGGGCGGCTCGCTGCGACCGTGGCTGCTCGGCATCGCGACGAACGTCGTCCGCAATACCCGCCGCGCGGCGCGGCGGCACGCGGCCGCTCTGGCAAGGCTTCCGCAGGAGGACGCAGTGCCGGATTTCGCCGAAGTGGTGGTCGGCCGGATCGACGACGCAGACAGACTGGCCGCGGTGCGAGCAGCACTGAGCCGTCTACGCCGAACCGAAAGGGAGGTGTTCGCGCTGTGTGTGTGGTCCGGTCTGGACTACGCCGCCGCTGCACAGGCGCTGGGGATACCGGTCGGCACGGTCTGCTCCCGCCTCTCCCGCGCCCGCAAGAAGCTGCAGAAGCTCACCGGCGCTGAACTGACGCGGACGGATCGGGAAGTGCAGTCAGGCTGCGGACAGGTAAGAGGTGGCCGCGAAAATGCGGCCCGGCCCCATCAGGAGGAAACCCGATGAACGTCCGCCGCCCGTCTCGGCCCAGCGCGGCCGAGCGCGAGGAGATGACCCGGTTGCTGCCGGTTCCGGCCGACCGGGACCTGCCCGCAGGCCGCCAACGCCTTCTCGAGGACTACTTCATGCAGGAGATCGAGCAGAGCGCCCAGTCGGCGCCCGCAGCGCCCAGGCCTCATCGCCGCCCCCTCATCCGCATCGCCATCGCCACCGCCGTGGCGGCCGCCGTCGCCGTACCGGTCGCACTGGGAGCCACCGGCGGAACCCAGACGGCCAGCGCCGCCACCGTGCTCAACGGCGCCGCGCAGCAGGACCGCACCGGCGCGAGGACCATCGAACCTCGCGGCAACCAGTTCATCTACACGAAGGAAATCGTCAAAGAAGCCCCCGAGGGCGGTGGTGCGGCCAAGACATACGTCGATGAGAACTGGACGTCGGTCGACGGCTCGAAGAAGGGCTGGACGATGGAGCTGGGCCACGGCTGGTGGAACCCTCCGGCCGAGCACAAGGACTCGGTCTGGCCGCCGAGCGACTGGGCCACCCTGAAAAAGCTGCCGACCGATCCTGACAAGCTCCTGATCGCGGTGCGGGACTGGGACTACGCCAAGCCGGACTACAACCGGCCCATCAAGAAGCAGGAATGGGACGCCATCTACTTCGGACTCGCCGGCCTGCTCTACCGCGTCCCGGTCATGCCCGAAGGACTGCGCCCGGCCGTATTCGAGGCCCTGGCTCAGGTACCGGGAGTCAAGACGACCGAGAATGAGACCGACGCCCAGGGAAGGGAAGGCATCGGCATCTCCAAGCCGGGCGACGCCTGGGGTCACACGACCTTCGTCTTCGACGCCAAGACCTACGCCTATCTCGGTCTCCACGACACGCACGCCTCGGACGACGGCAAGAAGAAGTACGACCAGCGCACGTACCTCTCCCGCTACGCCGTCGTCGACAAGGTCAAGCAGCGCCCGTGACCCACCTCGAACCACGAGGGCGATAGAAGGGCACGCGCACACGTGGACGGTGTCCCACAGCATTCCGGACTGTGGGACACCACTCGGGCGAGACGTCTCACCGCCTCATACGCAGGCAGGGACTCGGCAGCCTGAGAGGACGCCGGGCATCCCGGGCGGCCGGACGACGGATGGCGGGCGGCCGGAGCAGTACACCCCCGTTGCCCCTCCGGCCTGCAGTGATGCCGCTACGACGACTACATTCCGTCGCATCTCGGAATCGCCACGATTCGGCTCGAGATGGGCTCGTTCCGGGCTAGATCTTGCGGGGCAACGGGATTTTGAGTAGGTCGAAGGTTCGGAAGCGCCGGACCTTCCCGCCGGGAGATCCGGTCGCCGTCACAGGTCGATGGCGTATTCGGTGACGGCGTCCTGACCCTGTTTGAGGATCTCGTCGGGGAGCGGGCAGGAACGGCGCGCCTCGGTGTCGATGTAGAGGCCGGTCAGCAGGGTCACCGCCGCTACCTCACCGGTCGCCCCGTTCTGCATCTCATGAAAGAACTCCAACCCTTTCCGAAATGCTTTCCTGATCCCGGAGTGAATGACGACGGTGTCCCCGGACAGCAGTTCGCGCCGGTAAGCGATCCTCTGCTCGACGGCCACCATCCCCCGTTTGTGGGAGCGCAGGTGATTGGCCGTCAGGCCGATGTCGGCGAACAGGTTCCAGGTGGCCTCGTCGAACTTCCCCACGTACCACATGACGTTCATATGTCCCATGTGGTCGCAGTGCCAGGGATACACCATTCCACGGTAAGTCGACAGTAGAGCAGGCATGTAGTTCCTTTCAGGACGGTCGGTCCAGGGTCTCGGTACGCCGCGTTGCCCCGATGGGCTCCTCTCATTCTCCGGTGGATCTGGGCAGGGCACTGCCTCGTCGGCACGGACGGCCACAGCGACTCCACGAAATAGCGCCGGGCCGCACCCGTGTCGCCGGCTTCAGCACGCTCGCCGACCGCGCCCGGCGCGGCGCCGACGGCCTGATCGTTCCGCTCGACACTGTCGTACGGCGGACGGACACGCCCGACGGGCCGGCCTATGTGTCAGCGCGGCTCCGTCGCTTCCCAGGCTCGGGGAAAGGGCACCCGCAACGCCTCGGGTGCCACGGGGGAGTGGTCCGCGGCGGCGTGGAGGCGTCCGTGACGCATGATCACGGCGCCGCTGGCGAGCATCGTGGTGACCAGCTCCGTGGCGAGGGCCTCGGGGGTCGTGTCCAGGAGGCGGGCGGCGTCGGTCAGCCAGCCGCGGACGTGGAGGTACGGCTCGACCTCGTCGGCCGGGATCCCGTCGCGGATCATCAGGGCGAAGGCGAAGATCCGACGGGCGCCGTACCAGGTGGCTCCGGCCGGGTCGTCGACGAGCCGCTGGGCTCGGCGCAGCGCGGCGGCGAACGCGGCTGCCGGGTCGGCGGGTATCGGACCGTGGGACGGGAGGATCACGCGCGGCTCGAGGTCGGCCATCCGTCCGAGGGAGGCGAGCGCGGTGGCCGCCGCGTCGGGACCGTCGAGGGCGACGTTGACCCAGCCGACGTCGTAGTCCGACAGCGCGTCCCCGACCACCAGCAGGCGCTCATCCGCCTGCCACAACGCCAGATGACCCGGAGTGTGGCCGGGGGTGCGCACGACCATCCAGTCGGCTTCGCCCAGCCGCAGGACCTGACCGTCGTCGAGCGAGACGTCCACGGTGTACGGGGCGACGGGCTGGTCGAGGTACTCGGCCACGCAGCAGCCGGGGTCCCGCCGAGTGATGGCCTCGGCCTCCGGGGCTCCCGCGGCGATGGCAGCTCCCCGGCTCTGGAGAAGGGCGTTGCCACCGACGTGGTCGGAATGCCAGTGGGTGTTGACGACCAGGTCGATGTTGCCGGCGTGGGCGCGGGCCCAGTCGGCGGTCTCGTCGGCATGACCGACGAAGCCGCTGTCGATCAGCGCTGGTCGCCGCCCGGGCAGGAGAAGGGTGTTGGCGTCGGGGAAGGGCCGCTGCCACCACGTCAGCCAGGACGGCAGGGCCGCACCGGAGGGATCGAGGCTCATGCGGGGCTCCAGTCGCTGCGGATCAGGGTCTGCAGACCGCTGGCGACGACTGTGCGGGCGCCGTCGGCCTGGCCGCCGTAGACCCTTGATGGACGGACGGTCAGGGTGCGTCCGGGCCTGAGGAGGGTGCCGAGCATCTCTGGGTGGTCGCCGGCGGCGGCCGCGAGAAGGTCGATTTCGTGCTCGGCGGTCAGGACCTCCGATTCCTCGTCGAACCCGGCGAACGTGGCGTGTCCGCAGGCGTCGTCCGCGATGGCGTTCGTGGCGCCGGCGTGCATGTGGCCGTGCTGACGTTTCACCTCGGGGCGAGCTGGGAGCAGGCTGTGTTCCCGGCCCGGCCCGACTCGATTGATCCGCGCGCCGACGTGGGACGTGAGGCCCTCCAGGCCGGAGCTTTTCTGGAGGCGGTTCCGCACCGCGGGGCTCGCCTGTTCCTGCTGTGTCCGGTCTTCCACGTGCATGCTCTCCTTCGGGCTGTGTCAGGTGGAGCGGAACGGACTCCTCAGCCGGCCCGGCCTTCCACCGGCAAGAGACCGCCGATGGCGATCATCATGGCACCGGTGGCACCGGTGGCACCGGTGGCACCGCTGGCACGGGCGGCCCAGGGGCGGCCGCCCGACCCCCGTAGCCGCGGACCGTCGCGGGTGGATCATGGCCCACCCCGACCCCCGCCGGAGAACGAGCGGTCCAGGCTGAAGCCGGTGCTCGCGCAGCGCCCTGAACTGCACGAACTCGCCGGTCACGTCCGCACATCCGGGGGATGATCACCGAACGGACCCGGATCTGCGGGACGGCATCCAGCAGCGGCAGGAGCTGGGAGACTTCGTGCCGATTGCCGCCGGTGAGGGTGACGGCGAGCGGCGTTCCGTGGCGGTCGACGATCAGGTGGTGCTTCGAGCCGGGGCGGGCGCGGTCGACGGGGGAGGGGCCGACGAATCCGAGGACACGGGGGTGCTGTTCAACCGGGTGGACGCTCCGCTGTTCCTCGCCAACGCCAACCGCGTCCACCACAGGATCCCGCGGTACGTGGTGCTGGACACCGGAGCGGTGTTCCACGTGGACGCCACCGCGGCGCAGGCCCTGGCGCGGCTCACCGCCATTCCTGCGAGGCACCACCGCGAGCTGGTACTCGCACGTCCCCGGGAGGCGGTCCTAGCCGCACTCCACGCCGACCCCTCCGAAGGCGGGGCCACTCGAGGGCCTGTGTACCACGAGCGCACTGGCTGAAGCAGTCGACCCACGTAGGCTCGAGCCACTTGCTCATCACCGGTGATCTGAACGAGCAGTTGCCGGCATCGGCCACCAACGGAGGAGACAGCGTCGCTGGACCGGCGGCGGTGCTGAGTGGGGCTGCCGCATTCCACCGAAAGCCCGCCGAGGGCTGGGTGCCGTTTCCCCCTGTTCCTGCAGAAGTTCTTCCAGGACGGTTTGCAGAGCGTCGTTGAGGGCGGTTGCAGGGTCGCGGCTCAGCCAGCCATTGGGCTCGCCGAAGAAGTAGGTCTCGATACCGGCTTGTGTGGTAGCCCGAGGTCCGCTGCCTCGGCCCGGCTCCCGGATGTTCTTCGCCCCTCTTACCAGATTCGCTAGGCTGGCGGGTGTTTGTCCGCAAGAGGCGGCAATGTCTTCATGAGAATGTTTGGTTCCATCCGGACGCCTCCTTGCCTCCCGGAGAAACTCCAAGCGGCGGACAATCCGGTGACCGACGTCCTCCTGCGGCAGTTGATCACCGGACAGCAGCAGCTCGACGGCGTGGACGGGCTCGCCACTGGCGATCGACAGCTGCTCCAGCCGCTGCCTGTCGAAGATGTCGCGACGACTCCTGCCGGCCCCGAGTGGGGAGTCGATGTGCCTCAGGGGCTCGTCGAGCGCGCGGAGCGGTTATCTCACCGGCAGGTCTCCTGAAGTCGGGTGAGTGTTCAATGCGATGCGCGAGACCATAATCGGTGCGGCCGTCGCTCATCCAGCACAGCGGTGAGGTCCGATGTCCTGGAGCAATTGTCAATTCGTGTGGATGGGACGGTGCAGGTGACTACCGCTCCGCGATGAGTGTCGGCAGTTTGCGCATGTCATAGAAGACGGTGGTGTTGGGGCCTTCAAGTCGTTCAGCCGGGGTGAGCCCGCCGGCATAGCCGAAAGATCGCATGCCGGCGGCGCGGGCAGCGCGGACTCCGGGCTGGCTGTCCTCGATCACCACGCAGGCTGCGGGATCGACGCCCATCTGTCGGGCGGCGTGCAGGAACAGGTCCGGGGCGGGCTTGCCGTGAGAGACCTCAGTTGCGCTGAAGATGCGGCCCGCGAAACGTTCGTAGAGTCCGGTGCGGCCGAGGGTGTGCCGCATCTTGTCGTGGGAGCCGCTGGAGGCGACGCAGGTCGGCAGGGTGAGTGCGTCGAGGGCTTCTGGCAAACCCTCGACCGGGGAGAGCTCGGCGTCCACGGCCTCGCGGTGAAGCTGCTCGAACCTCTCCGACCAGGTCGCGGCTGTGTCCTCGCCGAGCTGAGCTGTGACCTGGTCGCGGATGGCAGCGTGTGAGCGCCCGATGAACCGGTCCACGACCTCGTCCTCGGTCAGCGGCCAGCCCAACTCGGCTCCCAGGGCGACCTGCACGCGTGCGGCGATGCGCTCGCTCTCGACCAGCACGCCGTCGCAGTCGAATATGACGAGTTCAATGGGCTTGATCATCCCCGCAGCATAGGACCTCACCAGTCAGGCAGCTGTGCTGCTATCAGAGCGTTCGACCAAGACGCCGTAGGCGAACTTGGCAGCGGAGCGGACCAGGGCGACGAGGTGGGCTCCGGTGATCGCGCGCCAGCGGTCCTGCGCGGACTCGGCCAGCTTGAACACCATCGCGAGCGCGGCGGCGGGACTGCCAGCACCGCGGGTGACCTTGGTGCGGAGCTTGACCGTGGAGCACGTCGACTCGATCGGGTTCGTGGTCCGCAGGTGGATCCAGTGCTCGGCGGGAAAGTCCTAGAACGCGAGCAGTTCCTCCCGGTCCTCGGTGATCTTCGCGACCGCCTTGGGCCACTTGGCGCCGTAGGTCTTCGCGAACGCGTCGATCGCCTTCTCCGCATGCGCGCGGTCCTCGGCGTTGTAGATCTCCTGCATAGCCTTCGTCGCGCCCGGTTGTGCGGACTTCGGCAGGCTATTCGGAACACTTCGGGCTTTGTGGACCCAGCACCTCTGATGCCTAGCACCGGGGAACACTTCGGCGAGCGCCCGCCATAGGCCCATCGCGCCGTCGCCGAAGGAAGCGGCGTGGTCGTCGCTCCACTGCTTCGTCAGCCGGGTGTCCGTGGCCGGCGAAAGCCCGGCCGCCGAGCCGAGGAACTGTTCCAGCGCCGGGACGAAGTCCCCGTAGGAGAGTCCGTGCAGGTAGAACAGCGGGAGCACCTCGGAGACCTTCGGCGACTTGCGGCACCATGGCGGCAGGATCTTCGAGGAGAACCGCTGCCGCTC
Source organism: Streptomyces sp. NPDC048514 (assembly GCF_043199955.1). Taxonomy (NCBI): domain Bacteria; kingdom Bacillati; phylum Actinomycetota; class Actinomycetes; order Kitasatosporales; family Streptomycetaceae; genus Streptomyces; species Streptomyces sp. NPDC048514. The sequence goes on along the minus strand of NZ_JBICWT010000003.1, from coordinate 15,236 downwards.
GCCGGTCGCATCGTCGACCCGCCGGTCGTTCACCCGCGGCGCGGTGACCTCGACCGGGCCGGCCGCGGTGACCACCGTCCGGGGTCGGTGGTGGCCGTTGCGGACCACCCTACGACGCCCGCGCTCATCGATCTCGGATGCCAACTCGGCTATGTATCGGTTGACTTCCGCCTCCAGCGCGGCGGCCATCATCCGGCGGGCGCCCTCGCGGACGATCTCGTCGATCAGGGCACCGGACACGGTGGAACCGTCGGCAGTGACTACGCTGAGCACGGGCGTGCCTTCCCGACCCGCGCTGCAACGCGGGCCTACTCGATGACCATCAAAGGATCATTCGGGAAGGTACGCCCTCCGCATCCCTCCCGGAACCGATCCACAGGTCTCGAGCATTGCCCGATGTCCTGGAGCCGGACGTGGTGAAGCCCCACACGTCGATCGTGCGGGGTCCGGACGTTCAAGGACAAGCTTGCTCAGGAACTGGCTGCTGCTCGCTCCTGGTCCGAGATGGGTGGTCCTTGCAAGTGCGGCCTCCTGGGCCCGAACAGCATGGGGATCAGCATGTCCGGGGAAAACAGTCGCGTGGCCGGCTTCTCCATGCTCATCACGTCCAGCAGGGCACCGAGGGCACGGGGGTTGCCGGCGCCGTTGGCCACAGCTCGGTCGACGAACCGAGCCAGGAACCGTTCCACAGCGGTCGGCGGGGTGCTGCTGGCCCCCGGATAGAACGCGTCCTGGCCGACAGCCAGATCCCAGGCGGCCGCCACAGGGCGGCCAGCGGCCAACTGGAGGCGCCGAGCGGTACCGCGTGCCGCGATGCTCTTGGTGCGCAGCACGTCGCGAACGGCAACAGCCCCTTGTGCAGCGACCGTCAGACCGTGTCCATAGACCGGGTTGTACCCAGCGATGGCATCGCCGAGCAGGGCAAAGCCATCGGGCCAGGCTTGCGACTTCTCGTAGTAGCGGCGATGGTTCGCAGTGCTGCGGGTGGTGGCCACTTCGCTGAGTGGCTCAGCGCCGCGAAGTAGTTCACCGATGATGGGGTCCCCGAGACCGAGAGCGAAGTCTACGAACGCCTCCGGATCCGAGGTGGGCTCTCCGCCACGTGTGCCGGAAAGGGTGACGATCCACCGATTCCCTTCTATGGGCAGGATGATGCCTCCCTGCCCAGGTGCCTTCGCGGGGTTGGCCTGGACATTGACCAGCGGGAAGTCCAGGCCGGCGGCTGTGCCGGGTGCACGGTAGACACGGGTGGCATAGGCCACCCCCGCGTTGACCTTGCGCTGGGCGATCGGGGGGAGCCCGAGGTCTTCGAGCCACTGGGGGGCCCGAGATCCACGGCCGGAGGCATCAATGACTAGGTCAGCGCTCAAGGTTGATTCCTCGTCACCTGTACGGGCTCGCACGCCGGTGACCCGGGCGGCCGTGCCGTTCAGGCCGAGAACGGTGGTCTCCTGACGGACGGAAACGTGTGGATGGGAGAGGACTCGTTCCCGGAGCACGAAGTCGAGCAGGTCGCGGGAGCATACGAGGTTGCGGTGATGGGTTGATGTGAAACGCCGGAACCAGATCTCATTCGGGGCGCGGGAGATCATGTCACCCATGATGTGAACCAGGCGGCCGCCCTTGCCCACGATGTCGTTGACGATGCCTGGCAGCAACTCGTTGAACGCATTCACGCCTCCACTCCACACGAGGTGCGCGTGCCGGGACTGGGGCACACCGCGGCGGGGTTCGGGGCCGGCGGGGAGGACATCGCGCTCAATGATGGTGACCTCGGCGACCTCGGCTAGCGCGGCCGCGGCGAAGAGGCCTGCGGCGCTCGCGCCTATGACGATGGCGGTGGGGCGGGCTCTGTCAGGCATGTGCGTTCGTGCTTTCTGTGCCGGTCACTCGCTGGCGGATGCTGTCAGTGGTGCGTGGGTGCTGCAGGGCTGATGCGATGGCATCGATGTGGTTCGTGATGTCCGGGCCGATCGCGGACGCAGGTCCGCTGCCGGGGCTGCGCGGGGTTTGGGCCTGGTAGGCGGCGGTCGCGGCTTGGATCGCCACGGCACCGGCTATGCCCCGTGCCGCGCTCTCGCCGTGCGAGGCCACCGCGGTCGTGTAGGCCCGGTTGTAGAGGCTGTAGTCGTAGAAGGGTGAGAGCAGGCGCAGGGAGTCGTGGATGCGCTGCCGCCGAGCCAAGAGCCGCAGGTCTAGAGGGGTCCAGAGATTGAGGCGGGCCAGAGGGCCGGCAGGCTGGACTACTCGGATCGCTCGCGACAAGGAGCGCAGACGCCGGTAGTCACGCTGATCCCGATGTCGTTGCTGTATGAATGGCCCGGCTTGCGGGGCGATGAAACCGATAGCCACGAAGGTGGCTTCCAGGAGCGCGAAGGGCGGTGCTGCGTTGGTGCTGAGAAAGTCAAGGTTCCCGCCGGTCCAGCGGGCACCGATCGCGATGAACTTCAATGCATCGAAGACGAGGCCCAACGCGTAGCCCAGCTGCAGGAATATAACCCCGGTCTTAAGCCAGCGGTTAGTGACCTCGGGAAACCACTTCCACAGCATGGATGCCGCGACCAGGCACGATACCGTGTGCGCGACGATGTACAGCATTGTGTGTTCGCGCATCCACGGTGTGTTGGCATAATAGGTGTCGAGGTCGTAGATGCGTGGTCGCGGTACATCCGCCAGCAGGAAGGTCACCCACAGGGCGGCGATGATTCCGGCGTATACCCAGTACACGGTGATCATCCGTCGGCGCCGCCGCGCTGATGGCTCTTCTCGCCACCTCATGATCATGGTCAATTCTGTGGCGCAGAATGCCGTCAAGAAGCTGTACGCCCAGGGAGAGGCTATGTTCGGGATGCCGGTCAGCTTGTTGAGCCGGTCGATGTTGACCGGAGTAATGACGACGAGAACGGCAGTGGCCAAGGCCAGTAGTAGCGTCGTGGCCCGTACGTCGGGGTCCCGCCAGGCCCGCACGAGGGTGGGGGCCTTCAGGGCCAGGGCTAACGCCAGTAGCAGCGTGGGGAGGGCGTAGGGAATGAGGAAGTGAGGGTTCATCCGAGTATGCGTCCGCCGCGGTTCAGGAGGGACAGGTTTATTCGGCCCTCGAGGGTGGCCGCGTTCACGGGACCCTGGGCGTACCGTCCGGTCATCCACGTGCGGACTTCTCGGCCGAACAGCAGCCCGAAGGTTTCCGCGTCGACCTCGTGGGTGTCGCCGGACTCGGCCCGAGCAGCCACTGTGAGGATCGCGGCCATCGGCACCTCTTCGGCGGCAAGGATCTCCTGGGCGGCTTGCCGGATGGCATCCGGCCCGGGGAGGGATGTCAGAGTGCGGGTCGAAGCCTGCAGCCCGCCGATGTGGTGACTGCAGTCCCCCTGTTCCTCGTGCCACAGTTCGTGACCGAGGATGACCAGTTGGGCCTCGGGAACGGTGGTGTCGTCGACTACGATGATGGAGTACTCCCCGCAGTCCAGACGCATCCCGGACACCGGCAGATCGGGCGGGAACGCTCGGAACACGAGCTGGATCGGACGGCCTTTGCGGGCGCTCATGGCTCGACAGAACTCTGCCATGACCACCCTTGGCTCCGCCGGTCGTTGGACTGACTTGGCTGCCTCGCGGCCGAGACTTGCGAGCAAAGACCTCATTGCCCGGGCGCTCATCGGTCAGGTCCCCCGTCTCGCGGAGGAACCGGTACCCCTGGCTGCGCTCTGCTCAACCCGTGCTCGTCGATGACTGCGTCCAGGCGCTGAGGAGCCGCGGACAGGGGTGGATTGAATGGCTCCAACGATGAACTCCTGATGGGGCAGCGATCGAGCTTCCTTCGGCCGCATCTTACGTCGGCGTTGCAACCATGGAAACGAACGTTGTGCATGTAACTACGATCAGTCACACGCGCCTTGCGCATCGCCCCCGGCACGGGGGTGGAGTACGGAGACACGTCCACCAGCGGGAAGGCTGTGAGCCAGTCACGGCATCCCGCGTACTTGGCTGTGGCGGGGTGGTACCTCCAGGACGACTGCGGTGCCGGCCCGGGTGCGGTCCTCGTGCATGGTGATCTGCTGGCCGGGCTGCCTGTGCGTCCGACGAGGTGGGTGAGGGGCGCCCGATGCCCCGCGTAGGTCACAGAGCGCCGGCGCGGGAGATTGGCGGCGTGCGTCGTGTCTCGGCGGCAGGGCGGAGCGTCACGTCCGCCCGGATCGCGCCGTTGCGGATCTCAGAGGACCGCCCATGGCGCCAGGCCGCGCTTCGCTCATGCCGGACCTGCTCGCTGTCGTCGGCGTCCCGGCCGTTGCCGGCGCCGTCGGCCGTCCCAGACGCCGACCGGATGCCCTCCTTGCGGACCGCGGCTACGACCACGGCAAGTGCAGCCGACTACTGGCGACCGGCGCTGCACGCCACGGGGGTGCCGACGTCGACAACGTGCCACAGCAAGGAGGGGGGAGCCGCACAGCACAACCTGCGCCTCAACTGGACCGATGGATAAGAAAGTATGCCTCGATGGATACAGGAGTTGACATTGATGCTCGTGTCTTGCCGGGATCTCCTTGAATGTGACGATCAGTCACAGCAGAGCAACTTGGCGTGTCAGGCATGCCGTACCTCCGCTCGGCGTATCGCAACCATGTCTGCTCCGTGCTCCATCTCATGCAGGTTGATCGCTGGCAGCCACCGCACAGGCGCAGTTCGTCCGTAGCTTCGGTGCCGTGCCATCGTGTAGATCGCAATCGACCGGAGTCTCCTTCTCGCATTCGCTAACCGAGCTGTGGCCACTGGCTTGGGGGTTGATGTATAAGCGCCGAGTTCCTCACTCGGTGCCGTGAGATGGCGGATCGGCACGCGCCGGACGGCGAGTGGGAACCGTCCAGCCACTGCCTCCTTGATCAGTTCGGCGAGACGATGGACATGATTGCGGACACTTCCCGGTTGCTCACCCGGACACGCAGCGGCATGCGCAGAATCGCCGGCAGGGCGCGCGGGTGCCTGCAGGACGTCGACGTCGGGCGTACTGGCCGCCCCGCCTTCCCGCCGGGCATGATCCGGGCGGCATCTCGCGTCTGCGAGCGCGATAGCCGGGCATACGGGCCTCACCCCCTTCTGAGAGGAGCTCGTCATGCTCGGCATAGTCGCGGCAGTACTGTTCTTCGTTTCGTTCTTGATCAACGCGGCTGATATCAGTACCAACGATGCGTTTTCTTCGACGAACGTCATGCTGCTGGGGCTGACGGCGCTGGCCCTGCATGTGGCCGGAATCGGTGCCGGCTGGACCCGTAGACGCTGACCCCTGCACGCTCGGTCCTCCGGTGACAACCCGTCACCGGAGGACCGCAGACAGGAGGACCGCTACGCCTCTTTCTGGCCTGCCTGGCCCGCGACAAGCCTCAGGGACTGGAGGCCACCCGGACGGGCCGTCAGACGACGGTGCGCAGCGGACGGAGCGGGACGGCGTTAGCCTCGGAGAGTGATTACTTGCGTGGTGGAGTACGTGATCGATCCGGCGAAGATCGAGTCGTTCGAGAGCTTTGGGCGCCGCTGGATGGAGCTGGTCGACCGGCATGGTGGCACACACCACGGCTACTTCCTGCCTGCAGAGGGCGCCAGCGACAAGGCGATCGCTTTGTTCAGCTTCCCCAGCCTCGCCGCGTACGAGGAGTATCGAGCGCTGTTCGGCAAGGACCCCGAGTTCATCGATGCGGACCGCATCAGGGATGAAAGTGGTTGCGTGCTGCGTTACGACCGCACCTTCATGCGCCCACTGCTACCCGGATCCCCCTGATCAGCCGCACTGAATGGTCCCCATCACAGCTGACGGCCTCAGTCAAAGGAGATGACCTTTGGAGGTCATCTCCTTGCGTTAGATGTCGCGCCGTTGCCCCAGCAGGCGGGCCTGTTCCCTCTTCAGCTGGGCGAACCCCTTGCGTGCGTACGCGGCAATCTCCTCGCTGGGGAACGGTACGACTGAGAGGTGCTGGTCGTCGCTGCCCTGTCCCCATCGGGCGGCTGTGATCTCGTAGCCCGATACGTGTGCGCACAGCTGAAGCAGGAGTGGCGGCATCTCTGGTTCGCTCAAAAGGTCGGCGTGCTTGATGACGAGGTTGCGCATGGCCTGGATGTTCGGGAGGAAGACGGTCATGACCCACAGCCGCCACTCGGCGAGCTCCTCTTCGGTGGGTGGCGTCTCTTGAGCGAAGGGTGATTTACCGTCAGGGCGAGCATTGCGCTCCATGAACGCACCGAAGATGCGGCTGTTGGCTTCGGTGAGGGCGAACAGGGGGCCATAGAAGTCGCTGAGCTGGCGATTTACGCGAGCTAGGCGTTCATGGCGCTGCGACAGGCGCAATCCGTTGAGGTAGGTGACGACGTAGCCGGCGAAGGCCAGCCCGATGGTGACGACCACTGCGATCATGAAGCGTGATGCTAGTGAGCGTCAGCGGCGGTGCGATCAGCGGCGGCGCCACGGAGGCTCAGTTGATGGCTGACTACGCGAAGTCGGTGCTTGAGTTCGACGGCACGGTGCTCCTCGAAGAACAAAGCACGACGACCTGGGAGAACATCACGGACGTGATCCCACTGCTTGAGGACGTGGATCGCATCAAGATCGCCTCCCAGCCAGCTCATGCGCTCAAGGCCCGTGCGTACTTGCGGCGGCAGCGCCCCGATCTTGCAGAGAGGCTGGTGCGCGCGGAGGACTACCGCCCTGGCGAGTGGATGGTCGTCAAACCGTTGTTGGCTCTGTACGGACTTTGGACACTCCGCGGCCTCAAGGCCGACGAGCGGCAGGTCTCGCATTAGACAGCCGCTGTCGCTTGGCCTCACGCATGGTGGTTCATGAGCCCACGCCAGCAGGTGATGCTGCGCCCCACAGTGAGGAGGGCTTCTTGGATGTCGTGCCGATCTCCTGGCGGATCCGCGGGCGGCGCACGGGGATCTTCGGGGTATCGCGACTGATCCCCGTTGAGGTTGCGCCGGACTTGGGAGACGAACATGACCCTCGCCTGAGCTGCCACGCGATGCCTTTGACGGAGCCCATCGAGCGTCACCGGGAGCGAAGGCGCCTCCTCCGCACAGCGGCGCAGCAGGTCGGTGCACCTAACGGGTCTCCCTCGGTGAACAGCGCGGCGGCCAGTCCGACCTGGTCCATGACGCGCACCCGCTCGAACCCCGGCTCGCGCAGGGCAAGGGCGTAGATGAAGTGGACGCTCGCGGGCTTGCGCTGCCGGCCGAACCTGGCGTGGTCGCGGGCGGTAACCGCGCGGGCACCGGCGTGCTCGGCAGCGGCGAAGTGCGCCGTCCATTCCGGACGTCGTCGGCCAGACCGTGGGCCACCAGCTCGTCCGCGGCGCCGAGGTGCCGCTCGGTATCACGCTCGTCACCGAGCGGCGTGATGCGGTCCGGGATACGGCGGGCGACTGCGGTGAGCCGGGCGATGATCGCCGAGCGGTACAGTCCGCCGCCCTCGGAGGCGTCGGCCTTCGTGGAGAACACGCGGTGCGTGCGGCTGCGACTCGGATGGCGGCTGCGGGCCTGGTCAGCACTGCCAGGGCGGCTGACCGGCACGCGCGTGCCGTACCGGATGCCCCGCCCGCCCGCCGGGCGCAGCATGGAGGTGAGCAGGTGGAAAGCACCGGTGGTAGTGAAAAGGAGGTGTGGGCCCATGGCTAAGTTCATGGACGTACACCGCGACATGCACGGCATCACAGCGGATCAACTGCTGGAAGCGCACCAGGCCGACCTCGCCGTCGAGGAGGAGGAGTCCGTGCACTTCGAGCATGCCTGGGCGGACCCCGAGTCCGGTCTCGTCTACTGCCTCTCCGAGGCACCCTCCGCCGAGGCCGTCCAACGCGTCCACGAGCGCGCCGGGCACCGCGCGGACGAAGTGCATCCGGTACCACTCCAGGTCTGAGGGCCTGGGACGACCTACATCAGCACGCGGAGAAGGGACTGGCCGTACTGCTTTTCCGTCCTGATCAGGCGCGGTCGGTCAGTTCCTCGGCGAACACCTGCGAAAGAGGCTGCGGCCCCACATACTGCTGGCAGTTGCACTGGCCGGCTTCGTAACGCAGTGGCTGCTTCTTCTCGTCCCAGGCCGTCGGTACCTCGACGCGTTCGTGACACCGGCCTTGCTTGTCGTGCTTGGCGAGATGGTGCGTGCATCCACACACTGGCTCAGGGGACCTCTTCGCCGCTTCTACGGCCAAACGTTCCTGCCTCGCTGCCTCCAGCAGCTGCAACTTGCGCTCATGCCGATTGCGCAGTGCGGTGCGGACGTTGTCGGCTGCCCAGGCGAAGCCGCCCGTCCAGAAGACGATGAGCACCCACCAGAACCAGTCCACCCGCAGTCCCCTTCCCCCTGTGCTGCTGCGGGCCAGTATAGGTGGCTCATCCGAGGCTTCACCTGTCATGCGGGCCAGGGACACAGCGGTGCCCCGGTTGCGAGCGCACGGGCGAGTGCAGCGCCTTCCGCCCGGCGGTTGCGCGGTAATTCGGCTGCTGGGGGCGGTTCCACGTCCCGGAGAGCGGCCATCGGACACGGCCGGTGCACTGTTGCCTCACCCCCGGGCGACAGCCCTTGGCGTAGGTGGGGTCCGCTCTCGCCTGCCAGGGGCCGGAGCCGGCATTGCTGCGAAGGCGGTGACGCTCGGGGACCTGGGCTGCGAGCGTACGCGGTACGCCGGCGCACCCGTCCCGCATGCAGGACGGGTGCGCCGAAGCTGGTGTCGCGCGGGGCCGGGTGGGGTGTGTCCGGTCGTATTCCGCGTGACCGGTTTGTCGTTACGGGGTGGCGATGATCATGTCTCCGAAGAGGCTGTAGAGGACGGTCCGTTCGAAGGTGAAGGACTTGGCCGCTTTGGTGGCGCGGTAGACGTTTGCGATCGGCTCGCCGTCCTGGGTGGCCTGCTTCACGGTGTATCCGGCGTGCTTGAACGCGCCGATGCAGTCGTTGAACGAGCTGATGGGGTTCAGGTTGAAGAAGGCCCGGGGGGTGTCGCCGTCGTTCTTTCCGGCGGCCATGAGGACCACCTGACTGCTCGTGGGCACCCTCTTCTCGAAGCCGCCCGACGACGGGGCCTTGGGGAGTACCGGGTGGCCGGCTTGCACCTGGACGACGAGAACGGTGTCGGCGGTGAAGGTCTGCCGTGCCTCCAGGATCAGCTTCACGCCCTGCTTCGTGGCGTTGTAGACGTTGCTGATCGGCTCACCGTCCTGGCGGCCCTGGGACACGGAGTAGCCCGCCGCCTTCAGCCTGGCCGTGTAGTCCTTGACCGTCTTCTGCGCGCTGGTGTGGGCGTCGAAGAAGGCCGCCGAGTGACCGTCCCGTCTTGCCGGTCCCGATAAGGGTCGTGTGGGGGCCGGGGGCGGGCAGCCGGACCTGGTTGGCCGTCGTCGAAGCGGCTACCGCATGAGCGCTGTGAACCGCAGGCATCGTGGACGCCGCGGCACGCTGCGGCGCCGCGTAGGCGGCGTGCTGGGAACCGAATGCGGCCAGGCCCGCCAGCAGGCTGACGCCGAGCACGGCAGTCGGGACGCGCCGCGCCCGCCGGTCCCGGTGCCCGGAGGCCGTCACGCGCGCGGTGCCGGCCGCGTCCGCGTTCGCCGCAGCGGTCCGCGAGCCGGCCGCCGGCGCAGGGGGAAATGCCATGACTACTACTCTTTGTACGGGAAACGCGATCTTCCCTCAAGAGGACATGCACCGGCCCCGCACGGTTCGGAGTAATCACTACTCCACATTGCGACCGGCAGGGCACTGCGGAACACGCGAGCACGACGTGTTCGATCTCCACCGAGCACAGCAGACCACCACCCCCCGCAACCGTCCGTCGGTCCTCCCGATCACCCCCCGGCCTGCTCCACCGGGACGACACGGTCCACGCCGACAAGGCCCACGGGACCTCGTGGCGGACAGGCCCTGGCCGACGACAGCGCAAGCAAGTCCGGCACCCGCACAACCTCCGGCCTGCGCGCCGGGGCCGCCCGTTGGATGGCCAAGCGGTACGCCCGCGTGGAGGTCTGCATGCGGATCGACGGACGAGGGGCGGGGGAGGGTGGGGTGACGTTGGCGTGGCTCATGCCGGGCGTGCCGACTCGTCGGTGCCGGCGGTCGAGCGGGCGGCGGTGATCACCTAATGGGCCTCGAGGCGCAGGGCGGACCGCGTCGCGGCGGTCGCGTCCGAGCACGCATGTCGGCGGCTACGCGGCGGTGGTGAGCTGGGCGCGGCCGAACAGCAGCGAGTAGCCGGAGGGGAGTTTGTGCAGGATGCGGGTGATGAGGTCGGGGCCGGCGTAGGCCGCGACGGCGGAGAAGACGGTTCCGGTGTCCCAGCGGGTGGTGGCCAGGGAGGCGCCGGTGCGGGCGGCGAGGTCCTTGACGAAGGCCGGGCCGGTCAGCGGCTGGGTGTCTGGGATCTGCGCGGTGAGGATGCGTGCGGCTTCGAGGGGGAGGCGGGGGGCCAGTTCGACGCGTTCGTCGCCGGTCAGCTGGCGTCCCAGTCCCGCGAGGACGAGGCGGACGACTTCCTCGGCCTTCTCTCGGGTGGGGTAGGCGCCGTCGTAGCGGACCTTTTCCAGCATCTGCTCGTACGCCCTTGTGCAGGGCTGCTGGAGGGGTGCGCTCTGGTCGGGCTTCACTGCGGTGATTGCCTTTCTGTCACCAGGGTCGTGGTGGCCGGTGTGCGGTCACCGAGGGTGGGTGGTCAGGTGGGGTGGGAGTGGCCGAAGAGGAAGGTGGGGTGGGGGTGGCCGAAGAGGGGTCGTAGCCCGGAGTCAGGCGAAGTCCTCCGGCGGACGCGGTGCCGCTGGGTGCGTACCTCGCCGACCAGGTGTGCGCCCGGCGGGGCGGGCACCACGCGGTCCACGCGCTCGGCCTCTTGCGAGGAGATGTATTCGCCGCGTGCCCTCCACCTGGTCGAGGAACGCTTCCCGTCGCGCACTCACGTCGGCCGCGCCCCTTCCTCGGTCCATGGGGCGCGGAGGACGGGAGAGGGATCAGGTCCCGTCCTCCACCGCTGGTCGGCGTTCGGCTGTCCGGCTCAGCCGGAGATCTCCTTGCGGCCGGATCCGACGCCGATGGAGATCTTGCGCGGCTTGGCGCGCTCGGCGATCGGGATGCGCAGGGTGAGCACGCCCGCGTCGTAGTCGGCCTGGATGTGCTCGGTGTCGAGGGTGTCGGCGAGTGCGATCTGGCGGGAGAAGACGCCCAGCGGCCGCTCGGACAGCTCCATCTGCACGTCGTCGGCCTTCGCCACCGGCCGGCGCTCGGCCTTGACCGTCAGCATGTTCCGCTCGACGTCGATGTCGATCGCGTCCGCGCTGACGCCCGGGAGGTCGAAGGCCACCACGTACTCGTCGCCCTCGCGGTAGGCGTCCATCGGCATCGCAGACGGCCTTGACCAGGTGCCCGGTCCCATCAGCTGCTGTGCCAGCCGGTCCAGCTCACGGAAGGGGTCAGTGCGCATCAACATCGTGAAAACACCTCCAGCAGGTTTGGGCAGTTGCTGCCAATGCGCTTCACTGGAACCGTTGTAACATGTCATCCAATGGATGACAAGCGGGATGTCGTCCATCCGATGACAAGGAGAGGGAGGTGCCCATGACCGCAGCCGACCAGCCGGCGTCGTCCAGCGCCGACACGCAAGGCCCGGCCTCGTTCCTCGCCGCCGCGGCGGCCCTTAAAGCCATAGATGACGCCCTGCACGCGGCCCGGCACGAGGCCTCCGGTACTGCTGAGACCCACGACGTCGGCCCGCAGCAGGCCCTGGCCTCGCTCCTGCTGCTGCGGCAGGTACGCGAGCAGCTGGCCGGATGGGAATCCGGCCTGATCGAAACCGCCCGCCACGCGGGCGCCAGCTGGGCCGACCTCGCCCACCCCCTCGGCGTCGCCAGCCGCCAGGCCGCCGAACGCCGCTACCTGCGCGGCCGCCCCGGTCCGGCCGGGACCACCGGCGAGCAGCGCGTCCAGGCCACCCGTGAACGCCGCGCCGCCGAACGCACCACCGCCACCTGGGCCCGCCGCAACGCAGCCGACCTGCGCCGCATCGCCGGCCAGATCACCGCCCTCACCGACCTGCCCGCCGCGGCCCACCACCCGCTGAGCCGGCTTCACGCAGCCCTCGCCCAGGACGACCCCGCCGAGCTCATCGGCCCCCTCTACGCCACCCGCCCCCATCTGACCACCGCCCACGCCGACCTCGCCGCAGAAGTCGACACCCTCACGCCCCCCTGACCTCATCCGCTGTTCCACGCGGGTAGCCCTGGTCTGTGGTTCGGGGGATCTTCCGCGTCAGGAGTTCCGTGTGGCTGTTCGTGGGTGCGGCGTTATGCGTCTTGTGGTGCCGGTGCGGTGGGTTGGGGCTTGAGGACGGCGGGTTCGGGCAGGGCGCGCAGGAGCAGCCAGCTCAGGGCGGGCATGGTGATCAGGGGTGTCAGGGCTGTCCGCAGTGAGGTGGAGTCGGCCAGGCGTCCGAGCAGGGGACTGGTCAGGCCGCCGACGCTGACGGTGAGGCCGAGGGTGACGCCGCTGGCGGTGCCGATACGGGAGGGCAGATAGTCCTGTCCGAGGGTGACTTGGAGGGAGAAGGGGACGTACAGGCCGGCAGCGGTGAGGGCCACGAAAAGTGACATGGCCGGTCCGGGCGTGTAGATCACTCCGGTGACGGCGGCGATCGAGAGCAGGTAGGACCAGCGGGCGACGCGGACGCGGCCGTAGCGGTTGGCCAGGGCGCCGCCCAGGACCGAGCCGACGGCGCCGCCCAGGAACAGCAGGAACAGGGCGATGGTCCCTGCGGTGGCACTGCCGTGCGCGCGCTGCTGGGCGTAGAGCGAGATGAAGGTGCTCAGGCCGGTGAAGGCGATGGAACGGAAGACCACCGCAAAGGACAGCCTCACGAACGACGCCACGTCGTCGGCGCCTGCGCCCGCCGACATCGTGGAGGTGCTGGCCTGGCGCCGGCCGAGTATCCGGAGCACTGGTACGCACACGGCGACTCCGGCGAGTGCGGGCAGGACCAGGACCGGTGTCGCGCGCAGGGAGCCGTGCCCGACCACGACCGACACCATGATGGGAGCAAGTGCGAAGCCGATGTTGCCGCCCAGGGAGAACCAGCTCATCGCGCTGTGGCTGCCCCGGCTGGCCAGCCGGGCCGCGCGGGCGGATTCCGGGTGATAGGCCGCGACACCGATCCCGGAGATCGCGACGAAGACCAGGGTGAGTCCGTAGGACGCGCTCAGGCCGCTCAGGGCGATGCCCGCACCGCCCAGCAGGGTGCTGACGGGCAGCAGCCACGGCATCGCCCACCGGTCGGTGAGTGCGCCGAACACCGGCTGGGCCACCGAGGACAGGAGGGACGCGGCCAGGACGATGCCGGAGGCCACGGCATAGCTGTAGTCCCGTTCGGCCACGAAGAACGGGACCAGCGCCGCGACGGCGCCCTGGTAGACGTCGACGCACGCATGGCCCACGGCCAGCAGAGAGATTGATGTGTTCCTTCGCACCCGTCCATGCTGGGAGAGACGGTCACTGTCGCGCTTTCGATAGATTGCCAAGTGATGCAGAAGATCCGCCACACTCCCGTCGCACCCACCCGGACCCAGCGTCTGTCGTCCGGCGGCGAGATCGATGCTCACCGCCATGACGACCACCAGATCGTCTACGCCGGCCAGGGCACCGTCGCCGTGACCACCGACGCCGGCTCCTGGGTCGCTCCAGCCACCCGCGCGCTCTGGATCCCCGCCGGAACTGTCCACCGCCACCAGGCCCACGGCGAACTCGATCTCCACCTCGTCGGCCTGCCCGCCACGGAAAACCCCCTCGGCTTCGACAAGCCGGCCGTCCTCGCGGTCAGTCCCCTCCTGCGCGAACTCATCATCGCCTACACCCGCGCCCCCGAGGACGACAGTCCGCCCCGCCTGCGTCTACGCGCCGTCATGCTCGACCGGCTCACAATCTCCCCCGAGCAGCCCCTGCACCTGCCGACACCCACCGGCCCCCTGCTGCGGCAACTGCACGACATCCTGTGCTCCGACCCGGCGGACAACCGTTCCCTCGACGAACTCGGCCGACAGATCGGCGCCAGCGCCCGCACGCTCTCCCGCCACCTCCACGACGAACTCGGCCTCACCTACCCCCGATGGCGCACCCAGATCAGGCTCCACCACGCACTGATCCTCCTGGCCGACCACACTCCCGTCACCGCCGTCGCCCACCGATGCGGTTGGTCATCCGCCAGCACCTTCATCAACGTCTTCCGCCGCGCGTTCGGTCGCACCCCCGGCTCCCTGCCCGACGTGTGAGCAGGATCCTGCCGACTCACGGACCGTCGTGGTCCCGAACACGGACGGGTCCTGGCCGTCGGACCGGTCACCACCGACGACCCGACGCCGGGGACGCTGATGCTGTGCGGCGCCTATCAGCTGCACCGGTCCCGCCCGCACCCGCTGCTGACCTCTCCTTCCGGGCCTGGTCCGGCTGCCCAGCCAGGGCCGGCCGTTGGGCGGGGTGCTGGAGCTGCTGCGCATCGAGACGCAGGAGGCCCGGTCCGACGCGGCCGCGCCACCACTGGACTGCTCGACACCGCGCTGCTGTACATCCTGCGGGCCTGGTACGCCGAACACGCCCAGCCCACGGCCGGCTGAGCGGCGGCGTTGCACGACCCCGCCATCGGGCGGGCGCTGAGCGCGATCCACCACGAGCCGGCCCGTCCATGGACGGTGGAGGAGCTGGGTGTGATGGCAGGCCTGTCCAGGGCGGCGTTCGCGAAACGGTTCACCGCCTTCGTCGGCGAGCCACCGCCCGGCCATCTGACCTGGTGGCGGCTGACCCTGGCCGGCCAGCTGCTGCGCGAGGGCGACCAGCCGCTGCGGGTGGTCGCCCAGCGGACCGGTTATGCCTCGGAGTTCGCCTTCGACAGGGCGTTCAAGCGGAAGTACGGAATCGCCCCGGGCCGCCACCGGGCAAGGCGCTCGGACGCCGCTGGGCTGGTCTCTGCGCAGGAGACACAGGGAGAGGGGCTGGTCGGTGCCGGCTGACGGGAGCTGCACCACTGCGACCCACCGGACAGTGACCACTACCGGGTAGGCGTGGCTCCGCATGCCGATGCGCTAGTGGTGCCGGGGGGAGGGTGTGGTGTGGGGGGGTCTGTTTGGGTGGGGGTGGGGTGTGGTGGTGGTTGGTGGGCGAACTGTTTGGGTTGTGTGTCGTTGGGTGGGTTATGAGGAAGATGATGGTGGTGGTGGTTGTGGTGGTGGGT